>NZ_BLWF01000002.1:351184-658646 GCF_013167955.1 Thermanaeromonas sp. C210
TCCTGGGTATCGATAACACGCGCGTGGCGCAACTTCTTCTCTAAAGCAAGAATGCGGCCTTCTAAAAAGGCCTGCTCGTTTTTGGCGTCCTCGTACTCCGAGTTTTCACTGATATCCCCGAACTCGATGGCCTGCTTTATACGTTCGGCCACTTCCCGCCGTTTAACGGACTTAAGATACTCCAGCTCTTCCTCCAACTTCTTTAATCCGTCGACGGTCAGGAGGACTTCTTTTTCGGCCATTTACATTCGCTCCTTACTCTTTCTTTCTTCCTGCGCCGATTCGGTAACTCAATATATGAAGTTTATTGGCTCTTTATGCGCTCAAAAGCACTGGAGCAACGCCCAGTGCTTCCGGCCTCCTGCCTTTTATAGGTATTATAGGTACGGCTACCAACCATGTCAAGGAAAAAAGCCGTTAAGGAATCAATAAAGGGGAACCCCATCCGAGAACAATCCTAGAGGAACCCCTTGTGAAAAGCAACGGTGCTTGCCTCCTTAAGACCAGTAGGAAAAAGGGAGAGCACCTTAAAAAATAAGTTGACAACCAATCACGTCTTCGCGAGAGGGGTAGAGAGACCTGCCCGCTGCATGACTTCCTGGTAAATTATATCTAGCCCAGGTTCCTCTACCTCAAAGTCGGCAATATGAACCCCCTGGGCCAGTAGCTGCTCTATTATTTTACCCTTCTCTCCCACATTACAGGTAACTGTCAACTGGTTCTCTCCCATTTCCATAAACCCCAGTCCCTTGTCAGCCAGTTGCATCAACCAGGGAAAGGGATATTGACCGGCCAACCTGATTTTCATCTTGACCTTCAAGTTTAGTTGTGCCTGCAGTTGGGCAATGGTACCCAGAGCCACCATCTCTCCCCGGCACAAAATGGCTACCCGGTGGGCTAGCTCCTGCACATCGGCCAAATTGTGGGAGGAGAAGAAAACGGTGGTACCTTCTTCATTCCAGGTGCGAATCATTTGTTTTAGCCAGCAGACCCCCAAGGGGTCCAGGCCCGTGGTAGGTTCATCCAAGATCAGCAACTGGGGCCGGTGGATAATGGCCTGGGCCAGGCCTAGGCGCTGCTGCATACCCTTAGAAAAAGTTCCCACCCGTTTATGCATGACTTCCTTTAAGCCCACCTGCTCCAGGACTTCCGCACACCTTTCCGCAGGTTGCCCCTTTAACTTGGCGTAAAAGCGGATGGTTTCCCATGCGGTTAGATTATCATAGAAGCTCATCTTCTCGGGTAAATAGCCTATGTTCATTTTAGTCTCCTGGGGTTTCCGCTGGTGGGTATGACCCTCGATTATGATCTGGCCGCTGCTGGGGTTCACCAGACCTACGATCATCTTAATCAAGGTAGTTTTACCCGCCCCGTTATGGCCCAGGAGGGCAAAAACCTTTCCCCGGGCAACCTGAAAAGAAATATTTTTAACGGCAGCGAATCCTCCGTAATACTTATATAAAGCCTTTACTTGCAGGACATAGTCTCTATTCATGCTCTTCCGCCTTCCTATTCTCCTCCTCGCTAATAGTCCTGCCTCCTGCTAAACCACAAGGCGGCCACGGCCAGAGGCAAAATCATCCATAAGGCCAGAACCACTAAAAGTAATGCTTCCCCCGAGCCCGCGGATAGCACCCGGGTTAAAGCCGCCAGGGTAGGGCCGAAAGTGGCCTCACCCCCTAACTGAAGAATAACTAGCACCCGCACCATATCGGCCGGGTTCAATAGTAATAAAGCTAATAACAGGGGTACTACCAGGGTGACTTGCTGGAGGGCAGCCACTCCGATGGCTAAGAAATCGTAGACTAAGATAATCACAAACCAGACAAAAATAGCCAGCCCTAATGCTTGAGCTCGCCTGGTTGAGATCACCGAGATCAGGATGGCCAAGCTTAAAAAGATCAGGGCCAAACCCACGGAAAGGCCCACAAAAACCAAATAGTCCCCTAGGTATAAGACCCCCGTCTTCCAGGCCATGACCACTCCCGCGCCACCAAAGCCGCTAAAGATAGCGGCCACCAAGGCCAGGGCTACGCCCAGGAACTTGCCCATAATTACCTCGCCAGGGTGAACAGGATGGGTAAGTAGGACATGGAGGGAGCCGCTCTCCCTTTCCCCGGCCACACTGTAAGCCCCCATTACCAGGGCAATGAGGGGCAACAGGTACAACACCAGGTTCAGCAAGCTGGCCGTCACCCGGTTAAACCCCTGGTAGCCTCGCAGCCCTAACGCCGACAGGCCAAAAAAGGAGATTAAAAGGGCCAAAAGACCGAATACCACGGCAAAGGTGGTAAGCCATCGGTTGCGGATGGATTCCAACATCTCTTTTTCTGCCACCGTCAGGATATTCCCCAGGCTCATTTCCATCCTCCCTCATCTTCTACTCCACAATAACAATTCCCCCTGGGATTCTCGGTTTACCTTGCAGGTGGGATCCCCTCTTCCCCTCTTTCCTCAGAAGCATCCTGTTCCCCTTTGTCTTCAGCCTGCCGGGCCGGATCAAACCCCACCGTCAATTTGGCTTCCAGTACCTCTTCCCAGGTAAGGACTTTACCCTCGGTGCGTTCGGCTAACCTTTGGGCCTCTTCCTCCTGGCTACAGGCCACGATGCCAAACCCCATGGGAGTATTGATGCGCCCCTGTACGTAATAAGCCTCCCTGGCCGGCAACCATTCCAGCATATTAAAATCCGTTACATAAAGGGCCTTTACCCCCTGGCTCCCCTCGGGCCCCAGCCTTTTAAGATAAAGGACCATACACCCTATATCGTCGAAGCTGATGGGGTTTCCCATGCTATCGATGAGCTGGGCGGCAAAATGCATATCTACGATGCTCATTTTACATACCGGGCAAATGTCTAGGGTAGGATCAATGGCTTGGGGTTCCACATCTTCCGGACCTCCTCCGCAACCCGCCAGGGCCAGCCCTACCAATAGCAACAGGAAAAGCCGACATCTTACCATGGACTACCTCTCCTCCCCAGGAGCCGCCACCTCTCCCTTCTCCCGGAACTCAGGCGAAAGGCACGGCTAAAAATGGCACCGGCTAAGAGCAACATGAAGAGAGAATACCATCCCAACGCCTTGCTATGAACTTGCCTCTCCTGGTCGCCAAACTCCGGTATTTCAATCTCCACGGGCTGGGCTAGAGGATAGCGGTCTTCCGCTTTAGGAACATCCACCAGGGGGAAAATTCTCTCCGAAAACTCCAGGGCTTTAGCCGCAGGGCTGTTCAGAAATAACCGCACTGCCGGATATCGGGCCATCAAGTAAGTAAAAGGGTCCCCCGTCCGGTGGGGTATATCTCCAATGCCGTCCCGGTCCAGATCGAAACCCCAGTAATCATTCCAGTGGTTGCCTCGTCCTTCCTCATAAAAGCGGTTTCCTTCCCCCACTCGTCCCGATACCATGACAACGTCCTGGAGATTATCGATAAAGTTATTTTCCACAAAAAGGTTGTCCGAGGAACTAGATATCAGGTCCAGCCCAATATCATTAAGGGCCACCATATTGCGCCGAAAAACATTGCGCAAGGAGACGTCAAAGAAAACGCCTCTGGTATTGTCCACGATAATGTTCTCCTCGGCAAGGCTATCATCGCAAGTTGCAAAAAGTACGCCATAAGCCCTGTGCCCCCGGCTATGGGCAAAAACGTTTCTCCGAAACACAATCCGCTTAGAAAACATGGGGGCCGCCCCTGCCACATTATGAGTTAAAAGGTTGGCCTCGAAGTAATTATCATCGGAATACATGTAGTGAATGCCATATCTTACCCCCGAAATCCTGTTCCCGATTACACAGTTGTTATGGGCATAATTAAAATAAATGCCATCCCGGGTGTCTACAATTACGTTGTTCTCGATCTGGTTGTCTGAGGAGGCAAACAGGTGAATACCATCGCCTCCCTCTCCCTCAAAAGTGGGGTGATAACCGGCGTAGGGATCATTCTCGACTTGATAGGCTTCCGCCCTACCCTTTACCGGCCTGCCCCGGATAAGGTTGCGCCGGATGATATTGCCCTCCGAACGATCCAGATAGATGCCAAAATGATTGTTCACGATACGGCAGTCTTCGATGACTACCCCCCTAGCCGACTTTAATTTGATACCTGCATCGGAATCCTCCAGTTTTTTCCCGCTACCCAGGATTTCAAAGCCCTTAATGACGACATCATCGGCCAGGATGGTTATTACATCCCCCACCCCTCCTCCGTCGATCACCGGACATTCTAGCCCTAGCAGCGAAACGGACTTACTTATCACCAGTCTCTCCCGGTAGTGGCCCTGGTGTACACGGATAATATCTCCGTTATCCGCCCTATCCAGGGCCTCCTGGATAGTGCTGACCGGTCCCCCGGGCCATACCTCTATGGTGGCTGCAAGCGCCGTGCCGTTGACACCCCCTAAGATGAGGAAGGCAAAGAGGCCGAGGAGGAGGATTTTTCGTCCCATTGCCGGAACCTCCACAGGCTTAATACCATTAGCAGTATCCCTATCCCCAGCAGATAGCCGCCCAGACCGAACCCCGTATAGGTGGTAAAATTGGCCAGTTGGTTAGTACCTATCATGGGCGGGGTAAAGGGCGGGATTTTCATTGCCGCCTGGGGATCTAACTCGGTACCGTACTTATGGAGCCAGTACCACAGGCGGTAAATCCCCAGAGCTCCTCCTGCAGAGCCCAGCCCGGCCGTTAAAAGTCCTAGCCAATTGCGGCGCAGTAAAGCCGTGAGGACGGCCAGGAAGGCCAGTAAGCTTACCCCATAGGTCATATACTTTAACTCAGGGAAGTCTTCTTCCTGAATTTCTTTCATGCCAATGTAATGGTTGAGGTTGTTAATGATATCGATGCGGCCGCCTATCTTGTTAGCGTACACCGTCATGGGAAGCCCCTCCGGGTATTGAGGCGCTACCAGGTTCATATACCACCAGGGGAAAAACAGGGAAGCAATTAACAGGGCCGCTGACAGTAAAAATAAAACCCTCCCCGTGGTATTAAGCCGGCCATAGATCAGGTTTTTCACCCCTATCTCTCCTTTCAGGTGAGGTAAAGAGGGGGGGACCCGCGGCCGTAACCTTTAGACCCTCCCCTTCATTGAGGCTATTGTTGATCCTTAGGTTTTACGATTAGGAACCCTTGCATTTCCTGGTGAAGGGCCGAACAAAAGTTGGTGCAATAGAAGGGATATACGCCGGGTTTATCGGCCACAAATTCTATCTTTTCCGTCTGGCCAGGCTGGACCTCGAAATTGATGTCATACAAACAGATGGCAAAACCGTGGGTAATGTCTTCATCGAAGTCGGTGTTTGTTAGGTACCAAGTAACGTGGTCCCCTTCGTTCACTTCCACCACGTCGGGATAGTAACGACTGCGGTAAGACATCATATAGACGTTTACCCGGTTGCCATTGCGCTCTACCCTGGCGTCCTCCTTTTTGTAGACCGCACCCTCTAATTGCTCATCCTTGGGATAGACTTCGAAAGTCTTGATTTTGTCCGCCTTGATCATTTGAGCGTAGTGGGGTTCCGGGTCCACCGGATTGTCGAAAAGGACCTTCATTTTGGGCGAGGTGAGATCGACCAGTTGCATGGACTCGGGATGAGACGGCCCGACGGATAGGAATTTGTCCTTGGCCAGCTTGTTTAAGGCGACCAGGTACTTGCCGTCCGGAGAAACAGTATCCCCTTCGGCAGCGCACAGGTGGCCTGGGCAATAGTGGACCTGCACCTTATCCACCACTTTGAAATCCGTCAAAGACCATTTGGCCACGGCGCTTTCCACAAATAAGCTGGTATAAGCGTAGCCCTGATCATCAAATTGGGTGTGCAAGGGCCCCAGGCCTACTTCCACTTCCGCCACCCTCACCTTGTCATAGTTGACGATGGGGAAGCCGCGCTCCTCGCCCTGGAAATCCTTATTCTCGATGCACTCCATGAATTTCTCAAAGCTGAACACCGTAACCGTGGGCGACAGCTTGCCGTTGCCTATAATGTATTTCCCGTCCGGCGAAACGTCTACACCGTGGGGGCTCTTGGCGCACGGTATTAGATAAGTAGATCCCGGAACATCGCGGGGATCGATAACCTTGGCCCCGCCGATCTCCTTGTATTTACCTTCCTGGACAGCCTTTTCTAGCATCTTCCAGTTCATAGCTACGATATAGTCCCTCTCCCGCTGGGAGGCATTAACCTCCAGCAGGGTATACGCTTCTTCCGTGTTATAGCTGGTAAGGAACATCCAGCCATCGCTGACCAATTTTCCGGCATCCGAGAGGTCGTAAGACCAGGGCGGCAATAAAGCCTCCCAGGCCAAGCTCATGTTCCCGTTCTCGGGATCGATGGCAATGGCCGCCAGCACGCAGTAATATTCGTCCTTAAATTTTTCAATAGGGGCATACTTGCCAAAGGGGATGGGCCCGGCGAAGCGGGACGCCATCATGAAATACTCGCTATTGGGGGTAAGGAAGACGGCACCGTGGGGGCCGTAAATATTGGGGATGGGCCCCAATATCTGCTTGGTGGTAAAGGAATCCAGGTCTATACGGGCCACCCGGCTGTTGGCGTTATCGTTGACGAACAGCCAGCGACCATCGTATTCCCCGTTCGTCTCGCTTAAGGCCGGGTGATGGACGTCTCCCCAGGTAAAATTACCCAGCATTTCCTTGGTCTCTGCCGTCCAGCCGTAACCCACCGACGATTCTTTGGTGAAGACCGGAATAGTCCTGATCCTCCGCATGGAAGGTACGCCGTACACAAATACGTTTCCAGAATGCCCGCCCGAGGCAAAAAGGTAATATTCATCCAGTTTGCCGGGCGGTACATAAGTTTTTAGGGCCGCCTCCACAACTTCATCGGCTACACCCGTATTAGAGGCTGAAAAGTTGAAAGAGGCCCCTTCCTGGCTCGCCGAAGGGTTCACCCGGCCGGTAATGAATACAGCCAGTACCAAGCCTACCAGGAGGCCCGCTAGGGCTAAGACAATCTTACTAAAGGACCTCTTTTCCATATGCTTACTATCCTCCTTCCGTCACCCGCTACCTAGAATCACGGGTTCGTTTCTTGCTCCTGAGTCGGGGCTGGCGCGCCCTCGTCTGGCCCTCCCTCGGCTACCCTAGTCAGCAGCTCCAGGATTATCGTCTTTTCTTCATCGGTAATCTCCCTCCCTCGTAAAATTTCGGCCATAGTACCCTCGGGGTTCCACAGGAACTCTTCCAGGGTCTTACCATAGCGAGCCGGGACATTGTGATAGGCGTTGGAAAGGTCGGGTCCCGTCTCGCCGCCCTTCACGTTATAAGCACTCACTTTGTGGCACTGGATGCAGCCCAGGGTGGTGAAAATTTCCGCTTCCTTTTGCTCACCGGTAGCGGCTGTGCTCTCCCCGGCCTCGCTTTCGGGGGTTCCCTTATCTCCTGATGCAGCTTGCTCCTCTACATTTAAGCCAGCATTATAAACCGTAGATGCTGTTTGGGCCACCTCCGGGAAATACCTGGGCGCCGCCGCCACACTGGCGGTAAGGCCCCCTAGGAAACCTATTCCCGCCCACATCAAGAACAGCAGGATCCCCCCCTTACCCTTTGCCTCCACGGGGATATACCTCCTTTGTTCGAGTGCTGGCCATCACCCTGCTATCTGAGCCCCACATAGGTTAGGACCACCAGGCCGATGAGGACTAGCAGGGTACCTATGATGACTTTAGGCCTTTCTTCCGGTCGCCGGTGAGGGCTCCTGTCCAGCCAGGGCAGCAGGAACAGGGCCAGGAATACCAGGGCGGAGATCGCCAGTCCTAAAAGCTGCGGGACAACTTTGAGAAGGCCGTATACCCATAAAAAGTACCACTCGGGCTTGATATGGGCAGGCGTCATTATAGGATTGGCCGGGGGCCTCAGTTCACGGGGCGCTATACCGGCCAGGAACAAAACTAGACCGATAAAACCCAGGGCTAAGGCGAGTTCTGCCATAAAATGGTGTGGGTAGAAAGGGATACTCCCCTTGGGGGCTCGCTGTTCCATTTGTTGTTCCATCCCTTACCCCCCTTATAAACCACCGGATATGCCCTGCTTGCGCACCAGGAAAAAATGGATACCCATCAGAATAAGGGTCAGTATGGGCAGCACCACCACATGCAAAGCGTAAAACCTCGTCAACGTGTAACCGGTCACCTTCGTACCACCTTGGGTGAGCACCAGCAATTTGTCTCCTAATAGAGGAATGGACCCCATAATCTTGGTACCGATAATGGCAGCCCAGTAACCTACCTGATCCCACACCAGGAGGTAGCCCGTGAAGCAGAAAGTTAAGACCAGCAGTAACAGCGAAACCCCGACTACCCAGTTGAACTGCCGGGGAGGTTTATAGGAACCCGTGTAGATCACCCGCAACATATGGATGACTACGAGAATCACCATAAGATTGGCGCCAATATTGTGCACAGAGCGTATAACGCTACCCATGGGCACTTCTTCCATGATAAATTTGACACTTTGATAAGCCATTTCCGGTGTAGGCCGGTAGTAAATAGCGAGTATTATGCCGGTGACCGTCTGCACTAGGAAGGTTAGAAAAGTAAGCCCTCCAAAACAGTAAAGAAAACTACGGGCATGAAAAGGCACCGGGTGATCGGCAACCTCTCGCCATATGGACTTCAAATCTGGTTCCTTCAGCTGGGAAGCCATTACTTTTACCCCACCTCCTTTTCCACCATTACCAAGCCGTTTTCTACCCAGACTGCCAGGCGGTGCAAAGGTTCAGGGGGCGGCCCCTTCACTACTTTGCCTTCGGCGTCAAATACGCCGCCATGGCAAGGGCATTCAAAAACCTGCTCCTCTTCCTTCCAGGCCACAATACAGCCCAAATGGGTACATACCCGAGAAAAGGCTTTGTATTCCCCATCCTTCTTGAAGAGAATGGCAGGGTAGCCGTCATAGATGAATTCCACCGGTTTTTCCCCAACTTCCTCTTCTTTGGCCACGGCCATGCGCGGCGGAAGGGGCCTTAAAGAGCGGGGCGGCGACAGCGCTCCGGCGGTAAGCACCAGAGGTGTAGTCACACCTAGTACCACCGGGACTTCCATGAGGAGGGTTAAAAACTGCCGGCGCGAAAGTCCTCGAATTCTATCAGCTGGCACCCTCTTCACCCCTTTCTCCCTCTCCGTTCAAGACCAGCCGCCTCCAGGCGCTGGTCCCCAGAGAGGCGCTGCAACATATCAAGCCGCTTAAGATGGCCACCCAGTTCCAATTGCCAGCCGTCCAACTCCTGACCAGCATGAGTAACAGGGTGATGGAAGCCCAAGCGCTCAGCCCTAAAACCACTAAGCCTTCGATGTCTTTCTCCCCCCATTTCTCCTCTGGGAAAAACGCCACCCTTCTCCCCCCTCCTTAACCTTTATCTGGGATAAGTGCTTTCTAAATATTGCTGGATCTCCTTGGCTTCTTCCTCTGTTATAAAGGCCCCAAAATCGCGCATAAGCTGAATGATCTCCTCCCAGCTCTGATTCCCCTGGTAATTCTCTACCCGGTCCACGCCGTGGCATGTCGTACAGGCTCCTTGAAAGGCAAGGGCGCCGGCGGTATCCGCTTCCGCCTCACTGGGAACCTGTTGGGGAATGGCATACGGAGAAAAGAACAAGAATCCTATCACCATACCTACCAGGACCATAGTTCCCGTGAACGTGACTCTCACAAGTGCGGTCACCTCCCTCTCCTCTTCCAAGCTGTTTGTGAAAGGTTTCGCGAAGAAGTGCTGCTCCGGCAAGGAAAACTAAGGGGGTCTTTTTATGAGAAACCTTTCACTTTTACTGAACAACTTTAGCAAATTCTATGCCAGGACGGCCGGTCTAAGCGAGGGCCTTCTCCCAGAAACCCTTACGTCAGGTTACCCCCTAAAGGATGGGACAAAATTGCCTCACCAAGGGACATAAATGCCCCTATAGGACCCGGTCACAACAAAAAAGGCTTCCCGGTCTAGGCCGGGAAGCCAAAGCTAGGGCTTAATCAGGGGGATAAGTGAAGGGGACCGTCGGGTATAGCCTATTAGGGTGCCGAGCTAAGGTGCGCCCGCCTTTCTCCTGAAGTGGCATCTGCCGCCCTGTCTTTTTCCAAGTGAACGGCCAGCCCATTTGCCACTACTAATCCGCCCAGCACATACAATACTATGCGCGTAGTCCAGCATTCCATGGGGCTAAGACAAACACCGATACCGTACTTTGTGGGAAGGAGGAGAACTAGCAGCCCTAAAACCGCCCATACTTTCCCCAGGGCTTTCCTGGCCCCGCTTCCCTGGGCCAGCAAGAAAAATAGGGACGTCAAAAGGACAGCGATACCCAGGTAAACTTCAGCCTGTCCCGTATAATGGCAGCGCATATGGACGAGCCTCCCGGTTTTCAGCTCCAGGAGCCTCTGGCATACCGGAGCCAGGTGGAAGGGAGTCAAAATGATCAGCCCTCCCAGCAGTAAACCTATGGTCCCGGTGACTTTCTGCAGTTTAGTTTTCAACGTCCATCCCTCCTCGGGTTGTTCGGTCTGAACTGTTCGTGGTAAAAAAAGGGCCGACCAATCCTTCCCCCACTGTGCCGCCTTCCTTACCCCCAATAGCAGCAGGCTAAAAAGAGGTGGTGGGTCGGCCCCTCGTTATGGCTCCTTTATACAGCCAGGCTATTCTTATTCTGCAAGTACAGCTTCCCATTTTTTAAAGCGAAGATGTGCCGGGCCTGGGAAGCCAACCAGGTATCATGGGTAGCCACCACTACAGTTTTACCCTGGCGCCTGGTGGTCAGTAGCCACTCCGCCACCTTTTGACGTTGAGCCTCATCCATTTCAGCCGTGGGCTCATCGGCCAGGATTATTTCCGGATCGTAAAGCAGGGCCCTGGCCAGAGCCACCCGACGGCGCTGCCCTCCGCTCAGCTGGTGGGGTAAAAACCCGGCTCTTTCCTTAAGGCCGAACTGTTCCAATAATTCCTCTATCCTGGTGGCCAATTTTCTCTTCGGTATTTCCTTCTTCAGTACCCAAGCAGGTAAGGCCAGGTTTTCCCAGACAGTCAAGGTAGGTATCAGATAACAACGTTGAAAAACAAATCCTATCCTTTGGCCCCTCAGCTCGCTCAGCTGGTCTTCGCTCAAGTGGTACACGTTCCGCCCGTCCATTATCACCTCCCCCTCGGTAGGGCGGAGCAGGCAGCCCAGGATAAAAAGTAATGTCGTCTTGCCGCTTCCCGAGGGGCCCAGGAGGGCATAGGTCTCCCCCCCTTGCAAGGTCCAATCGATTTCCCGTAAGGGGGTCACCTTTCCGCCGTAGCCGTCGTCAAAGCAATGCGAAACTTTTAGCAACCTGATCTCCATTCCCCTACTCCCTCCTTACTTGAGCTCCCCTTCGGTCAGCGCAGTTACCGGGTCCAAGCAGGAGCAGGTTCTAGCCGGCCAGGCGGCCGCTAGAGCGCTCAGGATTAAGATGACCAGAAGTATACCTCCCAGCAGCAGGGCCACCTCAGCCGTCGGAGGCAGCAGAAAAGGAAAGGAACCGGATTTCTGCACCAACCCCTTCAGAATGAGCGTTATCCCCCAGCCGCCCAGGAGGCCCAACAGGCCGGCCCCCAAGCCGGTCCAAAGGGTTTCTAGCATCACCATGGAGAAAATGTGCCCCTTCCTAGCCCCCAGGGCCCGCAGCAGGCCTATTTCCCCCTGGCGTTCTATCACTAAGGAGGTATAGCGGGATAAGAGGGAGGCCACAATGACCCCTCCAAGGGCCACTACCAGCAACCAACTAACACCCACCAATACCAACAGCTGCTTTTTTAAGTCCAGGAACAGCTTTCCTGCCGTTACCGCCCTTACACCCCCTAGGCTGTTAATGGACCTAGCCACCACTTCAGGGGCCGCCCCCTCCTGCACCCGGACCAGTATGGCTGAAACAAGGTGGGCGGGGTCCCCCGCTTCCTTCCACAGGTGTTGCAAGTAAGGACTTTCGGCTGAGATCTGGCGCGCATTGGAAATGTGAATAAAGATAGTTTTATCCACCCCGCCTCCCAGAGGGCGTAAGTAACCCGCCACTTCATAGGGATGACCCAATATCAGCACTCGATCCCCTAAAAAGGCCGGTACCTCGCCACCTACTATCACTTCATTGGGATTTAAATCCCGTCCAACCGACTTGTCCAACAGCCTTTTCACCACAAAATCCGTTTGGGGATCGTAGCCAACTAATCTGTATTCCTCGGGGAGGCTACAGCAGCTCTGATTTAAGGTCTGGCTAAAGAACTGGGCGGTAGCTTCGGCGACTCCTGCAACGGACTTAACCTTTTCTAGCATTTGGGCCGGCATATAGACATTCACCGGGATACCGGTAAACAACACCTGGTCGGGGTCATATTCCACTCCAGGGGGCAAAACCAAGATATCTGCTCCCAGGTTATCTACGGCTCCTCGCGTGCCCACCTCAATGCCTTTTACCAGCAGCAGACAAGCCACCAGTGAAGCCGTACAAGTAGCCACTACCATTAAGGTTAAGCCGGTTTGCCAGGGCCTGCGCTGAAGGTTTCTTAAGCTTAACCTCCATAACACCTTTGCCACCTCCTTTTGAGCGACTAAACCGGGGCACTGGGTTGGTAACCGGGTAGGTAGAAGTTTGTGAAATCCGTCTCAATTCCACCTTGCTGCCTATCCCTTTGTTTTTGCCGCTTCCCGTTAGTTTCCCGTTGCCTAGGTCGATGCCGCTTGTCTATTTATTCACAGCTAGCACTGAGGTTTGTGAAAAGAGGATTCAAGGCCCTTTCCGTTGCAAGATCCGTGCCATAAGTACAAAATACAGGCCACAAGAACACAAGGAATAGGATGGTCGAGGGGTTCAACTAGCGAACCTAGTTCTAGAGACATTCCTGTCTCATTCTGTCCCTTTTATGCCCCACTTAACGCGAGTTCGTTGGCATTAAAGGGCCTCCAGCATGCTTGGTTCTTTTTTTAACAGCTGGCATTGGTTTTGCATCTCTCTTCATGGGATAAAGAAGGCGGTAAAGGGAAGTCGCCGGCTGACCCTATGGCCAGATTGCGAGTAGGAGGTTAATAAGAAGTGAAGCACTGGATGAAAGGCTTATTTCTAATAATGGGGCTTTGGGGGTTCTTATCCTTGCTAACGGGATGTAACAAAAGCCCGGCACCGTCTTCACCCGATTCTGATATGGCCGTGGCCAAGGTTGATCCCGGCACACCGCTCAGCAAAGTCTATAATATTGACCGCATAGTGGAGCTGGAACCGATTAAAATAAGAATCGTCAACATCGGTATCGTAAACTTCCTCAATGCCCCACAAGACAGGAGCGGCCAGGTGGCCTTGGGCCTGGAAATAGCCAATACTGGAGACCAAACTGTCTACTATTACCCGGAAGAAATGGTTTTAACAACGCCCTCCGGCCAAAATTTTCCCCCTGACGTGACCATATCTTCGGACGTGGGGGGCTCCTACCCTCCCAGGACGATCAAAAAAGGCTTTATCCTATTCCCTGTCGCCGGAAATATGCAGGAGGAAATAAGCCGCCTGACTATTAAATTCCCGGCTCCTGAGGACTCCCATCATAATCCCCTGCGGGAGGAATTAACCATCGATATAGAATTGAAAGAGCAAAAATAAATCCCCCGCTGCGCCGGGAGGCCAGTTTTAAACTATAAAGGACGGGGATCCGCTGTAATCTTGATGATACTGCTCAACACTTACCCATCATCAAAGGGGATTTTATGTTTTTTCAATAGGCGGTGAATCGTTTTCCGGTTTACGCCGGCTTCCCTGGCCGCCTGGGAAATATTACCGCCATTCTTCTTTAACAGTTCCAGGAGGTATCTAACCTCAAAAGTTTCGATCCACTGGGCTTTAGCCTTATGAAAAGGCAAGTCTACCCGGGGGGAGGTGTAAAAGACGTCCTCTTTTTTCTGCAACTTCTCAGGTAGATCTTCAGGCATGATAACCTTAGAGTCACAGAGGGCTACCGCTCTCTCTATCGCATTTCTTAACTCGCGGACGTTGCCCGGCCAGGAATACTGTTGGAGGAGCTCAAGGGCCTTGGGCGAGATGCCCTTCACGGGTTTGCCCATCTGGCGAGAAAAATGCTGGAGAAAATGGTTTGCCAACAGGCGAATATCCTGCCTGCGCTCCCTCAAAGGCGGTAAAGTGATAGTAATAACATTCAGGCGGTAGTAAAGATCCTCGCGAAACTCCCGCCTCTCTACCGCTTCTTCCAGATTACGATTGGTGGCTGCCAAGACACGCACGTCCACCTTAATCTCTTTCGTACCCCCTACGCGGCGGAAGGCCCGCTCCTCCAGGGCCCTCAATAACTTGGCCTGTAGCGACCAGCTCAACTCTCCAATTTCGTCCAGAAACAGGGTACCTTTATGGGCTAATTCCATTAAGCCTTCTTTGCTGGCATGGGCGCCGGTAAAAGCGCCTTTTTCATGTCCGAAGAGTTCGCTCTCCAATAACTCATCGGGCAGGGAAGCACAATTCACCGCGATGAAGGGACCCTGCCTCCGCTTGCTGTTGGCATGGATACTGCGAGCCACCAGTTCTTTACCGGTGCCGCTTTCCCCCAGGATAAGAACGTTGGCATCACAGTCGGAGGCTTTACGGAGGATTTCTACTACCTGCTGGAGCCCACCGTTGGCTCCGATGAGGTTGGCAAAATTATATCTTTCCTCTAATTGGGAGCGCAAAATTTGGTTCTCTTCCCTTAAGGCCAGCCGTTCTACCGCCCGCTTAAGGGTTACTTCCAGTTGTTCTGCCGAAAAAGGTTTGGGTAGGTAATCAAAGGCCCCGTCTTTCATGGCTTTAACAGCCGATTCCACCGTAGCATACCCGGTAATAATGATGACCAGGGCATCCGGTAAAATGTCTTGGGTAATCCGGAGAACTTCCAGGCCATCCAGTTGCGGCATCACTAGATCCGTAAGTACTATATCCGGCTGCACTTCGGCTATAGCTTCAGCGGATCGTGTGCTATCCCTTAAGGTAGTACATTCGTAGCCCATACGCTCCAGGAGGCGCTGGCAAGTTTCCAGCATGTCTATCTCATCGTCAATGACCAGTATACGACGCTTACCTGTCACCCGCATCACCTTCATCAGGGATTGGTAGTTTGATGGATACCGTGGTGCCCTTCCCTTCCGTACTGCTCACCTCCATTTTCCCGCCGTGCTTTTTCACAATGGCGTAGCTGATGGATAAACCCAAGCCCGTGCCTTGGCCGGCCGTTTTAGTAGTAAAAAAGGGCTCAAAAATTTTATCTAAGTTGGACGGGGGAATGCCCACGCCGTTATCGCTGATATCCACCTGTATTTCCTTCTTGTCCCCATGGAGGGCGGTGGTAATTTTAATCTCCCCGCCGGCAGGCAAGGCATCGCGCGCGTTGGTTAAAAGGTTGACCAAAACCTGTTGCAGCTGCTCCCGACTACCTTTAATCAGGGGCAAGTCTACGAGCTGCAGAGAAAAGCTAATACCCTGGCGGGCGAATTGTTCTTCCAGCCAATCCACCGTCTCTTGGATAAGCTTGTTAAGCGAAACAAGCTCTACCCCTTGTAGCGTCTGGCGGGAGAAAGCCAGCAAGCCCCGGGCTATGCGGGCTATGCGGCTGACGTGCTTTTTTATCACAGCCAAATCCTTCAACACCGCTTCGGGCAGAGATAATTTTTCTGCCTCCAGTTCCAGTAGCTCTAGGCGAGTAAGAATTATCCCCAGGGGATTGTTTATTTCGTGAGTCAGATTAGCCGCCAAACGTCCGGCCGCCGCCAGCCGTTCGGAAAGAATCAATTGACGCTGGGCCGTTTGTAACTCGCGGATCGTCTCCTCCAGGGCCCGGTTCAAGGCCGCAATATCCCGGTTGGCCTGGGCTAGCCTTTCTTTCTCCCAGGCTAGCCGGTTGAACAGCCGGGCTCGCTGGATGGTGGCCGCCGTTTGATTGGCTATGGCCAGCAACACGTCTAACTGTGCCCGGCTAAATGCTACCGGTTGTGTACTTTTGAGGGAAAGGGCACCCAGTACTTCGGTGCCCGCAACGAGGGGAACACAGATACGGGCGAGGCACTGCCTACCGCAGGGATAACGGCAGCACCTGTGCTGTGCCTTCACCTCGTCTACGACCACAGGCAGTTGTTCCTTAACAACCTTGCAGTCCCGTATCGTCCGGCCACAGGGACCATGAAAGGTCTCGCCGTCGATATCCTTAATACCTAAATATTGGAAATTTAAAAGGAGAAAAAAGCAACGGTAAGGTGGAAAAAGCTTTTCCAGTTCCTTACCGATAACACCCAGAACCTGAGGTAAATCCAGAGGCAGGTAACCGGTAATATTATTAATTTTAATTAAGGTGGCCAATTGTTCCCCGCTTAGCCCCTTAAGTCCCATAATCCTCCTTCTCCTCTCGAGCCGCCATGAGAGCCTCTAAGTTTTCCGGCCGGCTATTGAGGGGCAATTCGCACCCGGTGCCTAAAATATAGCCCCGCTGCGAAGCGGCCAGCCGCAGTAAAGTCCGCGCCTCTTCTTTTATTTCCCCGGGGTCAAGCTGTACAAAGGAGAAGGGCTTTATGTTGCCCACCACAACTGTATGGGGCAACAGGTTAAAAGCCTCTTTTAAGGGTACCTCATAGTCTACGGTCGCCAGGTCAGCCCCGGCCTGCGGATAAGAAGGCAGCAAGTCGCGACTTTGGCCGGTAATGGCCAGCCAACAAGCCAGGGCTCCGGCCGTCTTGCAGTCTCTAAAAATGCTATGAATTAAAGGAAGTTCCACCTCCCGGAATATGCTGGGAGGGATAATGCTCTGAGAGGCGACGGGGTCCATCAGCATAATGACCTGGGCTCCTGCGTCCAAGAGGGCCAAGGCAAAATTGCGGGATAAGGGGGCCAAGTAACTTAAGACTTCTTGGAGTTTCCGTGGATTATCTGCCAGCAAGAACAAGGTCTTTTCGAGGCCCAAGATCTGGGCGACAATGCTGACAGGTCCTACCACTACAGCTATTACCGGAAGCTTATCTCCCACTTCCCGGCGCAATATCCTGGCTGCCTTTAATAGTTGGGGCATCCTGCCGTGCTTGGCAGGATCGGGCAAGGGTTTCTTGAGTAAAATATCAGGGGACGGGGGCTGGTAGCCGGGCTGGACGTAGGGATAATCGTCTGCGGGAAACTCCAGGGGGACACCTAGGCTTTCTACCTCTACCGCATTGCCCCCGTAAACGAACACCCCGTCGTAGCCGAAACACCTCTGGGCCTGCAGCTGGGAATATACCTGGGCCTCGGCCTCTGTCACATAATCCCTAATTTTGAGCCCCGCCAGTGTAGCCGCATACCCAAAAACCATAGGCAAGCAACAGCGGCGGCCGGTGGGCTGCCACCGGAGGGCATCCTTGAACCTTTCCAGGGGGCTCCTCTCCATAGGCGCTATTCACCCTCTTTTTTTAAGTACTGCAACAGGTTAAAAACATTCTGGGCTACATAGTCTACATTGAGCTCCCCGGCTTCTGCCTGGCGCAAGGCCGCACCACCCGCGAGGACGCGTACTTCTTTTAACCCCTCTTGGACGGCCAGCTTCTTCACTTCCTTTACGTAATCCACGGTAGTGGTAATCAGGCTGCTCACCCCAATATAGCGGGCCCCCTCGTGGGCGGCAGCCTCTACAAAGCGTAAAGGGTCCACATCCTTGCCCAAATCAACCACCTTGTAACCGCACACCTTTAACATGAGACCGACGATGTTTTTGCCTAAGTCATGGACATCTCCTTTAATCGTTCCTAAAATAACAACCTCATTTCTTTTTAGGCGGCTGCTGCTCAAAGAAATATGCCTGCAGATAACCTGCTCCATCACATCCATCATAGCCCGGCCTGCCAGTAAAATTTCTAGCAAACTGAACTGTTCGTTATTACACTTGACATCCAGGGACTCTAAGGCTTTAGTTAGCCCTTCCTCAACTACCAGCTCCACATCTAGCCCCCTGGCCAATAACTGGCGGGCCATAGCTACGGCTTCTTTATTGTCTCCGCGGGCGATGGCCAGGGCGAGATCCTTAGTAGTGGGAAATCTCTCTTTCACACCCCTGGTCCCCCTTTCCCGTACACATTACCGAACCGGACGGGATCCCTATTTGTCCTAACTAGAATCCACGGCTTATGGTGCTCTCAGGTGTCCCTCGAGGGGCCCTCACCTCCATTTTCCACAATTTTAGGGGCAAAGCCAAGGGGGTACCAAACCCGGCGCATTCCCGACTTTTTAGCCGGGCTTGTTTTTTTACCGGCCAGGAATGAAGTAGTCTTCTCTATATTCGGCATTTCTGATGAAGTTCGGCTATTGCCCTTTTGCTGCCAGTCCACTTTTATTTTACACTAAAGAGCCAGCCGAAAGTGGGGGCTTGCGCGGCGGGCGGCCTGTAGAGCTTCTTTATACTCCTTAGCCGTAAGGCGCCGGGCCAGGGCCCCGTAGCGCCGCGCCTCTCCAGCCGGATAGTACTGGTCCATGAGGTTGATGTAAGAGTAGGGAGAAATCTCCCGGGCGATAAAATCCATCACTTCCTCTGTGCCGGCCAGTCCCTCGGGCAGCACTAGGTGGCGGATGATAAGGCCTCGCCGGGCAAGGCCCTTATGGTCGATTTCCAGATCCCCGACCTGGCGGTGCATTTCCTTGAGGGCTTCCTTGGCCACCTGGGGATAATCGGGTACCCGGGAAAACCGGCGGCCCACTTCCGCATCGGTATACTTGAAATCGGGCATGTAAATATCAATCAATCCGTCGATCCTCTCCAGAGTAGCTTTCTCTTCGTACCCGCCGCAGTTGAAAACCAGGGGCAAGTGCAAGCCCTCCTCCGCGGCCAAGGCCAGGGCGGCGACAATTTGGGGGACGTAATGGGAAGGGGTGACCAGGTTGATGTTGTGGCAGCCCCGCTCTTGGAGGGCCAGCATGATGCGGGCCAACTCCTCCAGGGATACCTTCTCACCCTCCTTCCCCCGGCTGATTGCGAAGTTCTGGCAGAATACGCAGCCCAGGTTGCAATGGCTGAAGAAAATCGTACCCGAACCTCCCCAGCCCACCAGGGGCGGCTCTTCCCCGAAATGGGGACCGTAGCCCGCGATCTCCACCTCCCACCCCGCCCGGCAAAAGCCCAGTTCTCCTTTTTGCCGGTTGACGTGGCAGTGATGGGGACAAATAGTGCAGTCTTCGAGGCGCTCCAGGAGCTCGGCGGCCAGCTCCTTCAGCCGCCCTCTGGCCAGGTAATTCCTGTAACCCGGATATAGGTCCATGCCCGTCCCTCGCCCTTACCTTCCGTACAGCAACTATTATACCCGGGATATACCCAGGACCTTCCCGACGAAACCCTTTAGCTTTTATAAGGTCCTCCTATATTACTTAGAGGTGGGTTTCGAGGTAGGCCCGGGCCGTACCTCCGCCGCGGGGTGGGGTTTACGGCAGGTAGAAAAGGGCCCACTCCAACCCTTGCCAGTAGTTTAGATCAGGAATTAGGTCCGGGCAAGGCCTCCCTATAAAAAGCAAAGCCCGCCGGCGCCCAAAGGAGGCACCGGCGGGCTTTACCGTAACTCTTCTCTAACTTATCTGTCGGGCTTTATTCCTGCCTTGCCGCTTTTAACATCCTCGACGACTTGATTAATTTTCTCCTTCACCTCGGCGGACAGCTTGTCTTCAAAGCCATGGAAGGGCGCCAGGTATACGGCACCTTCTTTAACGCCCATGTAGTAAATCTTGGGTTCGTACTGGCCTTCCTGCACGATCTTGCCGAAGGCCACCATGGCCTGGGCCCAGCTCTGGACCACGCTGGTCACCACGGTATCGGGCGCCACGCCGTTCAGATCCGCGCCGTACCCTATGGCCAGGACCTTTCTCTCCTGGGCCGCCTGGATGGCTCCCAGGCTGGCCTGGTTGGCATCTCCCATAACCACATCGCAGCCTTGGTCGATGAGGCTCAAGGTCATCTCTTTCATTTTGGCCACATCGCTAAAACTCCCCGTCATGGCCGTCTTGACGTCGATGTTGGGGTTAACGTATTTAGCCCCGTCAACAAAGCCGTCCAGGGTTTCGCGGATGGGAGGCATCTCCTCCCCGCCGATGGCGGCTACCTTGTTGCTCTTGCTCAGGATGGCGGCAACGGCCCCCTGCAGGAAACCGATCTGATAGTTATCTACTACGAGAGAGCAGACGTTATCCTTGGCAACGCTGCCGTTGTTGATGACGAAAATGGACTCGGTAAACTGGGGCGCCACCTTTTGGGCCGCACCCTCAAACTGGAACCCGTGGGCAATTATTATGTCATATCCCTGCTCCGCATATCCCCTCATAATCTCTTCCTGATCCGATTGGCTGACGTTTTCCGTGTAGGACACTTCAGCGCCAAGTTCCTGTTCCATGGCCTTTAATCCTTCGTAGGCCGTGGCATTCCAGCCGTTATCGTTAATGGGGCCGGGAAGCACCAGGGCTACTTTTAGTTTCTCGGAGCCCTCGCCTCCTTGGGTACCCTCTTCCTGGGGAGACGGCTGCTCGGCAGCCTTCTGCTGCCCGCACCCGCCCAAAGCGAGGAGACCTAAGAGGAACACAGCGACGACGAGTAACCAGTAGGACTTCTTAAACAACCTTTCTGCCTCCCTTGTCTTCAGACGTTATTAGGTCTGATTAATAAATTCGCCGGCAACCGCCTTTTCTCCTGCTTGCAGGGAAGGTAAAATACAAAAATTAAACCCTACTATCAAACCAACTACTTTTCTCCCGGATCACCCGATAAGGCTACACCACGCCAGGCCCTAGGCCGGGAGGAGCCCGGGGGAGCCGTCGATCTCTCCCTTGCGCAACGGGTTAAGAGGCCGTATGCTGTTGGTAACGGTCTTTAACAGGAGGTCTTTCCCGTGCTGCCCCTGGATACCACTATGGCCGTTTTTTTGGTCTCCGTGGTCGCCGGTACCATCGGGGCCCTGCTGGGGCTGGGAGGAGGCATTATCCTCATTCCCGTCCTTACTCTGGGCTTCGGTATCGATATTCGCTATGCCGCCGGCGCCAGCCTGATTTCTGTAATAGCCACCTCCAGCGGGGCGGCGGCCGCCTATGTACGGGACCGCCTTACCAACATCCGCATCGGCCTTTTCCTGGAGATGGCCACCACCTCCGGAGCCATCACCGGAGCCTATTTGGCCGGGGTAATCAGCCCGCGCTTCTTATATATCATTTTTGCCCTCATGCTGGGTTATTCTACCCTGGCCATGTTCCGGCGCCGCCACGTGGAGTTGCCCGAGGGAGTTGTGCTCCACCCCCTGGCCCGCAAGCTGCGCTTGGAAGGAAGCTACTACGATCCAGCCTTAGCCAGACAGGTTGATTATACTTCCTCCGGGGTTTACGAAAGTTTTGCCCTTATGTACGTGGCCGGGATTATCTCGGGCCTTTTGGGGATCGGCAGCGGGCTTTTCAAGGTCATGGCCATGGATGTGTTCATGAAGCTGCCCATGAAGGTTTCCACCGCCACCAGCAACTTCATGATCGGGGTCACCGCTGCGGCCAGCGCGGGCATCTATTTTGCCCGGGGCAATATCAACCCGGCCCTTGCCGCGCCGGTTGCCCTGGGAGTAATGGTGGGTGCCACCCTGGGCACCCGCCTTATGGTCCGGCTCCGCAATGTTACATTGCGCAAGATCTTTGTCCCTGTACTGCTCTATGTATCCTTGGAAATGCTCCTTAAGGGTTTGAAGGGGTGAGGCTTATGGCCACCGGTTCGCCCCAGGGGTCTCCTGGGGGTCTCCGGGCCGCTGCAGTGGAGGGTATTATCAGCCGTTCCCTGCGGTGGGGCGTGGTGATAAGTGCGGGGTTCATTGCCCTGGGTCTCGCCTGGATCCTGATTACGGGGAGCACCGGCTATCCACCGGGCTACTATCCCACAACCCTCTCTCAGGTGCTCCGGGGAGCCCTCGGGGCCAAACCCTTGGCCGTCATTGATGTAGGACTCCTCATCCTTATCGCTACCCCCATCTTCCGGGTAGCAGCTTCCCTGGTAGCCTTTTTGGCCGGCAGGGACCTGCCCTATGTGTTAATAAGTGCTTATGTGTTGGCCATGCTGCTCCTCAGTTTGCTGCTGGGAAAGGCCGTCTAGTTGCAGGCGGCCTTCTCCTCGGCCCGCCGGCGGATGGCCTCTATCTTCTCCTCCGGCATGGGCCGCTCAAAGCTGCGCAGTCCGGCCAGGCGAAAGCCGTGTTTGCGGGCCAGGCGGCTGATTTCGTCCACCTGCTCCACCGTCAGCTCGCGCCCCAGGGTAAAGTTTTCCAGGCGGCCCTCCAGGGCCAGGATCATGGTTTCGGCCATGCACGCATAGGCCAGCCCGGGGGGATAGCCGAAATTGAAGTGAAAGTCTACTTCCCCGGGGACCTCCACCACGCCGCCCTCGATGACCAGGACATCATCCCTTTCTTCCGCCACTCTGCGGGATACATCCCGCGGCCGGGCCACGTCGCATACTACGGCACCCGGTTTGAGGTCCTCCGGCTCGATCACCGCTTCCGCCGCGGAAGTAACGGTAAGGACTACGTCCGCCCGGCGCAGGGCCTCTTTGAGATTCCGGCTTACCCGGACATCTGCCCCCGTATCCTTAACGATGCGCCGGGCCAGGTTCTCGAGCCTTTGTTCATTCCTGGCCACCAAGGTCAGCGAGGGGCATTCCCTGGCCAGGATGCGGGCGCAGACGGCGCCTATGGCCCCGGTGGCCCCCACCACCAGGGTTTGCGCCCGTGTAAGATCGATACCCATGAGCTCCGCCGCCTTCCGGGTTCCCTCCAGGGCCGTGGCCACCGTATAGCTGTTGCCGGTTGTTACCGGAATGTTTAAATGGCGGGCTATAGTGATACCGGCATCTCCCACCACCGAGGTCATGGCCCCCAGGCCGACAATCTCGGCTCCCAGTTTTTCCGCCAGGCGCCCCGCCCGGATTATGTGGTCCAGCACCAATTCTTCCGGCAGGGAAACCATTTGGCGGCTGGTCAGGGGGCAAGAAATGAACCATCCTTCGGTCTCGGCATGGGGGGAACGCACGCCCGTGATATAAGAAGTTTTGAGGGGCGGCAGCCACAAGAGGAGCTTCTCCACCAGGGAGGCGGGCAGGTACTTGGCCACTGGGAATTTGCGGGCTACATAACTGGCATCCAGGGGATGAATGATAAAGGCGAATTTATGCAATTCCTTCAGCCTCCCGTTTTCCCTTGCCTCAATTTCCCGCCCCCAGGGCCCCTTCCGTAAAACGGAGAATGCGGGGCCGGAGGCCGAGGCGGTCTAAAAGGGCGTTATAATCCTCCGACCTCACTTCTTCCGGTCGTTTACCGCTCAGCACCAGAAGAACCCCTTCCAATACGTTGGTACCGAAGGACCGGCCGCCAATCTCAGGAGTGGTGGTAACGAGGGCCGCCACCCCCCGCGCCTTGAGCTCTTCGATATCGGCCTGGGTAACGGTATTGGTGATAATAATCTTTCCGGCCATGTCTTCGGGCATATATCGACGGATGAAGTGGAAATCTCCGGCGACGATCTCGGCTTCTTGGTAAAACCTGTTGTAGCGGGGCTCTATCCTATCCTGGTCACGGCCCGTGGGGTAGAGCATTTTAAAGGGCAAAAGACGTACGAGGGGTGCGGCCAGATAAGCTACCCGGCGGAAAGTGGGCAGGGACCGTAGAGGTATGGGCAGGCCCAGGCCGAAGATCAAATCCCCGCAGGTGAGGTCGGCACCGGCTTCGGCCAGGGCTTCGGCCATACCGAAACGGTCCACCGCGCAGACCATCAGTACCTTCTTGCCGCGGAAGGAAAAGCCCTCCCGGGCCAGCTGGGCAATGACCCGGCGTTCTAAAGTATCCTTTAGACCACCGCCGTCCACTATGGGGGTCTTGCGGGCCGCCCTGACCACCCGGGCCGCATCCCGCAAAAGATATTTGCGGGAACCGACCCTCAGGTACAGGTCCATGCCCCCCAGGCCGAAGGCATCCACCTCGCCGTCCATTTCCCGGATGAGATCTATCATTTTATCCATGTCACCGTCGGTGCCGATGCGCGATAGTTCAAAGGGAACCCCCAGGAATTCCGCCCGGGCCACGTGGTTTCGCTTGGAGGAGCCCAGGCTGATGCTTACCACCCGTTTCACCTTTTCCTTCTCTCCTTTGCCGGCAACAATACTTGCCGCACCAGATGGCGCAGTTTTTCTGCTTCCAGGGTCCTGTCCTCGCGAATAGGCGAAGTGCCGATCTCCACGCCGATAACCTCTCGCCCCAGCAAAGCCTCGCTCAGTCTAATGCGGTAGTCGGATCCGATGATTATTACGGCGTCGAACTCCCGCAGGCGGGCGACGGTTTCCATAAGGAAATTGAAGACCTCCACGCCGCTCCTCTGCCGCAGGAATTCCCACCTTTCGTCTTCCGTCAGGAGGAGGATGTACTCCACCCCTTCCTCCTCCAGCATTTTCTCCAGCTCTTCCTTATTGGCCAGGGGAAAGCCGATGACTGCCACCCTCCGGCCCCGCCGGACTTCCCCCAAACTTTCCAGCCGGGACACAAAGGACCGGTCCACCCCCAGCCGCCGGGCCGTCTCGGCCTGAGAATAGCCCCTGCAGCGCAGGGTGAGAATCTCGTCGACGGCGGCCGCGATCTTGCGCCGATCCAGCAGTTTGTCGCCTACGCGGACGAAATCCACGGCGGCCTCTCCTTTGTGCACAGATATGTGCACGGTAGATTATAACAAAAACCCTGCGGAAAAGCAAGGTTCGGCGGACACAAAAAAGCCCCGGAGGGCCGGGAAGAACCCGGCCCTCCGGGGCCCGGAGCAAGGGGCCGCACCTTATTTCAACATCTCCAAGAAAGCCTCTACCCGGGTCTTAATCTGGCCCGTATCCTCTTCGCTGTAATCGCTCTCCAGCGTGAGCACCGGTATGCCCTCTTCCTTCAAAGCCCTCTCCACCCTCCTGGCCTCCAGGGCATAGGTCTGGCAGAACTGCAGGGTATAGTAAATAACGCCGTCCGCCCGCCATTCCCGGGCTAAGGTTATTATATCCTCCACCCGGCCGGTATTGGGAGTAAAGCAGGCGCAGTTGATATCCAGTACGCGGCGGGCCAGGGCTTTTACTTGGTCCTCTAACGTCCCGCCCTCCTCTACGTGGCCGGCAAAATAACGAGTGCCGGTGCAGGTCTCTTCGGCCACTATAACCGCCCCCGCGGACTCCACCACATGGTGGAGCTTCCAGTAGGGTATGGGCATCGGTGTGCCGGCCACCACTATACGCGGGGCCCCCTTCGGAGCCACCCCTTCTCCCCGCGCCACACGGCCCTCTAATTCCTCGCAGAGCTCCTTTAACCTGGCGGCAAAGCGCTCAGGTTCGTCGAAAAAGGCCAGCTGGGATATAAGCAGGGCATCTTTGCCGCTTATGGGAACGGGGTCCGCCTGTCGCGCCTTATACAGCCTTTTCAAGGCCTCCCGGCGGGAGTTGGCCACCTTTATTCCCGCCGCCAGCTTGTCTTTGTCCACCGTCCGGCCGGAGCGGCGCTCTATTTCCTCCTTTAGACGCCATATCTCCCCTTCCCACAGGGCCAGATCGGCCTCTTCTTTGCGCTGGGGTAGTTCCATAACATAAGTGGGTACATATTCGTTGAGTATCTCCCACGTCTTCTTCTTGCCGTCGCAGGTCGTCTCTCCGATCAAGAAGTCCACCGTCTGAAAATAGGGGCAGATTCTTTCCAGCTTAAAGCCCACCAGGGACTTTATCAAGGGGCATAGGTTCCGGGGGAGGATCCGCTCCCCGGCCGGAACGGTGAATTGGGCGCCGCCGCATAACCCTACACTGACCCCGCCCACCGCAAAGATCAATTCCTCGGGGACGAAAACACAAAAGGTACCCACTACCGGCGCTCCTTCTTTTTTCCGTTCCAGGATCTCTTGAATACGCCCTCCATGGGCCTCCATGAGAAGATTATCGAAATAGCCCATCCCCTGGGGCCGGTTAGATTGGGATAGGTAAACCGTGCCGAAAGCCTCGGGTAAAACGCCCAGAAAGAGATCGTGCCGCTCTAAATCCATACCCAGCTCCTGCCACATCTGGCGATAAGCTTCCATGGTCATTCTTACCACTCCTCCGGTCCCTTGAAATTTATGGCCTGTCAGCCGCCCTGGGTTTTGTCCTCTCATTGTATTTCTTCACGATATCTAAACTTCCTTCATTATATGTATTCCTATTAGTTATAGCAACAGACATTTAAAAACCCGGCCCGGGTTGACGGGGCCGGGAGCCGGCCAATCTCCGCATACCCGCCAGCAGCGGTCCCTCACCGGGACCGATCCGCGGAGTTTAACCGCGCCATATAATCCTCCAGGAGGGCCGTCACCCCCGCCAGGGTGCCCTCATTATTTACGGCCTGCCGAACCCGGGCCGCGCCGGGCAAGCCCTTAAGGTACCAGGCCAGGTGCTTACGCATTTCCTTGACGCCCTTTGCTTCTCCCTTACGTTCCACCGCCATGCGGAGGTGCCGGAGGGCCATACCCAGCCGTTCCCGCGGGTCTGGAGGCGGAGGCACTTCCCTTCCGTCCAGCAAAGCCCGGATTTGGCTAAAGATCCAAGGATTCCCCAGGCAGCCCCGGCCTACCATAACCCCGTCGCATCCCGTGGCTTTCATAAGGGCCAGGGCGTCCTCCGGCCGCCAAACATCCCCGTTACCGATAACTGGGACGCCCACCGCTTCTTTCACCCGCCGGATTATCTCCCAATCGGCCCTCCCGCTGTAGAACTGGCTACGGGTGCGGCCGTGGACGGTGACGGCCCGGGCCCCGGCCTCCACCACGGCGCAGGCGGCCTCTACGGCATTGACTTCTCCCTCGTCCCATCCCTTCCGCATCTTCACGGTAACCGGAACGGGGTATATGACCTCCGCCACGGCCGCCACAATGTCTCTGGCCCGGGGCAAGTCCCGCATGAGGGCCGCCCCTTCCCCGTTGCGGGTGATTTTGGGCGTGGGGCAGCCCATGTTGAGGTCCACCCAGGCCGCCCCGGCCTTTACCGCTTCCCTCGCCGCCCAAGCCATTATCTCCGGCTCGCGGCCGAAAAGCTGGACCACCACCCGGCCTTCCTCTCCCTTTAGGTCCATCAGCTCCCAGGTGGCGCTATTGCGGTAATAAAGGCCCTTGGCGCTTATCATTTCCGTAAAGGTAAGGGCCGCCCCCGCCTCCCGCAGGATACGGCGGAAGATTTTGTCCGTCACCCCGGCCATGGGCGCCGCCACCACCGGCGCCTCTAAAACGATGGTTCCTATTTGCACCTGCCGGTCACCGGCCTCCTACTTGTTCCGTTCATAAACGATCCGCAGGCCCTCCAGGGTGAGCCAGGGGTTCAAATGGTCAATGGCCTCCGTTTCCGGAGCTATAAGCCCGGCCAGCCCGCCGGTGGCCACCACCACGGCCCCCGCTCCCAGCTCCTTCTTCATGCGGCTTACGATGCCCTCCACCTGGCCGATGAAACCGTACATGATGCCTGCCTGCATGCAGGCCACGGTATTCTTGCCGATGACCGATCGGGGTCGCACCAGCTCTACCCTGGGGAGTTTGGCCGCATGGTAGAAAAGGGCTTCCGTTGAGATGCCGATGCCTGGGGCAATGGCGCCGCCCACATATTCTCCGGCCTCCGAAATGGCATCAAAGGTAGTGGCCGTCCCGAAATCAACGACAATGGCCGGGCCGCCGTACAGCTCGTACGCCGCCACCCCGTTGAGGATGCGGTCTGCGCCTACCTCCCGGGGATTGTCAAAACGGATGGGCATACCCGTCTTTACTCCCGGGCCCACCACCAGGGGCTCTACTTTGAAAAGCTCCCTGACGGCGGCCGTCAGAATGGGCGTCAGAGGGGGAACCACCGAAGCCAGGGCCACCGCCTGCACGTCTCCCACGGGCAGCCCGTAAAACTGGCTAAAGTGATACCACATCAAGCTGTATTCCTCGGCCGTCTTTTGCCGGTCGGTGGCCGTCCTCCAATGGCACACCAGTTTCCCATCCCGGTAAACACCGTAAACGATATTTGTATTACCCACATCGATTGCCAGTAGCATATTAGGCCCCCTTTCTGTTCCCATTATTCCACACCAAAGGCTCTTCTCCTCCCGCCCCGCCCTTTAACAGTAATGCCTCGCCCGGGACGGCTTACCACCGCTATGCCAGCATCCCTGCCGGCGCGACCATAAAAGGGGCGACCCGTGGCGGGTCGCCTTAGCCCTTTTCATATACCCTGCCCTACCGTGCAACGCTCTGTCCCGGTAGGTCTAAAAAACGCCACCATAATACTTCTCCTTCGATCTGAGTTGGGGAGGCTCACGGGGAGGGGCATGTGCGCCGCCTTCCCGGGGTAAAAAAGAAGGGTATATGCGGAATGGTCGAGCCCAAAGAAGTGGTTTTGACGTTATTAGAGTGGAATACTACTTTTGATTATATTCCCTTCCCGGTCAAGCCTTAGCCGTACTCCCCACTCCTCCTGAACAAAATAATACCGGCGAGAACCTATACGGACGGAAGTATTCTCAAAGGCATGACCTATGGTCACGGTAGCAGCGCTCCCGGTTTCAACCCCGGTACTGGTGCCGGTACGGGAGCCCAGTTCTTTTATATAAACGTCACCCTGGGCCTGGATCTCCCCACCCCGGAACACACCACCCACGACGGTCACCGATCTCCCGGCCTGGAGCCTGGTATGATAACAGCCGTTACCCATTACCTTAATGTTACCGGTAGCTATAACGGTGGAGTTCACAGCGTAGTTAATTATAATGTCAGCCGTATCCTGAGGCGGTGTATTAATCTCCTCGCGGCAAATCCTTATGCCTTTCATAATCGCCTCCAGCTGCTCTACACTTTTAACGGCCAAGGGGGTCCTTACCAGGCGTTCCAGATCCTTCACCAACGCCGTCAGCCCATTCATGGATATAGCAGGGAAGGTTTGTAGTTCCTTTTCTAGTATTTTCACGGCCGCAGGAAGATCGCGAAATTTCCTTTCTAAAAGCAGTAGCACCAGAGGCCCAATGCCACCTTTAAGGTCATCTTTCTTGAAGGAAGGGTGATGGAGAAGCTGAGTAATAGCGGTAGTCAAATGCTCCAACATAGCACCAATCCTGCCCAGGATTGAAAGGAATTTCTCCTGCCAGACCGTGCTGCTCCCGGCGACCAGGAGGGAAGAAAAAACATTGCCGCGTACCTCAATGCATCCTCCGGCCCGGATCGCGGCCCCGGACACGGCGCCCGCTATATTAATGTTGCCACCGGCCTCCACACGCATCCCCTCTTCCACCTGGCCGGCAATGATTACATCGCCGCTGAAGGAAATATTTCCCGAGGTGATATCAACATTGCTGGGGTGCACGAGGGCAGGCAGCACACTGATGATGACCCGCCCCTTTAGCCTTCGGACGACGGGACGGCCGGCCATAGCAGCAATGACTTCCAGGCCATCATTGCTCAAAACAGCGCCAGACCCGGCAATCATTTGAATGTCTTTGGGCTCGGGAGGCAGGATCAGCTCACCCGTTACCGTCTGCCCCGGCTGCCCTGCCCCAGCGGGATGCTTCCGGGCCAGGACCATGCCGGCTTCTACAGCGGTAAAATGAAATCTTTCCCGGAAGTCCACCGTCTCTTCTTCTCCCACGGCCACCGGAACCTTGGGCTGGGTAGTAAAGAATATTTCTACCGAAGCGTCCTTTCCAGGGACAGGTGGTATACCCTGGGCAATGATTAAAGTGCCTTCCGTTGAGGGTTCGAGGCCCCGGCCGCAGGCCTGCCAGTCTATACCGTACCTGATGCCCTGGCGCTCCATCTCCCTGGTCAAATCTTCCATGGTAAAGGCTTTATAGAAATCCTCCTGTTCCAGGACCTGCAGGTTCAAAAACCGCGCCGGCGGCACATCCTGCATTTCTCTTCGGACCAGTACCCAGGGTTTCACGTGTAAAAAGGCCTTCAGTTTATCCTCACTGACCTTTACCTGCCAGTATCCTTCCCGCTGCTCATCCAGCACGATAATTTCTACCTTGTCCTTGTCACTTACAGGTGTCGGTTCCTTCCGTTCTTCCCCATTTACTACCAGGCGCAGCCCCGGGCAGGGAGCTATCACCGGATAAGGTCCTCCCGGCGGGTGTTTTATTACCAGCCGCCCGTTTATTACGGCTGCCCGGGGTGCCAGGCCTTCTTCCCCGGACCGTTCAAGGGCTCCATCCTTTAAGGGTTCCACGGGCCCTCACTCCCCTCCCCTTTGAGGGGCGCCTTGAAGGGTTTCCAGGACGCGGAAGAAGCCGATTATTTCTAGATCATGGGAAATATTGGCGGGTATATGGGTGATCTCCAAAATACGGTTCTGGCTCCTCAACAACCTCGCCTGGTGGAGGAGCATCCCCGCACCGGAGGAATCCATAAACTGCAGGTCTTTGAGGTTTACTTCTACCCGGGGAGCCTCCTGTCTTTCAATTTCTTCTTGCAACTGGGCAATGTTGCTGTAATCGAGTTCACCCGCTACCACCAGGGTGGTCTTTCCCCTTTCTTTATTCACTCTGATTTGCAACATGCTGTTCACCCCGTCATTGGTCTCTTTTAAGGATTACCAGAGTCACATCATCCCTTTGCTGCTTACAACCGGTAAAGGTAAATAAATCCCTTAAGATAACGTCCTGGAGATCCCCTGCATCCAGGCCGGCATTAGCCGCAACTATTCCTGTGAGGCGATTCAAGCCATAATGTTGCCCCCCGGCATTGCGAGCTTCTATCAGACCATCGGTGTACATGACCACCACATCGCCCCGTGATAGGATGAATTGTTCCGGCCCTGTGCCTTGGTATTCATCCAGGAAACCCAGGGCTACTCCCCTTACCCGGGGCATGTAGATATTCTGCCCTGAAAATATTACCGGGGAAGGGTGGCCGGCGCTCAGGCAGGTTATACAATTATGTTGCCGTTCGTAAGAAATTAGGCCCAGGGTGGCAAAGGAGCCGGCGCGGTACAGCCGCTTGCCTGCGGTTGCAGCCAGCTGATTCACGATTTCCAGCAGGGACAGGTCTTTTCCAGTGCAGGAATATAAGACTGTACAAAGGTCCTTCCTTTGCCCGGCAGCACGCATACCTTTCCCCATTACGTCTCCGATGGCCACGATAAGTCCATCTTCTCCCCGGGGAATAAAAGCAAAAAAGTCGCCGCCTTCCAGGTCTGCTGGAATACTACAGCCGGCACCCTGAATACCGGCATGTATTATTCTCCTCCCCCTGTCACCGGTATCCAGGGACATTTTAGGATTCACCCCCGGCTGCCTTGCCCTGACCACTATAATCAAGGAGTTCTTCCACACCTACCAGCCGGAAAACTTCGGCAATCTCCGGGCAAGGGTTAATAACCCGTACCTCACCTCCCTGCCTTGACCACCGACGCCGTATTTCTAATAAACCCCTGAGGCCTGTAGAATCTATAAAGGATACCCCCGCCAGATTTATTTCCAGCTGCCTTTCGCCTTCCTGCAGTTCTGCAGCTTGCTCCAGCATGGCCAGGGTCTCCATGTCTAACTCCCCTGTAAGGTTTAAACGGCGCCCATGTTCACCTTTGGTTACAGAGATGGCCAGCATTTTATAGCTCATCCTTTCTTCGACCTAGGAACTAGGAAGCTGTACAACAGCTCTCTTCACCTGCTGAAGGGTGGAAATCCAGGACCAGGGTGGTTCCCCCGGTACCCGTAGTTAGATAAACTTTATCGGCATAATAAAGTATTAGAGTAAAACCGCACCCCAAAGAGTCCTGGGTAGAGTAATGCTGCATTAAAGCTGCTTTAGGCAAATCTTTTATCTTAATTCCCCGGCCCTGGTCTTTAATGATTATCCGGATGGCCCCCTCCTTCTGTCGGACCACCCACTCACCGCCCCCAGCATGTTTTAAAGCGTTGGTCAAAGCCTCAGTTAAAGATAAGGCCATCCCATATCTACGGGTGCGGAAAGCTCCAGGTAACAAACTGCATAACTGGCTGCGCGCTGAAGCTATGTCGGTAGCCTTGTTAACTACCCCCTTTGCCAGTTCCCTACCTTGGGACAACAGAGCCACCATTTCTTCTGAAGGCAGCAGCTCCAGGCGCCCGTTGGTAACGGCAGCTATGGCCTCCCGGTAGGCCAGCATCTCCTGGCGGCGCATCTGCCTTTCCTTTTCAATAATTTCGGTGAGGTCAAAGGCCAGCAGGCCCCCTGCCCGGGCATCAAGGGGTATACCGTGCAGATCGAAAATCCGTTTACCGTCATCACTTACTATCACTTCCCGGCAATGGGTTCCCCGGTGTATTGCCTGGCGCATTAGACTTTCCATTGCCGGCAGGGGCAGCTCCAGATCCTCCTGTCCCGCCAGATGGCGAAAACGACCTTTTTCGTAACGCATTACTGTGCCCAGCCGCATGGCATGGAAAATCTCTGATCTTTCCAACTCGGCAAGTAAGCGCTCTTTAACCAGCTCCTGTAAATGGGCGGGAACTAACTGCGACACCTGCTCAATGAAGTCCCCCGTACTACCCGTCAGCAAGCGGTATTCTTCATTGCCCAGGCGGCCGGCCGTTTCCTTACCCCGGTGAACGGCTATGATATCAAAGAGATGGATGTCGCCCTTGCCCCTGGTAGGCACTCCTGCTACATCCAGGCTGAGATGGTGCTTTAAATAAATCCGGTATTGACCGGGAACGGGAGCCCGGGTTTCCAGGCCCAGTTCCATGGTGTTCAATACGAGGAGACGGCCGGCATAACGTTGCCCATCGACGGCAACCAGGCTAATATTTATAGGCACCTGTGGTTTCCGGCGCGAAGGTCCGGGACTCATGAAATGCTCGCAGTCGACACAAGAACGATGTGGGGTCCTTTGGGCACACCGGCTACACTCCTCCACACATGACCCCCCTAATGTTCTGCCTTCTGGTCGGTACTAACATCTCCCTAACAGGGAGCGAACCGCATTACGGTAGGGGCGAAAGGCCGCTACGGCACCCGAGGCACCAAGATGGCCCTTGCGGCCGCGGGGATATCTGCGGGCTCCGGTCGCGGATAACTGCAATGGGGAAGCAGAGGAATAGGGCAGGAAGGAAGGCAACAATCGAGGGAGGCAGAAACCCGATCCTTATATAAGAAGCGTAAGGAACCGGACGTAACCAGAGGGTGAGAACCGTCGGAAGGCGCTATACAGTACTTACCAGAACCTACTTTACCTGGTGTATCTGGTAGATATACCCCCCCCCCCCCCATTATGGTGGTTTATGTTATTTCTTACGATTATTGTCATCCCTTTCGGCTTTTCTATCGCCACTCGCCGCACCCCTTTATAAAAAAATAGGTGACCTGGATAGACGGTCACCTCGCCATCCCCCACGGCAGCCTGGCAACCATAGCCTACCCCGGCCTTAGGCCCACGGCTTTGCGTCCCGCCCTTTCGAGCGGTTTGCCCTTTGCGTGAAGGCAATATAAGAAATTGCCCTTTTCAACCGTTGTCGGAATACAACCTTAATCTTGATTATCCCACGACCGCCTCCCCTGTCGCAACTTCGATTATCTAGTGTATGGGAGGCCTGGCGGCTGATTTCTGCATATTTTCCAGTCCATGCCCGGTGTATTTACCTTCTGGCGGATTTTGTCGTTTACTGTCGAACTTTCGGGGTGATTCTTACCCTTTTAATCCAGAGGTGGAGGCCCCTAGCCTTAAGCCTTGGAGGCCCACAAAAGGCATCCGGGAAGTAGAAGCTTTAACGCTTTCGCCACCACCGGCAGGGTTACTATAGAGAGCCGAAAGGAAAACATACTCCCCCATATAGCCCACCTTGGCCTGATCCTCGATTAGTCGAGGCGAGATCCATCGCTGCCACGGCCTCCACCATTGCCGCCAGCCCGAGGTAGCAGTAAACACGCACCGCGCCCTGCCGCCGCGTCCCCTTAGGGGTTCTTTCGCCCGCCGGGCAAAGGCAACAGGCCGGCCTCCCCGAGGGCCCGCCGCACCCGGACGCTCACCAGGGCAGCCAGGACCATTTTGGCCAGGTCCAGGGGCACATAGGGCAGGACCCCCAAGGCCAGGGCCTTAGACAAAGTAAGCTTCATAAGATAGGCCAGCTGGAGGGTCCCCAGGGCGTAAACCACCACCAGGCAGACGAACATGCCCCCGGCGGCCCGGAGAAAACTTAACTTGGAAGAGCCGTCGGTAACCCAGCCCAAAAAATATACGCCCAGGAGAAAGCCCCAGAGATAGCCACCTGTCGGGCCAAGAAAGCGGGCTATTCCCGCCGCGCCCCGGGCAAAGACCGGTAGGCCGACGGCTCCCAGCAGCAAATACACCAGGACCGCCACGGTCCCTAACTTCCTCCCCAAAATGGCTCCGGCCAGGAAGACCCCCAGGATTTGTCCCGTAAGGGGTACCGGAGTAAAGGGCAGAGGGATGGATAGCTGGGCCAGCACCGCCATCAAGGCTGCAAAAAAAGCCACCCAACTCATCTCTTTGGCCTGCATAGTAACCTCTCCTTAGCGCAGACTTATTTCGCCGTAATTGAATCGCCGCAAGCGCCCCGCCTCATCTTTTACCAAGAGAGCTCCTTCTTCATCGATATCTACGGCCCGGCCGGCGTAAACCTTGTCCGGGGTCACGACTCTCACCTGGCGGCCCAAGGTAACGCTGGCCCTCCTCCAGGCCTGGGCTACCGGAGCAAATCCCTCCTCCTGCCACCGCTCGTACCAGCCCTCCAGGTGGTAAAGGAGGGCCTGCAAAAGGGGTAACCGTTCTATCCTCCGCCCCAGCTCCACCTCCAGGGAAGTAGCCAGGGACTGGATATCCGGCGTAAAGTCCCCCGGCTCCAGATTAACATTAATCCCGATCCCCACGACTACGTACTGGGTAGTGTCCATCTCAGCCCGCATCTCGGTGAGGATCCCTGCTAACTTGCGGCCACGGAGGAGAAGATCGTTGGGCCACTTAATGCCCGGCCGCAATCCCGTCGTTTCCTCTAAGGCCTCGGTTGCGGCCACGGCGGCCAGAAGGCTTACCTGGGGAAGCTGCACGGGCGGCACCCGCGGCCGCAAAATAGTGGAAACCCAGATTCCCTTACCCCCGGGAGAAAACCATGATCTCCCCAGGCGGCCGCGGCCGCTCTTCTGAGTCTCGGCCACCACCACCGTACCCTCCGGTGCCCCGGCATCGGCCAGGTCTTTAGCCACCTGGTTGGTGGAGCCCACTTCATCGTAATAGTAGAAGGGCCGCCCCAACCAGGAAGTGCGAAGGCCGGCCATAACCTCCTCCGGGTAGAAGCAATCGGGTATATTTAGAAGGGCGTATCCCCGCCTGGTGGAGGCGCTGATCCGGTAGCCTTCCCGGCGCAAGGCCTGGATGTGCTTCCAGATGGCCGTCCGCGACAGGCCCAATTTGCGGCTTAATTCCTCACCCGAAACGTATTCTCCTTGACGACGCCGCAATTCTGCCAGCACCTGGTGCCGGCTCCCTAACCGGTCCATGTTTCCATTATAACCTCCTCGGCCCACAATGTCAACTTATTATTTTTCGTAGGTTAACAATTTATTCATGACTTAAGACCCCCGCCGGGGCCGAACAAAAGGTCCCCTACGGGATAGAGGATGGTTCTTCTCCGTCCAGATACGCCTGGATCCTGTTATTCTCGTCCACCAAGATAACTTTGGGGCGCAGCCTCTGGGCTTCCTCATCGGTGAAGATGCCGTAAGAAATAATAATTACAATATCCCCCGGCTGCACCAGGCGGGCGGCCGCCCCGTTGACACAGATTACGCCGCTGCCCCTTTCACCTTCAATGGCATAGGTTTCAAAGCGAGCCCCGTTGTTATTATTAACCACTTGAACTTTCTCCTGGGGCAAGATGCCCGCAGCATCCAGGAGCTCCCTGTCAATGGTAATGCTGCCCACATAGTTCAAATTGGCTTCTGTTACCCTAGCCCGGTGGATCTTGGATTTCATCATAATCCGCCACATTAGTCCTTCCCCCTTCTCCCTTCCACCACCAGATTATCAATGAGCCTGGTCTTCCCAATCCATACCGCTACCGCCAGCAGCACTCGACCGCTAATCTCCTTCAGGGGCTTCAGGGTCTCGGCATCGTTCACGCTAACATAATCTATTCGCGCCAGGGGATAGCGGGATATCTCCTCGACCATGGCCTGCCGCACCGCTTCCGCCCGCCTCTCACCGGAAAGGATCATCTCCTCTCCCAGCTTAAGGGCCCGGTAGAGGCAGAGGGCCTGTCGGCGTTCTTCCTCGTTTAAATACTTGTTACGGGAGCTTAAGGCCAGCCCGTCCGGCTCCCTCACCGTGGGCACGGTTATGATCTCCACCGGAATATTCAGATCCGCCGCCATGCGCCTCACGACAACCGACTGCTGGTAGTCCTTTTGGCCGAAAAAGGCCTCATCGGGCTGGACGATGTTAAGCAGTTTGGTAACCACCGTGGCCACCCCTCGAAAATGGCCGGGCCGCGAGGCGCCGCACAGTACTTCCGTTACCCCCTCCACCTCCACATAAGTGGAGTAACCCGGGGGATACATTTCCTCCACCTCCGGGGCAAAGACGGCATCCACCCCCACTTCCTCGGCCAGCCGGAGGTCCCGCTCCAGGTCCCGCGGATAGCTGGCAAAATCCTCCCGGGGACCGAACTGAGTAGGATTGACGAAAATGCTCATGATGACTGCATCACATCTCTCCCTGGCTCGGCGTGCCAGGGCTAGGTGGCCCTCATGCAGGTATCCCATGGTGGGCACGAATCCGATGCGCTGTTTCTGCTCCCGCCTTTCCCGGGCCCACCGCCGAACTTCGGCCACCGTCTTCAGCAGCTCCATGTTCCGTTTCCCCCTTGTTACTAACGGTCCTTGGGAAGCATTCCCCAAAGTGAGGCGCTACGCGCCGCCCTCCTTGCGGGCCGGCCGGCGATCCATACGACTCCTCCTCGCCCCTACGGCGGGGGTCCCGGCCCCAACGGCCGACGTTCCCCGGTGCCGGCTTCCGCCGGCACTCCGGGTCCCCGCCCGCAATCCCGGCCTCCGGGCTCGTCCCCGCACGCAGCGCGCAGGACTCCCCTGACGCCTTGCGCCGGCCTCGCAGAGATTTTCATATTTCCTAGCAGGCGCCCGATCACGACGGGCCAGCAGCCTACCCCAGTCTAGCCCTCTCCCGGGCCCGCTCTTTCCTCACCGCCCCGAAAAGCCTCAAAAAAGCCTTCCCCTCGGCTTCGCCCAGGCTCCCCTTGCGCCGCGCTACCTCCACCGTGTAGCGGCCAAGGGCAGCGTATAGATCCAGCAGCTGGGGCGCCTTTTCCCGCATGGCCGCCAGGTGTCCGGCTACGGTAGCCACATCCCCCCGGCTGATGGGACCCGTCAGGGCGGCCGGTATTCCCTTCTCGCCTATGTTCTTCCAGGTCCCCGCCGCCAGCGGCTCCAGGGCCCTGGCGGCCATCTCCGGCGTCATCCCGGCCGCCACCATGAGCCGCCGGCTCAGGTCCACCAGGGACACAAGATAATTGGAAGCCACGCAGGCCGCCGCATGGTATAAGGCCTTATCCTCGGGCCGGATATAAAAGAACTCTCCGCCCAGCTCCCGTACCAGCCTCTCGGCAAGGGGATAGGCTTCCCGGTCACCTTCGATGCTGAAAACCGAACCGGGGATATTGGCCACAGCCCGGTCAGCATCGGCACAGGACTGCAGAGGATGGAGGGACAGGGCCCGGGCTCCCCGCCGGCGGGCGGGATTCAGCACGGCGGAAGTCAGCGAACCGCTCATATGGATGACCGTCTGGCCGGGCCGGAAACCACCTCCCTCGGCCACCCGGTGGGCTACCGGGGCGATGGCCTGATCGGTGGTGGTTATAAAGACCAGGTCGGAGCGCCGGGCCACCTCCTCCGGCCCCTCAAATACCGGGCAGCCCAGGCGCTCGGCCGCCCGCCGGGCCGAGGCCAGGGTCCTGCTGGCCACTCCGGCAATAAAGTAACCCCTTTCTTTAAGGAGAAGGCCCATGCCCGTGCCCACTGCACCGGCGCCGATAATCCCCACCCTCATATTTTCCCCCACCTTTGAAGGCAAAATAAAAGGCCTTCCGGACGGGTCCAGAAGGCCGAAACACCAAACTTCTTTTCCCGTCTCGGTCCCGAAGGAGGATCCAAGCGGAGGGATGTTGGCGGGCTATAAGCCCTTGTAAAATTTCGCGCAGTGCGAACCCCCAAGGTATCGCCTGCATGGTTAGTTTACCATATTCAAGGGAGAATAAACAAGTTCTTTCGTTTGCATGTCAAGGTTAATACGTGCCTCTAGAAGAAAGCTATCCGAGGATGGTTCCCGGAGGGGTATGGCCTAAATTCAGGTCCTAGGCCTCCACCCAAAGGGAGGTGAGGGTGAGATAGAATCAGTAGCTTTTGCGGGCATGCAGGTATCCGGCGTAGATCAGCGTGTTATCAGCGCCCACGTTGCCCACTCTCATGGAGGACAAGAACTTTATAGTTTTCTGTACCCCGCAGCTGGCACCTATCTTAGTAAACAAGGGTCTCACTCACTCCGTCTTAGGATCCCGTCCACTGCCAATTTACAGTCGAGGAATTAAAATTGGGCCGCCTTCCGTAACCCCAGGGGCGGGCACGGAAGGCGGTCGCTGTCTGGCTACTTTTCCTTAGTTCCATCGAAGGTGAATTCCAAATTTTGTTCAGGCCGGTAGGGGACCTCCTTGCTGCCTCGTTTAGCATATTTATCCAGTGCCAGGTCAAACCGGTCGGGCACCTGCACTCCTGCCTTTGCCAGGGCTTCCCGTGCCTTCATCAGCGATTGATCGGCATAGTATAATCCATCGCCCAGGACACGCAGGGCTTCCTCCGGGTTGTGGAAACCCATGCTGTTCTCCGCGGTGACAAATATTATTCGGTAATAAGCCTTTTCATAAAGCTTCTTCGCCTCATCGAGGAGTTTTTGATCGACGCCGCTGGTCTTGTTGGCCATCTCAATGGCTTTAGCCGCCTGGGCAGCCGCGTTGCCAGCCCTCGTGGCAAGATTGTTAACCCGGTCTTGGATGAAGATTACCTGTTCCCGCAGCCAGTCGGGAGTCAGGTTGTGACACTGGAGGCAGGCCCTCATATTGTCCTTCAGCGGGCTCTGTACGTGGTGAGAAGAGATCTTGCTGCTTCCTACCCTCTCATAGGGCATGTGGCAATCGGCGCAAGCCACGCCCGCTTTCCAGTGGGTGCTACCGTTGGAATAGAGCTCAAACTCTGGGTGGCGGATATGGCCCAGTTTAATACCGGTAAGAGCATGCGTCCACTCCCGGTTAGCCGGGTCGGAAGTCATCACTTCTTCAATCTGCTCGATGGTAATGTTACCCCACTGGGACTTCTGCCAAGGCAGGAAGAGGCCGACCGGTTTCATATCTTTGTCTCGCGGTATCACGTAGGTATTATGGCACTGGGCGCAAACCAAGGTCCTCTTTCAATTACGGTTTTCCATGTTAACATTCGCCATGATAGTTCCGTGGCATCGTAGGCAGTTTTCCTGGACGATGCGGCTACCGCGGTTGCTGAGAAGTATGGGATCTGGAATCTGGTTGGTATAAAACATATACAAATCCCGCATACCGTCAGCTGCCTTTCCAGCTAATTTGGCCACCAGGTTTTGATGGGGTACATGGCAGTCTCTGCAAGTTGCCCACTCCCTGTGAGAAGAGTGGAACCAGCTTTCATAGGAATCTTCCATAACATGACAGCTAAGACAATACTCAGGGCGGTCGGTGTAGGCCATCGGCAACATGATGTCCAGAATTACCAGATCGGGTCGGCGTTGCGCAAACAGTTCCTGAGCCGAACGCCCATCTGGAGCATATTCTATTTCGAAACCATCTCGTTCCAGGGCTTGCTCCACAATTCTCTTGATGCTAAGCTCATCGTCTACTAGGGGAATCCTAGGCATTCCCCTCACCCCTGGCCAGTTCTCCCGGTAAATGTATGGTGAAGGTACTTCTTTTGCCCGGCAAGCTGGTCACCATAATATGCCCTCCATGCAGCTCCACCAATTCCTTGGCCAAAGACAACCCCAAGCCAGACCCCGAAATCTCCGAGTGCTTGATCTACTTACTTGATAGAATCGCTCAAAGATCTTTTCTATTTCCTCCGGCTGGATGCCGATGCCGCTGTCCTGTACGCTAATTATGACTTCCTGCCGTACTGTATCGAACCAGGCCTTTAGTTTCACCGTCCCACCAGGGGGTGTAAACTTAATAGCGTTATCCACGAGATTTAACACAGCCCGGCGGATCTTCTCCCCATCCACGTAGATGAGGGGCACCTCAGGTTCCACTTCCCATTGCCACGTGATCTTGTTCTCTTCCATCAGGGGGCTTAAGGCGGAGTCATAATTTATGCGGTCCTGTACACGGGCGATGAACTCCCTGGTGGCTAGGAGCTGCTTAATAATCACCTGGGATTTTCCCTTGAGTTCATATAGCATCTGGTTCCTCTGCTCGTAATACTGAAGGCCCATGAAGACGGCGGTAATAATTATAAGGGCTATAGTGATACGGATCATGAACCTTTTGTTTAAAGTATCCTGCATAACCAGGTCACACACCGCGAAGGAAGTTAATATAGGGGGGTTAATATATGTCTAAATAGCCTACCTAGTTCCCCCCAAAAACTCCGGGCTAAAACATTTAACATCCGAGAAAACCGAATAGTATTTAAGCAAAACAAAAACAGAAGGAGTTACTTCCACTGGATCCCAGCTTGTAAGTAGAGCAAAGAAGAAAGCTCAGAAGGGCGCCCTCACAGCCGCCCTGTAACGAGATGGAGGCGGTAGTATGGTCAACAGCCTCCTACGAGAAAGACCTATTCCCTCGGGATCGGGTCTACGCTAAAGCCCCCCTCAGGTGCAGCCGCCAGTATCTCTGGATCCCCCGTAACCAATTCCGCCCCCAGCTCTCCAGCCAGGGCCACCGCAAAGGCGTCGGCGTAGGAAAGGCGAAAGGCACCTTTCAGGGCCGCCGCCTGCCACACCCGGCGGTTGCTCGCCGGAAACACTCGCCACGGGAAGACACCGGCGGCTACGTCGGCCCGGAAATCCTCCGCCTCCGTTTCTCCACGGCTCCGGAAGAGACGGTAGTACACCTCGCCCAGGTTTACGGCCGAAATCGCAAGCTCTACCCTTCCTTCTTCAGCTTCGCCCATGAGCCGGTCCACATAAGAGGCACCCGGCTCGTCCTGCATCCAGCACAGGACGGCATAGGCATCAAGTACCTTCTTCATCCCGCTCCACCTCAAGCCGGTGCTCGGCCACGTGCTCCTCTAGCATGTCGCTCCCGGCAAACGCCCCGCGCCAGCGCCGCCAGCCCTTCCGGGCCTTCCCTTCGATGGGTTCAAGAACTATCCGGCCGCCGGAAAGCTCCACCTTGAGCCGGTCACCGGGAAAAAGACCCAGTCGCTCCCGTATTTCCTTGGGCAGCACCAGCTGGCCCTTGGTGGAAAGGGTCGTCACCTGCACGCCAGCACCATCCTTTCTTACCTCTATTGTAAGGATAAGTCGGCCAAAGGTCAAGCAAAAAGCAGGCCGTGTGCTCGGTCTGTGTTGTTGTCAGGGTAAAATAACTCGCTAGCCTGAAAATACTCCTGCTGGTGCCGCGCCAGCGGCATGCGCGTCTCAAAGTAAGTAAGGGGTGCAATTGTACTTTACTTAATGAGCTGCTCCCCTTTACGGTTCTTCATGGTGAAGACACGCCAGGGGCAGAACATAAATCACGGGGTTACGGCGTAAAGTTTCGGGCAGCTTTGGCAACGGGTGCGCAGCCTTTGGGCGGCAAAGGAGGCGCGAAAATCCGCGTAGGCCTGCTCCTCCCAAAGAACGTCCAGGGTCAAGCTGTGCACGTTGCCGAAGATCATCTTTTCGTAAGCAAAGGAACCGGACGGGGTGTAGTATACCACGCCCTCCCGGACGGGGAGGCAGGCAAAGACGCACGGGGCTACCGATCCATCTCCCGCCACAAACACCGAGCGCAGGACGTTTTCTGTACAGAGCTGGCGGGAGCAGCTCCTATCCGCCAAATAGTAATATACCTCCAGCCCCTGCTTCCCACCCTTGCGCCGGACTTCTTCCAGACAAACCCGGGCATATTGGAGTTCATCGGGCGCGCAGAAAAGAAAGGCCTCCCGTGCCAGCTCCTCCGAGGGTACGAAATCCAAGGTGGTTATGACCACTTGCCTTAAACCGAAACCTTTGAGGAGGTCCGGGAGCCGCTTTAGCCTTTCCAGGCCGGAGCGCAGCAGCATATAGGCCACGTGCAGGAACGGCCTGTCAGTACGATACCGCCCCTTGGCCGCCTCCACCTCTTTAATGGCAGCCAGCACTTGTTCCAAGCGGGTACTTTGACGCCACCGGTCGTGGTCTTCCCCGGTGCCGGCCAGGGAAAAGGCCAACACATCCATGCCGGAAGCTACTATTTCCCTTGCCGTCGGGGGGTCTATCAGAGTGCCATTAGTAGTGGCGCCCACCAGGCAACCCGCCTTCTTGGCGCGGGCTACCATATCGAAAAAACGGGGATGCAGGAGGGGTTCACCCCATCCCTGGAGGTGAACCATGCGGGCCTGGGGGAAGGACGGTTCCAATCTTACGAAAGTTTCCCAATCCATATGGGTGTTTATCCACTCACCGCTGTAGGCCGTCCGGGGGCAGTAGCCGCAGCGGGCATTACAATAAGAAGTGACTTGTACCTGGATCCAATCGAATTTTTGCATTCACCCGGTCACCTTTCTTCTCCCAACCATCCGGCAGCCTCTAGGGCCGCCAGGAACCGGTGGCGGATATGGGGATGGTCCTCCGCCAGCAAGCTCACCGTCCTTTTTACTTCGTGGCGTTTTGTCCGGCCGGCAGCCGGGCAGGGATTGGGCAGTACCGGCAAGTGTTCTACCTTGGCCACTCCGGCCACGGTGGCCTCCGGGAGGTAAATGAGGGGTCTTATAACTGTGAGCCCTTTTCTCGTCAGATAAGTTACGGGCAGAAAGGTGGCAAAGCGGCCGTTATAAAGCCAGTTGAGTAAGAAGGTTTCTAGAAGATCGTCCAGGTGGTGACCTAAGGCTACTTTGTTACACCCCAGGCGCCGGGCCGCTTCGTTCAGGGCCCCGCGGCGGAGGTGGGAGCAAAGGGCGCAGGGATTGGATTCCCTCCTGTACTGAAAAACAATGGGACCAATAGCCGTCCGCTCGACATGGAAGGGGATGTCGAGTCGGCGGCAAAATCCGACCAGGGGCCGGAAGTCGACCTCCCATCCCAGGTCTACAAAAACGGCCTCAAAGTGGAAGTCCAGGGAGGAAAAGTTGCGCAGCAGCCATAACACATAGAGGAGAATAGAGCTATCCTTCCCGCCGGACGCCCCTACCGCAATTCGGTCACCGGCGGTAATCATGTTGTATTTATAAACCGCCCGCTTCACGGGCGTCAGAAACCATTTGCCGTAACTGCGTTTTACTTTATGCTCGATGATGTCCCGTTCATCCACACCCATTTAACTCCCATGTCCCCAGCTGCTCTTAATCGCCCGCCCGGGTCAAGGCCTTCGCCGTGGCCGCCCTCAGGCCACGATTTCCTGAATAAGTATCGACGGGTGGACCAGAAGCCGGATAATCTCCCCCGACCTTTCCTCGGGCCGGAGCACTTCGACGATGGGTCTTAAGGGAACCGCCGGTTCCTGGGCCACCACCCTGGCTATTTCTCCGCTGGTCAGGCGAACAATGGTGCCCACCGGGTAGCTGGCAATTTCCTGCAGGAAGATTTTGACCAGTTCTAAATCCAAGGTGCCCCGGGTGCTCTCCACCATCAAAAGCTCCATCCCTTCATGGGGCAAAAGCTTGGGCCGGTAACACCGGTCGGTAGTCACCGCATCGTAAACATCGGCAATGGCCACACAGCGGGCCGCCAGGGTGATTTCTTCCTTTACCAGACCCCGGGGGTAACCACTCCCGTCACACCGCTCGTGGTGATCCCTCACTACTAGCCTTACTTCCTCACTTACCAGCCCCTCCAGGCGCCGGTAGCCTGCCTCCGGATGGCCCTTGACCACCTCGAACTCTTCAGGAGTGAGCCTTCCGGGCTTGCCGATAATCTCGCTGGGTATTTCTAACTTTCCGATATCGTGGAGCATAGCTCCTACGCCCAATACCATCAATTCCTCTTCGGGAAGCTTGAGACGAGAACCGAGATAGGTGGCCAGCAGAGTCACATTAAGGGAATGCCTGGCGGAATAGGGGTCCACATCCTTTAACATGGCCATCTGCAGGAAGACGTCCTGCTTCTCCCGCATGCGGCCGATGAACTCCGCCACGGCCTCCCTTACATCTTCCACCGCCAGGCGGTTGCTGCCCAAGCGGCAGCTCCGGTAGAGGTCGTGGAGGACTGCCTGGGCTTCCAGGTACACTTGCTTAGCCGGACCTTCATCCAGGAGCATGAGCTCCTCAACTTCAGGTGCCTGCCCCATAACGTTCTCCCTGCCCCAAGCTTAGGCGTAGAAAGACCTGTTTCGATTATTCGACAGCTTTTATAAAAATTCCTACTCCCAAGGATTATTAGCCTTAAACACGTAATGCAATTGTGGGCAGGCAAAAATCTGTTAGAATGAAGTTGAAAGAACCGCGGAAGGAGGGAGGAACATGCCGTACCTGACCGTCCAGTCCCGCCGGAGAGCGGAGCTCATCGACATCACGGACCAAGTCCGGGATCTAGTTGCCCGGCATAAAGTAACCGAGGGGGCCCTGCTCCTTTTCGTGCCCCACACCACCGCCGGCATCCTCATCAACGAAAATGCCGATCCCGACGTGGCGGAAGATATCCTGGCCACCCTGGCCGATCTCGTACCCCGGCAGGGCGCCTACCGCCACGGTGAGGGCAACAGCGACGCCCATATCAAAACGGTCCTGACGGGCTCCTCGGTCCTCGTTCCTATTTTCCAGGGCCGTCTCGGGCTGGGCACCTGGCAGGGGATTTACCTGGCCGAATTCGACGGTCCCCGCCGGCGCCAGGTCACGGCCACTTTTCTGGCTCCCATCCCGGAGTGAAGGGTCCGAGGGCCACGGAGGTACACGCCGGCACCCCCTCCGGTCCGAACGGAAGCCGCCCTACGGGGAACCCATCACCGGGCCCTGCCCCGCAAGGGTCCGGACCAGCCGCCGGACCTCGGCGACTTCAAAGGGCTTGGCCAGGTAGTAGTCGCAGCCCGCCGCCAGGACCTTTTCCCGGTCGCCGGGCATGGCGAAGGCCGTCACTCCTACGATGGCGGTCCTCGGCCGCGCCTCCTTCATCCAGCCGGCCAGGGTGAAGCCGTCCACCGAGGGGAGCTGCATATCCAGGAACACCAGGGAAGGGTCCTCTTCCCAGAATTTATACCAGGCTTCCCACCCATCGACGGCTACGATGAGGGTTCCCATGCCTTCCAGCACCGAAAGAAGGAGCTCCAGGTTGAGGTCGTCGTCCTCGGCGATTAGAATCTTAAGGGGTTCCCCCGCGTCCACAGGTTACCACCCTCCCCGTGCGCGCCGCACCGGGCCACCCGCATGTTAGCCCCCTAACTCCTGTCCCCGGCACCTCCGCCCAGGCTGGCGTATCCCCAGTTTGGCTTCTAGGCCTGCTTGGCTTCAGCTCGCTCCGGAAACCCTCGCAGGCCAAACTATCACTCAGCCTCAAGCTCCGGCGGACTTCCCGGCAAATTCGGCATCCTGCCTCAGTTGCCGGCCTCGGGCATCCATGCCCTCGGGTCCGCCTCCGCTTTCGGCTTCGCTAAGTTTGGCTGCCGCTCGGGTTTAGTCGCTCGCTTGAAGCCTAAGCAGGCCTTCCCAGCAAAAACTGGGGATAACTCAGCAGCCCAGGACCTTGACAAGAAGTCTGTATGCCTCCGGGTCCCACCAGCCCTTGTCCACCTCTTCCCCTATTATGGCCAGGGCGCGTTCCCGCGGCAGGGCCGGACGGTAGGGACGGTCGCTGGTCAGGGCATCGTAGACATCCGCCACACTCAAAATCCGGGCAAAAAAGGGGATGTCCGCCGCCTTTTTTCCGGCCGGGTAACCGCTGCCGTCCAGGCGCTCGTGGTGATTGCCCACCAGGGGCACCGGCGGCTTCGTGCGGTCCATCTGGCTGAGGATGCAGGCCCCGACCTCCGGGTGCTGGCAGATGACCTGTCGTTCCTGGGGAGTGAGGGGGCCGGGCTTATTAAGGCACTATCTCTTTAATCCCGCCCTCTCCCACCCTGACGGGGGCCGCACTTATCCTTATGGGAAGGCGCCGGTTATCCTTGGTCCGGAGTAGAGCCTCCATCCCCTCGACGTTCTCCCCATCGAAGGCCCGGCAAAGCACGCAGTCGTGGGAGCCGCAGATGGGTTCTCCGGAAGTATAGGTATGGCCCAGTACCTCCCTGCAGGGCCTGCCTATGGCCTCGGCCGCCGTATAGCCGGTGATGACCTCGGCCCCCCGGTTCCAGGCGGTAATCCGTCCTTCCCGGTCCACGGTGCAGATCCCGTCCAGGGAGCTCTCCAGCACCGCCTGGACATGGGCCAGCTTTTCTTCGGCGGTCCGGGCCTGGCGGCTTATTTCCTCCAGAAGCTCCTTCCTTTCCGTCTCCCGCTCGTGTTTCTCCTGCAGGAGGCTCAGGAGCCGGGAGAGCCTCGTAAACAGGCGGATTAGGTGTTCCCGGTCCCCGTCTTCCGCCGGCACGAGAACCAGCAGCACCCCCCGCAGTTCTTCCAGCCCCAGGGGCGCAGCCACCACCTTCACCCTTGTCCGCGGGGTCAAGCCGTGGCCTAAATCGAATTCCTGCCAGCCAACCATCACGCGAAGCTCCCGGGCGCACTGGCCGGCCGGGCCGTGTCCCGGAAGCACCTCGGTTTCTACTTCTGCCGGGAGGGCATACCTCACCGCCAGTTCCAGCCTCTCCCCTTCGTCATCGTACCGGTAGTAGGCGCCGCCTAAAATAATCCCGCGGTTGTAAAGGACGGCCAGGGTGTCCTGGATCAAAGCATTAAAATCAACTTCTCCGAGTTTATCCGCCCAGAGGGTGAAGATTTCATTGACCGCCTCCTCATCCCGGAAATAAACCCTGGCGGCCAGGTCTACCAGCTTCTCCAGGCGGACTATTTCCCCTTCGGCATCCCCGGGCCGCCCGGCCGGCACCTCGGCCTTCACCGCCTGCTCCACCAGGCCGAAGATGCGGGCCAGGGGCTGGGTCAGAGTGCGGGCTATGCTTCGCTGAAAGACGGCCAGAAAAATCAAGCCGGCCACGGTAAAGGCCAACCCGCCGGCCGTCACCAGCCAGTGGAAAATGCGATATCCCGCCCACATCCCTTCCAGTCTGGACGTCAGGGTCTCCTGGATCCTGGCCAGCAGGGCGTCAAGGCCGGACACCGCAGGTAACAGTTCTTCCGTAAAGTACCGGGATGCCTCGACCCGCCCGTCCCCAGGCCGAAGCCCGGAAGCGGTGGTTTCCAGGAGGGTCAAAACATTATGTATACTCCTGTGCTGCCTGGTGGTTTCCCATACAAGGCCTTCCAGGTGCCGGTCCCCCCGCACGGCGGAGGCCAGTCTTTCCAGATCCCGGACCACGGGACATTCTTCGAGGGCAGCCGCCACCACCGGCCTCCCGGTCAGCAACCGGCCAGCCACCTCGCGGGTGACAGCCGCGCTGTGCTGGCCTATCCTGTGGATTTCCAGGAGGGCCTGGTTGAGGGCCACAACCGAACGGCCCACGTACCACAGTTGCACCGACATGATGACCAGGCCCAAGGTAAGAAGCCCGATCAAACCCGTAACCAGACGGTAGTAGAGCACGAGTTTCCTTTCCATACCTGCCGGTCTCCTGCCCGCGAAAGGTAAATCCCTCGTCCGAAGGGGGGCTCCACCCCCGCCTTTCCAAGGCCTCTCCCTGTCCCCTTCTTCCCCGGTGGGGTGGCTACTCTATTTGGAATAGATTCGACACGTTACCTCTATTTTCCTTGTCCGGCGTGTGATCTCCATCATGGTAAAGGGCGAAGCCATCCGTTAAAATCTTCTGTGAGCCCACCAGCAAACACACCAAGGTTCAGGGGTGATACCCATGGAAGGACGTTGTCCCGGACAGGACAGGCGCTGCTGGAAGCCGGAGGACATCTTTGAAGAGCCGTGCCCCCACTGCGGGGGCCCGATAGAATTTTGGAAGGACGACGTTACTGTGAGATGTCCCCATTGCCGGCAGCCCGTGACCAATCCGCGCTTTGATCCCGGGTGCGCCGCATGGTGTTCCTATGCCCACAAATGTTTAGGAGAAATAGCCCTCACCTACCAGCGCCAGCCCCGGGTCCTCCGGGATAAGCTAGAAGTAGAAGCCCGGAAGAACTACCTGAATAACAAACAACTTTTGAACGTGGCCTTGAAGTCCGCAGGCTGGGCGGAAAAACTGGCGCGGGAAGAAGGGGTGGAGCCTCTCGTGGCCATTGCGGCCTGCCTGTTCTACGACCTGGGAGGTGCCGGCGGCGGGCCCGACGCTGCCTCCCGGGCCCGCCAGATTATGGCCGCCGTCCCTGGGCTGGAACCAGCGGTCATCCAAGAGGTGGCCGCCGTGATTGCCGCCGGTGAAAAAACCCTAGACCTCCCTGCCTGGCGGGTGGTGCAGGATGCGCGCCGCCTCGCCCGCCTGACGGGGGATCCCCATGAGCGCCCTACCTTCTACACTGCTGCGTCCCAGGGCCTAGCCGCGGAACTCACCGGCCGGTCTGAATAAAGGGCATCCTGCCGGGCCCGCCATGCGGAACCCTAAAGGAATTCGGCCCCCACCCGCCGGTAGCGTTCCCGGCGGGCCCGGACCAGCTCTTCCCCTTTCAGCCGCGACAATTCCTCAAGGTGAAAAATAAGCCTCTCCTTGATCCGGGCGGCCACGCCCCCTTTATCCCGGTGGGCGCCACCCAGGGGCTCGGGGATGATCTCGTCGATTATTTTTAGGCGGTAGAGGTCCTGGGCCGTAAGTTTTAGGGCCTCGGCCGCCTCCCAGGCCCGGCCTGCGTCCTTAAAGAGTATGCTGGCGCACCCCTCCGGGGAAATAACGCTGAAAAAAGCATTCTCCAGCATGAGGAGCCGGTCGGCCACGGCCAGGGCCAGGGCGCCTCCGCTGCCTCCCTGGCCGATGATCACCGTAACAATAGGCACTCTAAGGGTGCTCATCATCGCCAGGTTCCGGGCGATGGCCTCTCCCTGTCCCCTTTCTTCCGCTCCGGTGCCCGGGTAGGCCCCCGGCGTATCCACCAGGGTAATAACAGGACGGCCGAACTTTTCGGCCTGCTGCATGAGGCGGCGTGCTTTACGGTAGCCCTCAGGGTGGGCCATGCCGAAGTTGTACTGCAAGTTTTCTTTGGCATCCCTACCCTTGCGGTTGCCGATAACGGTAACGGGCCTTCCCTCTAAGGTAGCCAGCCCCCCTACAATGCTCGGGTCATCCCCGAAACAGCGGTCCCCATGGAGTTCCAGGAAGTCGGGGAAGATGGCCTGGATGTAATCCACGGCCCCCGGCCTTTCCGGCAGGCGGGCCAGATAAACCCGCTCCCATGCTTTAAGGTTGCTGTATAGTTCCCGTTCAAGCATTTCCACCCTCGCTTTGAGCATCCCGATCTCGGAACTCAAATCAAAAGAGTGCTCCCGGGAAAATTCCTCCAACTCCTCTATCTTGCTCCGCAGCCGGGCCAAATTCCGTTCACAGAGCAGCATTCCTATCCCCTCGCGGGTGCATCCTCAGAATCCTGGCCAGGGTGGCCTTCATGTTCTTGCGGGGGACGATCAGGTCAACAAACCCCTTGGCCAGCATAAACTCTGCGCGCTGGAAACCCTCCGGCAGCTTTTGCCCTATGGTTTGCTCGATGACCCGGGGCCCGGTAAAGCAGATGAGGGCCCGGGGTTCGGCGATGATGATGTCCCCCAGGGAGGCAAAACTGGCCGTGACGCCGCCGGTGGTGGGATCCGTCAAAACGCTGATGTAAAGGAGGCCCGCCCGGCCGAATTCCTGCAGCAGGCCTGCTATTTTGGCCATCTGCAGCAGCGACAGGGTCCCTTCTTGCATGCGGGCCCCGCCGGAAGCGCAGAAAGCCACGAAGGGCAGCCCTTCCCGGAGGGCGGCCTCCACGGCCCGGGCGATCTTTTCCCCCACCACCAAACCCATGCTGCCCATCATAAAGTGACTGTCCATTACGGCCAGGAGGCAGGGCTCCCCCTCTATCTCACCGTAACCGGTGACTACCGCTTCCTGCAGTCCGGTAACCTCACGGGCTTCCTTCAGTTTTTCCCCATAGCCCGGAAAGGAGAGGGGATCCCTGGAGGTGAGCTCCGCGTCCAATTCCCTGAAGGTGCCCTCATCCACGGTTTGTTGCAGCCGCTCGGCGGCCGTGAGGCGGAAATGGTATCCGCAGTGGGGGCATACCTTAAGGTTGTCTTCCAGCTGCTTCTGTATTAAGATCTCCCGGCACTCCGGGCATTTTCCCAGGGGATTTTCGCGGGCATACGCGGAAGCATGCACCTCTATGTAGCGCGTCCTCTTAAGCCCGGGAAACATCTAAGAGTTTATCGCCTCCTGCTAGTAGTTGATTTTATTACCTGATGTTAAATTATAACACATTCCCCGGCCGGCGGCCAGCAAAAAGTTCCCTTCCAGGTGTGAGGTAAATCACAGTTTTCTACTGGATTTTCCCTTAATATGATCGCCGGAGGACATAAACCGGCAAAACCTCTGCCATGCAAATTGAAGAGGTGCTTCCGCAGCAACTATGAAAGGGCCGGGTAGGCAGGAGATCCTAAAAAGTCCCGGCCCCGGGGATCGCTACGGAAGCACCCGGAAAAGAGGGGAGGAGATACTTATGTTCTGTTATCAATGTGAACAGACGGCCGGGGGAACCGGCTGTACGAGGGTGGGCGTCTGCGGCAAGAATGAGGATATAGCCAGCCTGCAGGACACCCTTGTCTTCGGCCTGAAGGGGGTGGCGGCCTACGCTTACCACGCCCGGGAGCTGGGGGCCCGCGATGAAGAAATCGATGCCTTCATGCACGAGGCCCTTTTCTCTACCCTGACCAACGTGGACTTTGATGCCGAGCGCTTCCTGGAACTCCTCTTAAGGTGCGGCGCCGTTAACCTTAAGGTTATGGAACTGCTGGACCGGGCCCATGTGGAGCGCTTCGGTGCCCCGGTGCCCACGGAGGTGTCCACCGGCACCAAGGCCGGCCCGGGCATTCTGGTTACCGGCCACGACCTGCTGGACCTTTATGAGCTCCTTAAACAGACGGAAGGAACCGGCATTAACGTATACACCCATGGAGAAATGCTCCCGGCCCATGCCTATCCGGAGCTGAAGAAGTTCCCCCACCTGGCAGGCAACTACGGTTCGGCCTGGCAGAATCAGCGGCGGGAATTCGAAGAATTCCCGGGGGCCATCGTGGCCACCACCAACTGCGTTCTGCTTCCCAAGGAATCCTATAAAGACCGGATGTTCACCTGCGGCATAGCCGGCCTGCCGGAGGTCACCCACATCAAGAACCGGGACTTCCGGCCGGTCATCGAAAAGGCCAAGTGCCTGCCGCCTCTGCCGGCCAGGGAGGGAGGTAAGGTGGTTACCGGCTTTCATCACCAAGCCGTCCTAGGCCTGGCCGATAAGATCGTGGCCGCGGTCAAGGAGGGTAAAATCCGGCACTTCTTCCTAGTCGGAGGTTGTGACGGAGCCAAGCCGGGCCGGAGTTACTACACCGAACTGGTCAGCAAAATACCCCAGGATTGTGTGGTCATCACCCTTGGCTGTGGCAAGTACCGCTTCAATTATATGGACCTGGGGGAAATAGACGGCATTCCGCGCCTGTTGGACATGGGTCAATGCAACAACGCCTATTCTGCCATCCGGGTGGCCCTGGCCCTGGCTGAGGCCTTTAACTGCAGCGTTAACGAGCTGCCCTTAAGCCTCATCCTGTCCTGGTTCGAGCAGAAGGCCGTGGCCATCCTCCTTACCCTGCTCCACCTGGGGGTCAAGGACATCCGCATCGGCCCTTCGGCGCCGGCCTTTATCTCTCCCAATATCCTGAAAATCCTCCAGGAGAAGTTCGGCCTAAAGCTCATTACCACTCCAGAAGAGGATCTCAAGGCCATCCTGGGGTAGAGCAAAAAAGAGCCGGGCAGCCCTCTCAAGGGGGGTGTCCGGCTCTTCCTTTTCTTTTACCGTTTTCAGGCCCCGTACAGGGCGGCCAACCGCTTGAGGGCCTGCATCTTTTCGCTGCGGCCAATCTTGGCCTCGGCCAGGGCCTTTTCCAGCACGGCGATGGAGCGGTCGTAAACCCGTCGGTCCACCGGGTAGGGATGGCCGTCCTTGCCGCCGTGGCCAAAACTGTATTTCACCGGGTCGCGGAAACTGGCGGGAGCACCGTAGGCTACCTCGGCCACCATGGCCAGGGCGCGCAGAGTCTTGGGGCCGACACCCTCCGTGCCCAGCAGCCCGGCGAAGTCGGAGGGCGGGGAAGCATAGACTTTCAACAAGGTCCTGTTTAGATAATCGGCCCGAGGAATATCGTGGCGCCAGGGGAGCCGGAGGTTGGCCAGGCCGGAAGAGCTCCTTTCCAGTATCCGGCGAAACTCCCGTACTATCTTTTCCGGTTTTTCCCGGGCCAGTTCGGTTACCACCCGGCGGGAGGCCTCGCCTTCTTCTGCCACCATGTTGAGGACCTCGCCGCGGCGGTCGCAGCACACTGCCGCATGGGGCTCGCAAACAAAACTCCCGACCTGCTCCCCCAGCCAGTGGTAGCGCCGGGCCAGGCGGGTATGTTCGTTCATGCCCTGCTGGACCACGGCCCATTGGCCGTCGAAGGTAAAGATAAAAACGTGGTGGTAGAGCTGGTATCCATCCTGCACGGCGGTGTTATCCACCTTGGCCGCCATGCGGCTGGCATAGATGAGCTGCTCCGGCTCCAGGGCCAGGGGGTAACGCTCGGCAGCCCTCAGGATTTCCTGGGGGGTCTGCCGGGAAGTCCGCCCTTTACCCCCGGCAATGACCAGTCCCAGGTCCCACTCCCGGTCCCTTATCCCTTCCTTCAGGGCTCCGCAAAGGGTGGTGGTCAGGCCAGAGGAATGCCAGTCAAACCCCAGGACGCACCCCAGGGCCTGGAACCAATGGGGATCGCTCAGCCGCCGCAAAACTTCTCCGGGTCCGAATTCCCGCACGATCACTTCTATAATGGCCCCGGATAACCGGCGCATGCGCTCAAATAACCACGGCGGGCAGTGGCCGCTGTGGAGGGGCAAACTGGCCGTTCCCGTCCGCAACATTTTCCCTTCTCCCTTTCACGGGAAGAGCCCTGCTCTTCCCTTCTAACCGGGCGGTTGAGGAGGGCCGCGCCGGTAATGGATCGGCGTAAGGGGCGAGACGAATTCCTCCCGTCCTTTAGGGGCCAGCGTGCCCCGGCCCGGGGGCTCCGCCAGCAGCGCCTTACTCCCCGGTCGAAGGCCGTCCCCATTATAGCGCCGGGTCCGGGACAAAGTCAATAAAATTATCCTTGACAAGGGACGGCGTGCTCTAGTATGCTGGAAGCAAACTAAAAATGGTATAGCCTAGGAGCCGAGACAGAGATCAGGGGAGACGAGTTGAGGGGAGACGAGACTTGCCGGTGGAGGAAGAGCAGCCTGGCGGTTTTCGTCGGGCTGTTTTTATTTTTATGAAACCCAATCGGGGTAAAGGAGGTTGCAATTATGAAGGAACCGTCCGTGGAGGAGGTAAGACTGCGGGAAGTCTCCCGAAGGGGTCTGCAGGCCGTAGATGTGGTCCTGGTAGCCGTACTGCTGGCGGCGGGAGCCGTCCTGCGCATGATAACCCCGCCCTTTTTCGGCATCACCCCTAACCTGGTCATCGGTATGTACGTCCTGAGCATCATGCTCCTTAAGCCCCGCTTAGGCCAGGTCCTGGGCATAGGACTGGTGGCCGCGGCTGTATGCCACTTTACTACCAAATCCCTGCTGCCTTACTTGAATTTCATCAGCGAGCCCGTAGGAGCATTAGTCACCGGCCTGTTGCTTTATCTTCCCTTTGATAAGAACCGCCTCCTGGCGGCCGTCAAACCTCTGGTGGTAACCTTTCTGGGCACCCTGGCCAGCGGCTTCACCTACATCACTATTTTTAAGGCCGCCACCCTTTTTGCAGCGCTGCCGAATAACCCGGCCTACACCTACCTTTTGATGGTGGTTCTCGTGACCGGGGCAGTAAATGCCGTCCTGGCCCAGGTCCTTTATTTCCCGTTAAAGGAACTTATCAAGAATATTTGAGGGCAACCTCCACCACCACGGGGAGGGCTAAAGATGGACCCTGTAATTGAGGTACAAGACTTTACGTTTTATTACGGTGAAAGCCAAGTACCGGCCCTGGCGGGCCTCAACCTGGTAGTCCGGCAGGGAGAATTTCTGGGCGTTACCGGCCCCACCGGGGCGGGCAAAACCACCCTGGCCCTGGCTTTAAACGGCGTGATCCCCCACTTCCAGGGGGGCCGTTGGTCCGGCCGGGTTGTGGTGGCCGGGCTGGACACCTCGGAAACGCCCTGTTCCCGCCTGGCCCGGGTAATCGGCAGCGTCTTTCAAGACCCGGAGGCCCAGCTGGTGGCTACGGAGGTAGAAGAAGAACTGGCCTTTGGCCTGGAAAATCAGGGCCTTCCCCGGGAGGAAATGCTCCGGCGAATCGATGAAGCTTTAACCATGGTGGGCATCCGCGAGCTGCGCCGCCGCAGCCTCAAGGAGCTATCCGGAGGCCAGAAGCAAAGGGTGGCCATTGCCGCCGCCGTAGCCATGCGGCCCGCCGTGCTGGTCCTTGACGAGCCCACTTCCGAGCTCGACCCCCAGGGTACTCTGGAAGTCATGGAAGTTCTGCGCCTCCTCAACCGGGACCACCGCCTCACCATCGTCCTCCTTGAACAAAAGCTGGCCGCCATGGCTCCCTATATCTCCCGGCTGGTTTGCCTCCATAAGGGCCGCATAGTGGCCGACGCCCCGCCGCGCGAGATCCTGCGCCGGGAGAAACTCCTCCAGGAACTGGGGTTGGAGGAGCCGCCGGTCGCCGCTTTTTTCAGGCTGCTGCGACGGGCGGGCCTCTATACCCAGGACTTACCCCTGACGGTGGAGGAAGGCCGGGAGGAACTGGGTCGACTCCTCGGTAAGGAGGGGATACCGTGATCCGGGCCGAGAACTTGAGTTTCACTTATCCTAACGGCCTGCAAGCCCTAAAGGATGTTTCTTTTTATATAAAGAAGGGGGAGTTCGTAGCCTTAATTGGCCGCAACGGCTCCGGGAAAACCACCTTGCTGAAGCACCTTAACGGCCTCCTCAAGCCCACAGGAGGCCGCCTCTTCATCGCCGGTCTGGACACCGCCCGGGCCAGAACGTCCGAGCTGGCCCGCAAAGTAGGTTTTTTGTTCCAGAATCCCGACCACCAGATTTTCCTGCCCACGGTAGCCCAGGAAATTGCCTTTGGTCCCAGGAATTTGGGCCTTAAGGGCCGGGAGATTGAGGAGCGGGTGGCCGAGGCCGCTGCCCAGGTGGGTTTAACGGACTACCTGGGCGCCAACCCCTGGAGGCTCGGTAAGGGGCTGCGCCAGAGGGTGGCCCTGGCCTCCGTCCTGGCCATGCGGCCCGAGATCCTGGTCTTGGACGAACCCACCACGGGTCAAGATTACCGCCAGGCTCGGGAAATAATGGCCATAATAAAGGAGTTGCACCGGAGAGGGCATACCATAATACTGGTAACCCACGACATGGAGATGGTAGTACGATATGCCGAAAAGGCCTTCGTCCTGGGCGAGGGAAGGCTGTTACTGGAGGGGTCCTTGACCGAGGTCTTCTCCCGGGATGACATCCTGGCCGCGGCCGGCCTTCTCCCCCCTGCTATAGTAAGACTGATCAGCCCTTACCGGACAGCCGGGCTGTTCCCCAACGTGCTCACACCGGAGGATCTCTTCCGGGAAGTCTGTCTTATGTTAAGGGGTGAGGACCATGCCGTCCGCATCCTTCCTGCATGATCTCCATCCTCTAACCAAGGTGGTCTGGTCCCTGGCCGTGGTGACTGCCGCCTTCTTTCTCCGGGGGCCCCTCCCCCTGCTCCTTCTGTTAGCCTCGGTCCTGGCCGTGGCCGGGGCCGGGAAGGTGCTCCGGCAGGTATGGCCGGCCCTCAAGGGGCTGGCCTTCCTGGCCGCCCTTTTCTTCCTCTTCCAGGTCTTCTTAATTCAAGAAGGCAACACGGTCCTCACCCTCTTCCCCGGCAGAGGGTTCGGCCGGGTGACCGATGTGGGCCTTTACGCATGCACCGTGCTGGCCCTTAGAATGCTGGTCATGACTTCTACCATTCCGGTGCTCCTGGCCACCACCAACCCCAAAGATATGGTGGTGGCCTTTGTAGAAAAGTTGAAGGTGCCGTATCTTTACGCCTTCATGCTGGTTACTTCTTTGCGCTTCATCCCGGTCCTTCAGGAGCAACTGGATCTCGTCCTCCAAGCCCAGCGGGCCCGGGGCCGCGACCTGGAGGGGCGCAATTTTATCAAGAGGCTCAAAGCCGTAGTCCCCGTGGCCCTTCCCCTGCTCCTCGTCTCCATCCGGCGGTCCCGAACCCTGGCCATCTCCCTGGAAACCCGGGGCTTCGGTACCGGACCGCGCACTCACCTGCGTTCCATGGCCTTCCGGCCGGCCGATATAGCGGTTATGGCCTCCTGCACCTTGCTCACCTTCCTTGTGATTGTCCTGTAAGCTCTTTAGGACGCCGTCGACCTGACGGCGTCCGGTATTTTCAGCCTGCTACGGGACCGTTTCCAGGCCTATATTGGTTGGTTTTCTTTGCATCATTTGGCAGGAGAAAACCTGTCTGCGTCGAATTGAACTTCTAAGTAAGTAAGAAAACAGCAGAAATAACCAGCAATCCAGGTAACTATCTAAATGGTTCGGGAAACCTTCCCCGGTCTTTTGTATGCCCTGCTCCTCCAAGACTTGCCCGAAAGCATGCTCATGGCTATGGTGGTGTTCAGCCTCCTAAATTTACGTATCTGGGACAGGAGGGTCGTGTTGGTCGGCCTCCTGCAGACCCTTACCAATCTGGTGCGCCTTCTACCCATTGCCTTCGGCATGCACTCGGTCATTCTCATTATTTCTATATCTATCTATACTCGGCTCTTCACCCGGGCCCAGTTGAGCAAGACCTTCCTCTCCGCTTTAGTTTGTTTCGCCCTGCTCGGTGTCACTGAGCTGATATATGTCAGGCCTCTTTTGAGCTTTACGGGACTGCAGTATGAAGAGGTATTTGCCGATCCTTTCTTAAGGGCGGCCTTCGCCCTTCCGGACATGATGGTCCTCCTGGCCGTGGCCCTGGGCAAGGACTATTACAACCGCAAGAGGGGATTGGTATGCTGAAGTTAAACATTGCGCGGCCGGCCGCAGCTTATCTCAGAGAAAAGCTCCAGCTAACCCCGGAGCAAGAGGAAATCGCCCTTTACGGCCTGCAAACCATCCTTTATCCCCTTACCGGCCTCCTGGCTATCGTGCTGGTGGGCCGCCTCCTGGGCTGCTTACCGGCCACCCTGGCGGCCACCTTCAGCGCCGGTTTTCTGCGGCTGTGGTCCGGCGGTGCCCACACCCGCTCCCCCCTCACCTGTACCCTGGTAGGTATGGCCCTTTTCCCCCTCCTAGGTAAAATAGCCGACGCGGCGGCGCCCGGCATGGGGGCCTCCGGCCTGCTTCTCGTCCTGGCGGCTGTTTCGGCAGTGTGCCTGCCCACCGTTGTCCGGATGGCGCCGGTGGATTCCCCGGCCAAACCCATCCTCTCGGCGGATTACCGCCGCAACCTGCGCCGCCTGTCGGTAGCAGCCGTCATCCTTATCACCGCTGCTCAGGTTGCCCTCTTAAAAGCCGGCGCTTACAACCTGGTGCTGGCCCTGAGTCTGGGTCTAGGGTGGCAAACCTTTTCGTTGACAAGGGCGGGTCACAGGTTTGCCGCTTTCGTAGACAAACTGAGTTAATCATCAGGGAGGTAGAGAGGATGAAGAAGTTATTCTATCGCCTGCTGCCGGTTGCCTTCAGCTTGCTGGCCTTTGCCGCAGCCGTCGGGGTCAAGCCAACCTGTGCTTTGCTCTGGCACCAACCCGAAGTACCCAAGTCCCTGCTCAAGTAACGCCCCGGTGGGCGCGGGGAACCCGCCCTTCCCCGCGCCCCGGTGAAGCGCGAACGGTCAGAGGAGGAGAAATTGAGGCCTCCATTTCGAGGGACGGGAGAACTCTAGATGCGCAAATGGGAAGAGAAAAGAGCTGAAGAAATATCCGAGTACATTTTGGTCACCCATATTGTAAGCCTCTTGCTTGTCTTGATGATTATTTTTAGCTTTTATAACCTGCCTCTAGGCCTGCATTTCTCCGTTTACGCGGTCGCCGTGTTTAGCGCCTCCGTGATAGGTATAATTGTATATGTCTCGCGCAAGCTCCTCCCCAGAGTATCCTTCCTAGGCCACCCCCATAGGGACGAAATCTTACTCCTCACCATCATTTTCCCTGTAACCTTTGCCTTCCTTTGGTACAGCCGCAATTTCTTCGGCGCCAAGGTCCTGGTCCTCGTCCCTATCGTTATCACTGCCACCAGCTTCGGAAAGGTTGCCGGCACGGCAGCAGCTGCCGTGGCCTCCGCCCTCCTCTTTTTCCTGGATTACCGAGTTTACGGCTCCTTGCCCGCCGCAGTCTTCCAAGCTGACAGTATTTTGACCGGGGTGGTAGTTCTCCTGGCCTGGCTGGTGGGCGGCTTGATGGAAGTGGAGAGGCAAACTCAGCAAGAGCTGCTGCGCCTGGCCGACTACGATCAACTCACCGGACTGTACAACCACCGCTATCTACAGGAAAATCTGGGCGGGAAGATACGGGAAGCGGCCAGCAGTAACCTTCCTCTCTCGTTAATATTGCTGGACATCGACCAGTTCAAGTATTTCAACACCGTTTACGGCTATCCCAAGGGAGACCAGCTCCTGGCCGCCCTGGGCCGGCTGCTGCAGGAAGAGGTAAAGGAGCCATCCTGTGCTGCCCGCTACGGCAGCGACGAATTCGCCCTGGTCCTGCCCGGCAGAGGCAAGGGCCAGGCGGCGGAGACCGCCTGCCGCCTAAAGGTAAGACTCATGGAGGAGGCTACCAGAACCCTGGCGGGCGGGGAGGGGAAGCCGCCCTTTAAACCCTTTACCCTCTCGGTCGGTTTGGCCACTTACCCTGCCGACGGTAACGATGCCCTGTCCCTCATCCGGGCGGCGGAAAACGACCTGTTCAGGGCCAAGTACTCCCGGGACAAAAACTACCTGTACCATTCTATTATCAGCGAGATCAGTGCCATGAAAGTGAAAGAAGCCTTCCCTACCTTGCAGGTCCTGGTGGCCCTGATTAATATTAAAGACCGCTACACCTTTGGCCACTCGGAAAGGGTTATGTCCTACGCCCTGGCTGTGGCGGAAAAGTTGCCCCTTTCCGGGGAGGAAAAGGAGACCCTGCGTTACGGTGCTTACTTACACGACCTGGGCAAAATTGAAGTGGACAGCGCCATCCTCACCAAGAAGGGCCCCCTGAGCCCGGAAGAACGGGAGGCCATGCAAAACCACACCGTATGGGGAGCAGAAATGGTGAAACCTTTAGTATTTTTCCAGGAAATATCACAGATCTTGCGTTTCCACCATGAGAACTACGACGGCTCCGGCTATCCCGATGGTTTGCGGGGAGAAGAAATCCCCCTTCTGGCCCGCATTGTGCGCCTGGCCGACAGCTTCGATGCTATGACCACCGACCGGCCCTACCGCCAAGCCCTGTCCCTGGAAGAAGCCAGCCGGGAATTGCTGAGGCACAGCGGAACTTACTACGATCCCGCGCTAATTCCCCCCTTTCTGGAAGCAGTAAAAGAAGTGTACGGCGAGGGGTAGGATAATCCGGATGACCCACCCCTAATCCGGTTTACAACAGTTAATCTGCTCCGCCTTTTGAAAGGCGGGCGAAGGTCAAGAAGCCCGTGTGACCCACCATGCGATGCTGGGGCCTTATGGCCCGGCCTTCTATATGCCACCCCCGCATCATGACCTCCAAGGTTTCTATCAGGGCAAAAGACTCCGTTCTCCGCAAAAGGTTCTCAAACCGGGCCACCTGGAGGATAGAGGGCAGGTAGGAACACAGGATGCCGCCCGGCAGGAGAACCCGGCAAACCGTCTCCAGCGCCCGCCAGGGCTCCGGCACGTCCAGGAGAACCCGATCGAAGTCCTCCTCCAGGTCTTCCGGTGCGTAAATGTCCCCCAGCCTGAGTTCCAAGTAGGGGGGGAGGTCCCCGAAGTAGCCCTTTACGTTTTCCGCCGCCCGGTCTAACATATCCTGGCGCACATCATAAGCCACCACCCTCCCCTTTTCCCCCACCTGCCGCAGGACGGCCAGCAGGAGACCGCCGCTCCCCACCCCGCCTACCAGTACCCTGGACCCCGGAAAGACGTCTGCCCACAGTAAGATAATGCCGGTATCCTTGGGGTAGATAATACCGCTTTTGCGGGGCATGTGCATAACATAATCGGCCAGGGTGGGAGCAAATACATAGAGCTTCTTGCCCCGTGAAGTTTCCACTATGCTGCCCGGCTCCCGGCCCAGCACGTCATCGTGTTCAATGTAACCCCAGTGGGTATGCAGGCGGCGGTGAGAAGTCAGCCGCTCCACCATACAGACACGATTATCCGTAAAAATAACCCAATCTCCTTCGCGGAACATAAAGCCCCTCACCTCCCGGTATTGACAAGGATTTACTTTCCAACTGTCTCAGGTAGCCTCTCTTTATGGTAGCATAAGTAGGAGGCTCCAGGGCAAGCGCGAAACCCGTCAGCCCCGGCGGGAGCATACTTCTGCCTCCCCCGGGCGGCCGCACCGTGGTATTTTTTCTCGCGAAATAAAAAGGGTCTCCCAGAAAATAAGACGGGCCTCCAAGAAAAAATTAGCTGGACTTTGGGGCAGCCCTCCTTTAAAATTAATAGTAGTTGTTCTAGATCCTAAAAGTAGAATACCAAGGGCCGGCTCCGACCTGGCCCGGAAAGGAGTTGTCTTATTCCATGCCCAGCCTCAAGGGAACCCAGACCGAAAAGAACCTGCTGGTGGCCTTTGCCGGGGAATCCCAGGCGCGTAACAGGTATACCTTTTACGCCAGCCAGGCCAAGAAGGAAGGTTACGAGCAAATAGCCGCTATCTTTCTGGATACGGCCGAAAACGAAAAGGAGCATGCTAAGCGTTTGTTTAAGTTTCTAGAAGGAGGCGAAGTGGAAATCACGGCCGCCTTCCCCGCCGGCGTTATCGGGACTACGGCTGAGAACCTGGCCGCCGCCGCTGGAGGGGAAAACTATGAGTATACCCAAATGTATCCCTCCTTTGCCGAAACTGCCGAGAAGGAAGGCTTCCCGGAAATTGCGGCCGTATTGCGGGCTATCGCGGTAGCCGAGAAGGGGCACGAGGAGCGCTACCTCACCCTCCTGGATAGCCTCCGCAAGGGACGTGTTTTCGAGCGGGAAGAAAAAGTAACGTGGCGCTGCCGTAACTGCGGTTACATCCATGAGGGTCAGGCGGCGCCCCAGGCTTGCCCCGCCTGCAATCACCCGCGCGCCTTCTTCGAAGTCCTGGTTAAGGTGCAGTAAACAACCGGACACTACCTCGGGGATTTCTTTCTCCCCACCAGTACGCGGCCCCTCCCAAGGGGGCTTTTTTTGTCCCCCGTCACGCCCGGAGGTTAGGAGCCCCTTACAGGAAAAGGCCCTGGCATGTTATCTGGAAACATGATAAAATGGTCTTAAAGGATGATGGGAATGATGAAGGGCTTTTTTACCAGGAGTTTTGGCTTTTTTCTGTTGTTTTTGGTTTTATCCCAGACCCTTTTCCCCCCTCCGGCGGTCGGGTCCTCCGGGCCAGGGAGCGGTACACCTGCTGTCTATGTCTTGCGGGTGGAAGGCCCCATTGTCCCCGTGGTAGCTGACTATATCCAGGACGGGATCCAGCGGGCCTACCAAGAAAACGGTGCTTGCGTCATCCTTGAGCTTAGCACGCCCGGCGGCCTTTACGCGACAACCCAGAAAATTGTAGAAAGCATATTGAACTCCCGGGTGCCCGTAGTGGTATATGTGTCCCCCGCAGGGGCCTGGGCGGGTTCCGCCGGCACTTTTATTACCATAGCCGCCCATGTGGCCGCCATGGCGCCCGGCAGCCGTATCGGCGCCGCCCATCCGGTGGCCATGGACAACGACAGCGGGCTCTCGGATACCCAAAAGCAGAAAATGGCCCAGGATGCCGCCGCCTGGGTACGGAGTATTGCCCAATGGAGGGGGCGGGACCCCTCCCAGGCTGAACTGGCCGTTCTGGAAAGCAAATCCTTTACCGACGGCGAGGCCATCCAGGCCAAGCTGGTGGACCTCCGGGCCTCCGACCGGGCCGAACTTTTGGCCCAGCTCCAGGGGCGGAAGGTTAGCATGGTGGACGGCCGCGAGGTTGACCTGAATGTGGCCGGCCTCCCCGTGCGGGAAATACCAATGAGTTCAGTTCAACGGCTGCTGTTCGGGATAAGCGACCCCAATATCGCTTACATCCTCATGAGCATCGGCACTATCGGGCTCTTGGCCGAACTATACAACCCCGGCGCCGTATTTCCGGGAGTTGCAGGCGGGATCAGCCTGGTTCTCGGCCTTTACGCCCTGGGCACCCTCAATGCCCAGTTGAGCGGTCTGGTCCTGCTCCTTCTGGGTCTGGGGCTCCTGGCAGCTGAAGTTTTTGTGGTCAGCCACGGCCTCTTGGCGGCCGGAGGGCTGGTATCCTTCATATTGGGCTCCCTCATGCTTTTCAGCGGAGGACCCCCTGCCTTCCGCGTGAGCCTGAGCCTCATACTTCTTACTGCCCTGACTATGGTAGGATTTGTGACCTTTCTTTTAGGTGCCGTAGTCAAAGCCCAGCGTCGCCCGGCGGTAACCGGAAAGGAAAGCCTGGCCGGTACGATAGGCGTGGCCTTGACGGATTTGAAACCCGAGGGCTTCCTGCTGGTAGAAGGAGAACGGTGGAAGGCCGAAAGTGAAGAGCCGATAGAAGCCGGCGAGAAGGTGAAGATTATCGGCGTAGAGGGGTTAAAACTAAAGGTAAAAAAGCTTTAACGAAAGGAGAGGTGTCACCAGCGTGGAGAATCTCATCACCCTTATAGCCCTGGTAGTAGTAATTGCCAGCATCCTTTCCTCGGCTATACGGGTCGTCCAGGAGTACGAGCGCGGCGTGATCTTCCGCCTCGGGCGCTATGTAGGAGTAAGGGGACCCGGCCTGTTTTTCCTGATACCCTTCATCGAGCGCATGCAGAAGGTCGACCTGCGGGTAGTAACCATGGACGTTCCCACCCAGGAGGCCATTACCAAGGATAATGTTACCGTAAAGGTTAATGCCGTGGTTTACTTCCGGGTCGTAGACCCTGCCAACGCGGTCATTAGAGTTGTAAACCACATAACGGCCACTTCCCAGCTGGCCCAGACCACCCTGCGCAGCGTCCTCGGTCAGTCGGATCTCGATGAGCTCCTCTCCCAACGGGAACAGATCAACCAGCGGCTCCAGCAGATTATTGATGAGGGCACCGAGCCCTGGGGAGTTAAGGTGACCCAGGTGGAAATCAGGGATGTGGAGCTGCCCCAGACCATGCAGAGGGCTATGGCCGCCCAGGCCGAAGCCGAGCGCGATCGGCGGGCCAAGATCATCCATGCCGACGGTGAATATCAGGCGGCCGAAAAGCTCGCCCAAGCGGCCCGGATCATCTCTTCCGAGCCCGCTTCCCTCCAGCTGCGCTACCTGCAAACCCTCACCGAAATTGCCTCGGACAAGAGCAATATTATAGTGTTTCCCGTTCCCGTGGAGTTCTTCCAGCAACTATGGAACCGAGATAAATGAAGGGCCCCTCAACCCCCGCCCCCGGCCACAGGCCGGGGGCTTTGTCTTGCCGCACAACGGAAAAGGAGCCCTTGTCTGCGGGGAGAGGGTATGCTATAATACACCGGAAAAATGCTTCCCTGCTCCACCCGGAGGGGTGGGGCCGATCCAGTCCACAGGGAGGAGGTGTGGTTAGGCATGCGCAGTTACGAGGCCCTGTTTGTAATTAGACCCGACCTGGACGCCGAACAAACCCAGGCAGTGATAGACAAATTCACCAACCTGATCACCGACAACGGAGGAGAAGTGGTCCAGGTAGACAAATGGGGCAAGAAGCGGTTGGCCTATGAGGTGCGGAAGTTCCGCGAGGGTTACTATGTCTTGCTGCAGTTTAAGGGGCCAGCAGCCGTTGCCCAGGAATTGGAACGGGTCTTTAAGATAACCGATGAGGTTATCCGCTACCTTATAACCCGCCTAGAGGAAAAAGCGAGCTAGCCCCGGCCGGGACCGGCCTGCAGGGAGTAAGGATCTTTCTTACAAGGTGGGGATAGAGCTATGTTAAACCGGGTGATACTCATCGGCCGCCTGGTGAGGGACCCAGAGCTGCGCTATACGCCCAGTGGGGTGCCGGTAGCCAATTTCACCCTGGCGGTGGACCGCCCCTACCTCAACCAGCAGGGCGAGCGGGGCACGGACTTTATTCGCATTGCCCTGTGGCGTAAGCTGGCAGAAACCTGTGCCAACCATCTGGGCAAAGGGCGGCTGGTAGCCGTGGAAGGGCGCCTGCAGGTAAGATCTTATGAGACCCCTGAGGGCCAGAGGCGTCAGGTCACCGAGGTGGTGGCCGAAGATGTGCGGTTCTTAGACTGGCCCAAAGACCGGACCACCGGTTCCGGCAATGAGGAGATGGGTGATTTCCCTGATCTGGGAGATCTGGGTACGGAAATCGAAATGGGGGACGACGAGCTTCCCTTTTAATTTAAAAGGAGAGTGAAGGAATTTGGCGCGGGATCGGAAGCGCGGCCGGAAGCGCGTCTGCAGTTTCTGTGTAGATAAAATCGATTACATCGATTACAAAGATGTAAACCGCCTGCGTAAGTACATGAGCGAGCGGGGCAAGATTATACCCCGGAGGATTTCGGGTAACTGCGCCCGCCACCAGCGGCAGCTTACGAGGGCCATCAAGAGGGCGCGGATGGTGGCTCTGTTGCCCTTCACTGCAGAATAAAGGGTCCTGAAAGGATTAGCCGTTAGGGTGCTTCCGGGGGGGAACGAGCCCACCGCGCAATACGCCCGGCCCGCCGGGGACGGGCTCCCCGCCCGGTGAGTCCTCCGGAGGGCACCGCAGTCACCATGGAGGGGGCCAGCCAAAAAGCTCCCTCTTTCATTATCCAAGGCTATCTAAAGATAAATCCCAGGTGGGAAGCGAGGAGATGGCAGTGAGCCAGCGGGAAAGTACTACGGCCCTGGCCGAAGGAGCCTTGATGGCCGCCCTTGCGGCCGGGCTGGCTCTGGTGGGCCTTTTCTTGCCCCCCTTACAGCTCTTCACTAACCTGATCTGGACGCTTCCCATCACCGTCCTCATAGTGCGCCGGGACTTGCGTACGGGAATCATGGCCGCCTTCGTTGCCGGGCTGCTGGTGGGGCTGCTGGGAGGGGTGCCGCGGGCTTTCTTGCTTTTTACCCAATTTGCGGCCGTCGGCCTCCTGTACGGTTACCTTTTTAAACAGGGAACGGCTCCCGGGCGTATGGTGTTGGCCGGTACCCTGGTAGCCTTAATATCCCTCCTCTGTTCCCTGGGGTTCTCCTTTTATTTGGCCGGCTGGTCCCCCGCCCGGCTGGCGGCCGACCTCGAACAGATGCCGGAGCATGTCCTGGAAATGTATCGGCGGTCGGGGGTATTGGAGCAAATGGCCCGGGAAGGAGTGACGCCGGAGGAGCTCCACGGCTACCTGGAGAACATGGTGGACTATCTAAAGCGCCTCTTGCCAGCCATACTGGCCACCGTGGCGCTGTTCACGGCCTTTATCAATTATCTGGTAGCCGAAACTGTCCTGCGAAGGCTAAGCCTTACCGAGCAGAGGCTGCCGCCCTTTCGTCACTGGCAGCTCCCCTGGTACACCCTCTGGGGGGTTATCGCCGGTCTGGGTCTGAGCCTGCTGGGGGACTACGAGGAAGTGACCTGGCTCAAAACCCTGGGTCTCAACATTCTTTACCTCTATCTCCCCCTGGTTTTGGGCAACGGCCTGGCCGTCGTCAGCTTTTTCGCCCACCGTTTCAGGTGGTCGTGGTTCCTCAAGGCGGCCTTCCTTATGATCTTTTTAATCAATATACCCCTCGGCCTCCTGGTGGTACTGGGCCTGGGGCTCTTCGATCCCTTCTTGGGGTGGCGCAAGCCCCGGGAGGCGGGAAGCCCTTGAGGCGGGATCGGCAATTACTATTTCTATAATTAAGGGGGTAAGACCCGGTGAAGGTTATTTTGACCACCGACGTACCCAAGCTAGGCGCCAAGGGAAGCGTAGTAGAAGTTTCCGACGGTTATGCTCGTAATTACCTCTTTCCCCGCCAGCTGGCGGTTCCGGCTACCAAGGGCCGCTTGGAGGAACTTTCCCGAGTTAAGGCCCAGGAGGAGATAAAAAGGCAGAAAGAAAGGGAAGAAGCCCAGAGGGTGGCCCGTCAGCTGGAGGGGAGTACGGTCACGGTAACGGCCCGGGCTGGAGAAGGGGGCAAGCTTTTTGGTTCGGTTACCAATAAAGAAATAGCCCTGGAGATAGAAAACACCTTTCATATCAAGGTGGATAGGCGTAAAATTGAACTGGAGGAGCCCATCAGAATGCTGGGTTCCTATCCGGTGGTACTGCGCCTGCATCCCGAGGTGCAGGCCAAAGTACTGGTACAGGTAGTGGCAGAAAGGAGTTAAGACCCAATGCCCCGGAGAGCTAAAGTAGCTCTTTTTAAAGATGAAGGCGATTTTCTATCCCGGCAGGTCAGCGCCCTGTACGGTATTCTGGCCGATATTTACGGAACGGATAAGCTGGTGCTCAAGGCCAGCAAGCTGGAGGCGCTGGATTATCTCCAATCGGATAAACTCTCGGAGCGGGTTCTGGCCCTCCAGAAGCTGGTTTACGAAGACCCCACCATCGATACGGCGCCTCCCTTGGAGGCCATCCCCCAAATCCTAAACGAAATCCAGGAAGAGCTGGCGGATTTCATAGCCCGCCGGTCGGTGGAAGACAACCTGGAACGCCGGGTGGCCGAAAGGATGCAGGAGCGCCACGAGGAATACCTGCAGGAAATCCGTATGCAGATCCTGCGGGAAAACGCAGGGCCGGAAAATGCCCACACCCTTAAGAAACTGGCAATTCTGGAAAAGATGGAACAGACCAGGCTGGCCCGCTCGGCCATGGAAGTCTTAAGGCCCCAAAGCCTGGAGGAGATTGTGGGCCAGGAGCGGGCCGTGCGGTCCCTCCTGGCCAAACTGGTATCCCCCTTTCCCCAGCATATCCTAATTTACGGGCCTCCTGGAGTGGGCAAGACGACGGCCGCCCGGCTGGCCCTGGAGGAAGCCAAGAAGATCAAAGGCTCGCCCTTTAAGGCCGATGCCCCCTTCATCGAGGTCAACGGCGCCACCCTGCGCTGGGATCCCCGGGAGGTAACCAACCCTCTTTTGGGCTCGGTCCACGACCCCATCTATCAGGGGGCCCGGCGGGATCTGGCCGAGAGCGGCGTGCCGGAGCCGAAGCTGGGACTGGTAACCGAAGCCCATGGGGGGGTCCTGTTCATAGACGAGATAGGCGAAATGGACCCCCTTTTGCTGAACAAGCTCCTTAAGGTTCTGGAGGACAAGCGGGTAACCTTCGATTCCTCTTATTACGATCCGGCCGATGAAAACGTGCCCCAATATATAAGAAAGCTCTTCGAGGAAGGGGCGCCGGCGGATTTCGTCCTCATCGGGGCCACGACCTGCGATCCCGAGGAGCTGAGCCCCGCCCTGCGCTCGCGGTGTGCCGAAGTATATTTCGAGCCCCTAACCCCGGCGCAGATCGAAACCATCGTGCGGGAGGCGGCCGCCAGGCTGGGGGTAAAGCTGGAGCCCGCGGTTCCCTCCCTCATTGCCGAATACACCATAGAAGGCCGGAAGGCCGTTAGCCTCCTGGCCGATGCGTACGGTCTGGCCCTCTACCAGCAGTATCAAAAGAGGGGCCGGCGCCGCCGGCTCATTACCGTGCAGCATATCCTGGAGGTCGCCCAGACGGCCCGCCTGACCCCCTTCATCACCGCCAGGGCCCAGGATGAGCCGGAGATCGGCCGAGTTTTCGGCCTGGCCGTGGCCGGTTTTGTGGGTTCGGTGCTGGAGGTAGAGGCCGTAGCCTTCCCGGCCCGGGAGCCGGGCAAGGGCAATATCCGCTTTAATGAGACTGCCGGGAGTATGGCCCGGGACTCGGTGTTCAATGCGGCCGCCGTCTTTCGCTTGCTCACCGGGGAAGACCTGAGCGACTACGACGTCCACGTGAACGTGGTCGGCGGGGGTAACATCGACGGTCCTTCGGCAGGGTTGGCCGTGTGTGCGGCCATCATCAGCGCCATCCAGGGCCGTGCGGTACGGCAGGATGTGGCCGTAACCGGCGAAATCTCCATCCAGGGTAAAGTAAAACCCGTAGGGGGAATTGTGGAAAAAATTTACGGTGCCCGTCAGGCCGGCATGCGTTATGTTATTCTTCCCGAGGCCAATGCCGCCGAGGTTCCGGGGGATCTGCCGGGCATCCAAGTGATACCGGTAGCCACCGTAGCCCAGGCTTTGGAACATTTGTTGGTGAAAGAATAGGGGCGGTGAAGTCTATGCAGGAGCTTGCGGAGCGGCTCCCCCCCCACAGTCTGGAGGCGGAGCAATCCGTCCTGGGCGCCATTCTCCTCGACCGGGAGGCTCTGCTCACGGCTGCCGAAATCCTCCGGATGGAGGACTTCTACCGCGAAGCTCACCGCGTCATTTACCGGACCATCCTGGACCTGGAATCCAGGGGCGAAGTGGTCGACCTCTTAACGGTAACCGAGGAATTGAAGCGCAGGGGTGAGCTGGAGGCCGTGGGAGGGGCCTCCTACCTTGCCCAGCTTACCACGGTAGTTCCCAGTGTAGCCAATGCCGGCCACTACGCCCGCATTGTCTCCCAGAAGGCCGCCCTCCGGCAGCTAATCCAGGCGGCTACCCGTATCGCCGAAAGGGCTTATGAGGAGGAGGGGGAAGTCGGGGAAATCGTGGATGAAGCCGAAAGGCTTATCCTGGAGGTGGCCGCCGGCCGGTACCGGGACGGTTTTGTAAACATCAAGCAGGTCCTCCTCCAAACCTTTGAACACCTGGAGCGGCTGGCCTCCCACAAAGGAGAGGTTACCGGTCTACCCACCTTTACGGATTTAGACCGACTACTCTCCGGCCTGCAGCCCTCCGACCTCATCATTTGCGCGGCCCGGCCGGGCATGGGCAAGACCTCCTTCTGCCTTAATATTGCCCAGAAGGTGGCCCTCCAGCAGAAGGTGCCGGTGGCCATCTTTAGCCTGGAGATGTCCAAGGACCAGGTGGTGCAGCGGATGCTGGCCGCCGAAGCCATGGTAGAACAGCACCGCCTCCGCACCGGCTTCCTGAAGGAAGAGGATTGGGCCCGCCTGGTGAACGCGGCCAGCCTCCTTGCGGAGGCGCCCATTTACATAGACGACACGCCGGCCATCACGGCCATGGAAGTCCGGGCCAAGGCCCGCCGGTTGCAGGCCGAATGCGGGTTGGGGCTGGTAGTCATCGATTACCTCCAGCTCATGCAGGCCCACCGCCGGGTGGACAGCCGCCAGCAGGAAATCGCCCTCATCTCCCGGGCCCTCAAAGCCCTGGCCCGGGAACTGAACGTGCCGGTCCTGGTATTATCCCAGCTGAACCGCGGCGTGGAGCAGCGGCAGGACAAGCGGCCGGTTATGGCCGATCTTTTGGAGAGCGGGGCCATTGAAGCCGACGCCGATGTGATCATTTTCCTCTACCGCCCCCAGTACTACGACCCCGATACTGACAAGAAGGGTATTGCCGAAGTCATCGTGGCCAAGCATCGCAACGGCCCCGTGGGAACCGTGGAAATGGCCTTCCTGCCCGAATTTACCAAGTTTGTGGACCTGGCCCCCGAGCCGGAGCCTTAAGGAAGGCGGAACCGGCCCTGCTTCCCCGGCTCCCGAAGCCCTGACAGGATGGGGCCTCTGCCTTGGACCCAAGGCTTAAAAGTTGGAATAACTCGGCAGGATCTTCCGCGGACGTGGCGAATAAATATATCACCTCTGCATACTAATAATAACTATTACTAACAAGGAGAGGAAGGGCATGGGCGACGCCATCTTTTTGCAGAAATCGGGGATTTTAGGGGTGGGCATTGTAGCGCAATGTGGGTTCCTTACCCCCCAACAGCTCATGGGCCTGGCCCGGCTGGCCCAGGAGCTGGAATGTAAAGCCTGCAAACTAACCACCCGGCAGACGTTGATTTTCCTTATTCCCGAGGAAAAACTCCCGGTCCTGCGGGAAGGGGTGGAAAGCCTGGGTCTTAGGGTAGGTGTTTTCGGCGAAACAGTGCGGAACGTCAAGGCCTGTGCAGGCAGCTCTGAGCTGTGCCAGCGCTCCCTCTCCGACGTTTTTGCGTTGGCCGGCATTCTGCAGGATCGGTTTATGAATCGCCCGGTGCCCAACGATTTTAAGATTTCGGTAGCCGGCTGCCACCGAGGTTGCACCGAGCCCTTCTGCGCCGACTTCGGGGTGGTGGCTACCGGGGAAGATTCCTTCAGTATCTACATAGGCGGCCGGGGGGCCAGCCGGAAACCCATCCACGGCCGGCTGCTGGCGGAGAAGGTAAATGGAGAAGGGGTTCTGGCCATCCTGGAACATGTTCTCGTCCGTTACAACGAACTGGCCCAGCCCAAGGAAAGGCTCTGCCACACCATCCAGCGAGCGGGGTGGGAACCCTTCGAGCCACCGGCCGACATGCTGGCTTCGTTCCAGCCGCAAGAAGAAGAGAGCGACTTTCTCCACTTCTTAAACCAAACTACGCGGTAAAGGCGGTGAACACCTTTGACAGTCAGGAGCGTAAACCTGGAAACCATCCGCCGGGCGGTGGATAAGTGCTGCAAGACAGTAGAAGAATGCGGTAGTTGTGATAAGGCCCGCTGCCTTATAGGATTCACCCAGACTGTCCTGGACTATGCGCAGGCCAAAAACACCTGGCACATTCCCCAGGGACACACCTTCATTCCGGAAGACGACCTCCGCCTTTATTACCAGGAGGACCTGCTGGAAACTTTAAGTGAAATACTCCTCCAGTGCCATAGCTGCCAGGATAACCACGAAGAAGACTGTGTTATCAGCATCAGCCGGCGGGCCATGGAGCGGGCCCTCTTCGGGGAGTATATGCCCTTCACGGGAAGTATCGCTGCCTACCTCCTCCAGGTGGCCCGCCAGGAACCGGCCCTGGGAGAAAAGCTGGCGTCCCTTTACCAGCAAAAGAAAAAGGCCGCGTCTTCCGACGGCCCCTGAACAGCCCCCCGGGCTCCGGCCCCGGGGCATCTTCCCTGCCCGGGCGGCAGCCTGCACCATGCTCCTCCCCCAAAAACCCGCCGTCCCCGGGCAGGGCCTCGGGCTCTTTGGCAAAGCTTCGAGGGCTTCCCCGCAAGGGCGTGGTATCTCCCCCAGGCCAGGCTTCGGTCGATCTTCATGTCCCTGGAGGGGGCGACCGGCCGGCGGGGTGAGGCCGGAACCATCCCCCTTCGGAGCGCGGCCTCCAGGGCTAGCACCCGACGTCCTTCCGCCGGAGCCGGGCGGGATTACCCCCCTGCCGCCGGAGGTAGAATAAGCACCGTATCCCCGGGGTTTACCGGGGTGGCAAGTCCCTGCAGGAAGCGAACATCGCGGCCTTCTACGAATACTCGTATGAAGCTTTTAAGGTCTCCCGTTTCCGGGGCTATTATCTTTTCCCTTACGTCCCTGCCGGTGAGCTCCCGGACGGCTTCCAAAACATTCATAACCGTGGCCTTTGCAGGGACGGATACCGTAAGCTCACTGGTACCCAGGAACTGGGCCAGGTCTAAAATAGTGCTAACCTTTACCTCCATCCTCTCCTCCATGCCACCACCCCCGGAACTGATGAAATTAATCTAACCTTTTTACATTTCCAGAGTAACCCTCTCCCCGGAGAAAGTCAAGGCTAACTCCCGGGTACCGGGGATGGAGGAGTTGCGCTATTTACTAACACCCTTGCCTTCCAGCAACCCTTTGGCTTCCTGGTAGTCCAGGCCCCCCAAACGGGCTACTACCACCGTCAGTAAAGTAACCGACTTCTGCAGCTCCTTTATTAGAGGCTCCATGCGGACCAGGAGGTAAAAGGCCATGACCATGGGAAAGCCAACATTTCCCACCTGGGTCCATAGGTCCTCCATTTAACGATTCCCCCCCTCCTGCGGGCACGCTCCCCAGGGATGCCCCCAGTTGGGGTGGCCGGCGTTTCTCTTCACCTGCCGGCCACCCCAACGCGGGAGTTGAGCCAAGGGCCGGGAACCACAGGTCAGCCCGGCCGTATACCCCTAGACGGAGATAAGATCCACGGTTTCCCTGCTCACCAGCCGGGCCCCGGCCACGGCCACCAGGTCCCCGCCGGGGGAGGTGAAGACGTTGCGGGCCACAATAAGCTCCATAGCCGCCCTCACCTCATCGGCTGTGATGTCGGACCGCGGTTCCTGGACGGTCAGGACGGTGCGGCGACCGGCAGCATTTTGGAAGACGAGCTCCAACCGCCTGGTCATCATGGTCTAATCCCCCCTCCTGCTTTTTAGGCCGACAAGCTGCTCTCCTGTACGCGGTTGACGGAGACCACCGGATAAGCCTGCAGGGCAGCCAGGGCCTGGGCCACGTCCCAGAGGTCCTGGTCGGCAGCCTCCGGTTTTACGCGGTTGAAAGTCCTCCACCGGTAAACCGGCTCGCCCGCGGAATTGGTCCCGACCTGCACCTGCAGCCGCAGGGATGCCCCTACAGGCGTCGCCACTACTGCCATTTTGCCACCCCCCTTCTGGTCTGGAGTCTACCAGGAGGGGAGGCAGCGGTCGAATTTGCCTTTCCCGACGAAGCGAAGATGAACCTCCTTCCCTTGCTCCCGGTCCGGCAACCGGACGGCGTGAAGGCGGTATGGAAGACCCGGCCCGGGCCTTCAGGCCGGCAAAACCCAAAATCTGAGCCCGGCGTAAACTGCCCGAGGGCCCGGAGGGCCTACATAATCCGACAAGTTTTATGCTCTTTTTATGCTAGAATACTTTTTGTTGTATGGATCCTGTATTAAGTCAAGCACATGATCTTAAAAATACTTTTTGGTCGAAAGGGAAGCCTGATATGGCCCGCGTAGGAATTATTGCCTGCCGCCACTATTGGTACCACGGTTGCCCGGGGTTCCAGTCCCATATCCTCTGTTTTCTGGCCCAATTGGAACAAAAAGGTCCCCTGGGCCGGCTGCGGAAAGGGCGCATCGTGAGCCTGCGCCCGTGTCCCGGCTGTCCCGGAGACCGGATCACCGAACTGGCCGCCGATATGCTCGCCCAGGACAACGTCCAGGTGTTCGCCCTGGCTTCCTGCCTTTTCCTGGCCGGCCACTGCCCCGAGGCCGTACAACTGGGCAAAAAAATAGAGGCCGCCTTCGGGCGCCCCGTATTGATGGGTACCTATATCGCCGCCGATAAGGCCGTAGGCTGCCGCTCCGTCCGGCGAGCCCTCCCGGGCATACCCAGCGTACCGGAATGTCTTCGCCAGCTGGGCAATTTAAGTTACTGGTGTTCCCTCCCCTCGGGATAACACCCTCTTGATGCTCTTCTCTACTTTGGTCCTGGGGAGTAGAACCAGCCGGCCGCAGCCCAGGCACCGGAGCCGGAAATCCATACCCGTCCGCAGGATCTCCCAGCGGCTGCTGCCACAGGGGTGGGTTTTGCGCATTTCTACAATGTCTCCCAGGTGAAGGTCCACCGCTTCTTAGCCTCCTTGAGATGCCCCGTACCGACGCCCTCAGGGCCGCCGTCCAGCGCGCGGGCACGAGGGGTACTCTCTCCTCGCCCTTCAAGGACCTTTAACGGCGTCCACCCATCACCGGAACAGGCCCTTTCTATCCAGAGGAGCTAAACGGGCCCCTGACCCACGGCCTTCAGGGCCGCTTCCGCGGAAATACGCACTTCCCAGGCAGGATCGTCCCGGGCCTTCTCCAAGACATGACGGGCCTCCCTGCACCGCAGGCGCCCCAAGGAAAGGGCGGCCGCCGCCCGCACCTTAGGCTCGGGATCCCCTAGGGCCGGCAAGAGATAGCCTGCGGCCTCCCTTAGCCCCGTATCTCCAAGGGCCTGGGCGGCCGCCGCCCGCAGGGCAGGCGAGGAGGCCTGCAGGCCTTCTCCCAGCACCGGCAGGACCTCGGCCTCGCCGAGGTTACCCAGAATCTCGACGGCCCGCACCGCCACTTCCTCCGGGCCGGTCCGGACGGACGGCAGCAAATAGGGTATGCTCTGCCGGCCAAAGGCGGCCATAACCTGGGCCACGCGGGCCGGGGGAATGCGCTGGGGCTCGGCCAGGGCCAGGGCTAAAGGTTCCAGGCAGCGGGGATCCTTAAGGGAAGCGAGAGCCGCAGCTGCAGCCATCTGAACCCCTTCTTCCCCGTCGGCCAGGGCCTCCAGAAGCAGGGCCACGGCGCCGTCTACCTGCAAGACCCCCAGTATCTCCGCCGCCAGGGCCCGCTCCTTAGCCCCGCCGCCCTTTAGCATCTGGAGCCACTCCCCTACCCAGTCCTTCCCGCAGGCCAGAGCCTTGACTTCCCGCCGCACTTCCGGTCCGAGGCGGGGCCAGCACTCCAGAATAACCCGGGCCCCCTCCCCGGCTCCCAGTTTAGCCAGGGCTTTCCTCAAGGAGGAAGGAAGCCTTCCCCTGCAGCGGCAGAGTTTTTCTATCAATCCCCTTGGGTCCTTTTCCCGGCCCTTGCGCCACCAGCCCCTGAGCAAGGCCCATCCTCCTATAGGGTGATGACCTTTTCGGCAGCCATAAGGTGTTCGACGATGGTATACATGTTGGTAATGGAACCCACGCAGAGCTTTTCCTTAAGGCGGTAATAGTCCAGGCAGGTACCGCAGACCAGTATTTCAAGGCCCCTCCGTTCCAGGGCCATTAGACTGGCCAGGGCCGGGGAGCCCTCGCAACACAGCTTAACCCCGCTGTTGATGAAGAGGAGGCGCCGCGGAATAACTTCTCCTTCGCTCAGGGTATAAAGAAAATTGCGCATGAGGACTTCGCCCAACTCCCGGGTTCCCTGGCCGAGGGCATCGGTGCTGATCAAGACCACCTGCCCCGGGGCTACACAGAGCTGGGTGCCGGGCAGCCCTTCTTTGCGGATGTGGATGTAGTAATCCGAACCCCGCTCCTCCACTTCCACGGCGCAGTCCAGGCTGCGGGCCAGTTTCACCACGTTGTCCCGCGCCACTTCATTGTCCACGATGGTGACGACTTCCCCGGCTTCCTTCAGCCCTTCCAGGGCCTTCTTGGTATGAATAACCGGCTGGGGGCAGGGCAGCCCGCGGGCATCCACCTTGGTTTCCACTTTTCTCCCCACCTTTTGCCAACTTTATTGCCCCGGTACGAACTATTGAATATTCGACATGAACCGCTCCTTTACCTGCCTGGCCTGACGGCCCTAACTGCCCAGGAAGGCACCGTAAGCCCGGTAGGCCATGTAGACATCCACTTTACTGCTTATTTCCAGGGGAGCATGCATAGACAAGAGGGCCGGACCGCAGTCTGCCACTTCCAACCCGAAATAGGCCAGGTACTTGGCGATGGTTCCCCCGCCGCCCAGGTCCACCTTGCCGAGCTCGCCACTCTGCCAGATCACCCCGGCGTTGTTGAAAATAGCCCGCAGTTCGGCCATAAATTCCGCGCTGGCATCGTTGGCCTCGTACTTGCCCCGGGAGCCGGAGTACTTATTGAGGACCACGCCGTAACCCAGGCGAGAGGCGTTGCGCTTATCGAAGACGTTTTCATAGGTGGGATCCAGGCCGGCCGTCACATCCGCCGAAATGGCCTTGGATGCCGCCAGGATGCGCCCAACACTTAAGAGGTCAGGGTAGCCGGCCCGGGCGGCCAGCTCGGCCACCACGTGTTCCAGGAGCCGTGACTGGGCACCGGTATTACCGGTACTCCCGATCTCTTCCTTGTCTACCAGGAGCACCAGGGCCGTATGCTGGGGATAAGGCAGGTCCATGAGGGCCTGGAGGGCGGCGTAAGCACAAACCCGGTCGTCCTGGCCGTACCCCGCAATCATACTGCGGTCCAGACCCAAATCCCGGGCCGGACCGGCCGGTACCAGCTCCAGTTCGGCCACTATGAAATCCTCCTCTGTAAGGCCGTAGTTCTGGTGGAGGAGCTGCAGGATGGCCAGCCGCACCTTTTCTTTAACTTCTTCGTCAGGATAGGGTATGTTACCGACCACCAGGTTCAAATCCTCGCCGGCCACGGCTTCTTCCATAGCCTTTTTCATCTGTTCTTTGGCCAGGTGGGGGAGCAGGTCGCTGATGCTGAAAACGGGATCCCCAGGATCTTCGCCTATGATGATTTCCCGCCTGCTCCCGTCCCGCAGGATCACCACCCCGTGGAGGGCCAGGGGTAGGGCCGTCCACTGATATTTTTTAATGCCCCCGTAATAGTGGGTCTTGAACAGCGCCAGACCTCCCTGCTCGTACAGGGGCATGGGCTTGAGATCCAGGCGCGGGGCATCGATATGGGCTCCCACCAGGCGCACTCCCCGGTCAAGGGGGGCCTGCCCCACAACCCCCAGCACGGCCACTTTATGCCGCCATTCCAAGAAGAACTTGGTGCCGGGCGCCAGGCCGCGGCCGGAAGGAAGGCCGGCCAGGGGGGCATACCCCTTCTGTCGGGCGACCTCAACGGCCAGGCGGGCGGCCTCCCGCTCGGTCTTGGCCCGGCTCAAAAAGGCCTTATAGCCCTCACAGAAATTAAATACCGCCTCCCTCTCTCCCGGCGCCAGCCTTTCCCAGGCGCTCTTTTCCGGCAGGGCCAGCTTGGCCTGTAGCTGCTTACCTTCTCCGGCCATGACTATCGCCTCCTAGAATAAGTTATGCACCAATCCTTCCAGCCAGTAGAACATCCCGAGGAGGGGCGGTGCCAGCTGGGAACCGTACAACTGGCGGGTCAGGGGAACTCCCAAGGGCAACCGGTCCAGGAATCCCCTCTGCAGCCCCCATTCGACAGCACCTAAAAAAAGGGAAAGGTAGAGGGCATGGGTGCTGAGGCCCAGGGCGGAACCCAAAAGGCGGCTGGGCCAGCCGAAGGGTGTAAAGGCTATCCCCCGGCTCAAGATATATCCGCTGCGGCGTACCAGCCAGAGGCTTGCGTAGAACAGAAGAATCAGGGCCAGTAGCTTTACGGCCCCCAGCACCAGCTGCCCGGCCAGGACCTCTCCCAGGGTCATTCCCCTTTCCCCGGACTGGAGCATGGAATTGAGGAGGCCGGCCTTCCAGGCCGCCGGTAAAGGCCAGCCTCCCACCAGGGAGTCCATTTGCTGCACCGACTGGACGCTAAAATCCTGTTGGAGGACCAACCGGGGGAGGGGCAGGTAGGCGGCCAGCCACTTTCCCCCCCTTTCCGCCAGCTGCCACTGGCGGTCGACCAGGGTGGCCAGGGGGCCGGCCAAGTTTAAAGCCACCAGAAAGCCGACCACGTAACCCATGAGCCCGGCCGCCAGGTTGATGAGGCCCTGGCGGTAACCATGCCACGCGCCCCAGGCCAGTATCAGCAGCAGAATCCAGTCCAGGTAATTCATCAATAGGAATGTTCCTCCCCGGGGAAAATACCCTGCCGCACCTCTTGGCAGTATTGTTGCAGGGCCGCCACTATTTCCTCCCCTAAACGGGCGTAACGCTTGACAAATTTTGGCTGGAAGCGGTCAAAGAGCCCCAGCACATCATGATACACCAGCACCTGGCCGTCACAATGGGGACCGGCGCCTATACCGATGGTGGGTATGCGGAGGCGCTCAGTAATGGTGCGGGCAAGGTTAGCCGGTACACACTCTAGCACCACAGCGAAGGCTCCTGCCTCCTGCAAAAGCTCTGCTTCCTCTATGAGGCGCCTGGCCGTTTCTTCATCCCGACCCTGGACGCGGAACCCCCCTAGCTGGTTAGCAGCCTGGGGAGTAAGGCCCAAGTGGCCCATAACCGGGATGCCGGCCTCCACTATGGCTTCAACCTTTTCCACTACCGGCCGGCCTCCTTCCAGCTTTACGGCCTCTGCCCCTCCCTCCTGCACCAGCCGGCCGGCATTGCGCACGGCTTCAGCCACGCTGACCTGATAGGAGAGAAAAGGCAGATCGGCTACGACCAGGGCTGCAAGCCGGGCCCGGGTTACAGCTTTGGTATGGTGTACCATATCGTCCATAGTGACGGGGAGGGTGCTTTCATAGCCCAGCACCACCATTCCTACGGAGTCTCCCACCAAGATAACGTCTATCCCGGCCCGATCGGCCGTTAAGGCCGAGGGATAATCATAGGCCGTGAGCATGGTTATCTTTTCGCCGCGTTCCTTCATTTCCCTGAGCTTAAGGACGGTTATCTTTTTGCCCGCCACAGCTTATCCCCCTTTCTGGATTAACCTACCACCATTATAACAAGAAAATCCCCGCGGCGGGGATTCCCTTGGTTCTTCCACCTGGTCGGGGAATTCTGGCGGAGCTGTCCGGGGGTGGGGAGTGGTGGTGGGCTGGGGACTTTCCCGGGGCCCTTCCGGAGGTTCGATCCGGTTATACAGAAAAGGCACCCCCTCACGCTGGACTATATTGAGCTTTATTTGAGCAGGAGCCTGGGGTTGCCCCCGATCCTTAATTATTATTCCCTGTCACCGGCAAAGGTTATGCAGCCCGGCTCCACTCTTATAACCCTTCCGCCTCCTCCACGGACCGCCACCCCTGCCGGCGGGGCAGGATATAAGCCGGCGTCTACCGCCCTTCACTTCAGGTAGGCGACGAGCTGGACCAGCAGGGCCGCAATGCCACCCGCCATGAGGGGCCCTACGGGGATACCGCCGAAAAAGGCCACCCCGATGATGGAGCCCAGGACCATACCGACCATCATCTGGGGATAACGCTGGAGGAGCTCCAAGCCCTGATAATTCATATGGGTGGCGATAACCCCGCTCAAAAGGGCGATAATCCCGTTGGAACTAATAAAGGATTTCAATATCTCGGCCGCCGAAACCCGGCCGGAACTGAAGGGTATGAGGACGGAGACGACGAGACAGATAAGACCGACCTCCAGGGCCCGGCGCTCTAAGAGGGGAAAAAACCGCTGGAGGTTGGTAAACTGCAGCAGTAGCAAAACGGCCGACGCCGCGGCAATAATGTTCGAACGGCCGATGATGCCGAGGAGCATGATGAGCAGCAGGAGCAGGGTGGACGAGTTCATGGGAACTCCCCTCTAATACGTTTCACTGCATTTATATGCTAACCTGCCGCTCGAATAGTCCCCGGCAAGGGGCGCCCCTTCAGCGGTATGTTTTGATCAAACCCCCGTTGTAGGAGGGGACCGTTGACAACAGCCCGATGCGGCTGCTGTAATCCAGGTCCGCTTCAAAGCCCAACTCCAGCAACTGCCGCCCGTGCAGGCTGCCGCGTATGATCCCGGCCACGTCCCCTTTATAAAGCCCGTAAAGCTCCAAGGCCGCCCGGGCCCCGTCCCGCAGGGAATAATTACCCCTTTGCCGGAGTTCATCGATCAGGAGGCCGGCGGTCAAGAAATCTTCCAGGGAAAAACGATCCCTGGTCCCGGCACAGAGGATACTTACATCCCCTTCAACCTCGGCGGCGGCCGCGGCTACCGCGGGAGCGTTGACCACGGCGGCCAAAAAGATAACCCGGGCCGGTGCCGCCCTTTTGATGGCCCTGGTGCCGTTGGTAGTGGTCATGATAATCCTTTTCCCGCCCACCACTTCGGCCGTATATTCCAGGGGAGAGTTGCCCAGGTCAAAGCCGGGGATCTTTACTCCTCCCCTTTCGCCGCCCAGGAGTACCCGGTCGTCCTCCAGCCTTTCCCGCATTTCAATGGCTTCTTCCGGAGTGAGAACCGGTATGATTTCCAGGCAACCCGCTTCCAGGGCCGTAGCAATGGTAGTGGTAGCCCGCAGGGTATCCACCACCAGGACTACCTTGCCCGCTAATCCGTCATCTGTAGCGCTGTTGATGGTGCTGAAAACATCGATTTCCAAAGGAACCCCTCCACCGATTAAGGCGCGATACAAGGCTTGCGCCCTGCCGGCGCGGCGCCGGAAGTCCTTTCTACTCCCCAAGGTCTTCTCGGGCCTGCATCCCGGGAAGGGATGCAGGCCCTGAGGGGAATATATTTCTCCACCGCCGCACCTGATTCCTGCCAAACCCTCAAGAAATTGCCGCCCTCAAGGTGGCCCGCAGGGTATCACCCCTGAGGCCCACCCGTAAGGCCTCCAGGGCCAGCACGTCCTGGGGATGAACGTTACCCAGGTTAACATTGGGACCAAAGCGCAGGATCAATTCCTGTTGCTGCTGTTTTAAGGGTGCTTCCCAGATAATATCTTCCAGGCGTTCAATTCCCGCTGCCATGGCCTCCAGCTCATCCCATTTGATGGCGCCGGCATCGTCGTAGATAACCACCCCTTTCCCGGACTCCCGGCCTTCCACAATCACCTTATACGCCCCGTCCTGCAGGTCCTGGCGTATCTGCTCCAGGATGGCCGTTTCCTCTACCCGGTCCCTGGGATCCTTCTTCCCCACCTCGCTTATTACGCCCAGGCCCAGCTCCAGGGCATGGTGAATGGCTTGCCGGCGTACCTCCGGGCTCATGGTTATGGTGCCGTCGGAAACTTCCACAAAAGTATAGCCCATCTCCCGAGCCGTCTTGAGATAAAGTTCCAGCTTCCCCTGGAGCACGGCCACCTCTAGGAAGGTCCCGCCCGGAAAGATGTCGACGCCGTAAGAACGGACCATGCTGATTTTTTCCTTCAGGATGTCGGCCGGGTAAAACACGGAGGTGCCGAAGCCGAGTTTTATGAAGTCAATATAAGGTGCCGCTACCCGCAGCAAATCCTGAACCTGGGCCAGGCCCATCCCCTTGTCGATAACCATGGTCAAACCTTGCCGCCGCGGCTTTTGCAGGCGCCCCTGGAGGGGAAAATCCAGAATCTCCTGCCAACTGCCCCCGCCGAAATCTCCCTTTTGCATGCCGACTGTCGCCTCCCTCAAAGGTGCTGTATTTTGTTCCCCTGTTACTTTATTCTGCGAAGGCCTGAAGGGAAACAGGAGAGAGGCGCCCAGGAGTACCGATTCTGCCAAGAGCCAGGCTTGCCGGGCTGACGGGAAAAAATACCAAAGAGAAAGCTCCGGGGCCCTTAAGCCGCCGGGGATAACAAAGGAAAGTCCGGACAAAAATAGAAGCAGTGAACTAAACGAGGTGATGTGGCTTGCAGGCTTCCATGCGGCTACCCTTCGCCGTCCTGTGCGCCGTTCCCTTTATTATGGTCCTGGGCAATTCCATGCTGGTACCCCTCTTGCCCGCCATGAAAGAGGCTATGGGGGTAAGTCTCTTTCAAGTGAGCCTTTTCATCACCGCCTTTTCCCTCCCGGCAGGCTTCGTCATCCCCTTTGCCGGGTTTTTATCCGACCGCTTCGGCCGCCGGGTAATCATGTCCCCCGCCCTCGTCCTTTATGGGGCCGGCGGGCTCCTGGCCGGCCTGGCCGCCACCTTCCTCGCCCAGCCCTACTACTTCATCCTGGGCAGCCGGGTACTCCAAGGCATAGGAGCGGGTGGAACTTACCAACTGGCCATGGCCCTGGTAGGGGACATCTTCCAGAGTAAAGAGCGGGCCAAAGCCCTGGGCACCCTGGAAGCCTCCAACGGCCTGGGTAAAGTCATCAGCCCCATAGCCGGTTCCCTTCTAGGTCTCCTGGCCTGGTTTGCTCCCTTCTACGCCTATGGTCTGCTGGCCATCCCCATCGGGATAGCCGTCTGGCTGGTGGTACGCGAGCCCCGGCAGGGAAAGGAAGAACCCCAGAGCCTGGCAGCCTACCTGGCCAGCCTTAAAGAGATCTTCCGGCAGAGGGGCCTGGGCCTTCTCGCCTGCTTTCTGGCCGGAATGGCGGTGCTTTTTATTTTATTCGGGGTTTTGAGCTTGGTGGCGGATTCCCTGGAAGCTACTTATAACTTTCACGGTTTAACGGTGGGCCTCCTCATCGCCATCCCGGTAGGGGCCATGGCCCTATCCTCTTACCTCTCGGGCAGCTACCTCCAGAAAAAGGGAGGGCATCTCCTCAAAGGGACCGCCGTGGCCGGCCTGGCCCTGGTGGCCGCCTCCCTGTTTATTATGGCCTTCCGGCCGTCCGTCTATATTCTCTTCGGAGCCCTCACCCTCTTAGGCCTGGGTACCGGGGCCGTACTGCCGGCGGTAAACACCCTCATAACCAGCGCGGCTTCCGCTTCCGAGCGCGGGGGCATTACCTGCCTGTACGGCTCCATGCGCTTCTTCGGCGTGGCCTTGGGGCCCCCGGCCTTCGGGATGGCCGTGAAGTGGGGTATCCCCTCCCTTTACGTCCTGGCCGCCGCCCTGGTGGTGGGCATTGCCCTGCTGAGCGCTTTTACCGTCCGGATCCAGAAAATGCTGCCTCCGGAGCTCTTGGCCCGAAATTAAAAAAGCGGGTTTTTACCCGCCTAATCGTTTAACTCTTTACGCTCCCCTGTTTCCAGGTAAATGGCTTCCTCCGCAATGTTAGTGGCGTGGTCGGCAATACGCTCCAGATAGCGGCTCACAAACAGAAGGTAGGTCGCCTGGCCGATGGTCTTGGGGTCCTCCATCATGAAGACCAGGAGTTCCCGGAAGATCTGATTATGCAGGTGGTCCACCTGGTCATCCTCCCGGGCCACGGTATAGGCCAGGTCCACATCCCCGTGCACGTAAGCATCCAGAGACTGTTTGACCATGTTCTGGGCCAGTTCGGCCATGCGGGGAATATCGATCAAGGGCTTGATCAGGGGCTGACCGGTCTCGATAATCCGCTTGGCTACCCGGGCGATATCCACCGAATAGTCAGCAATCCGCTCTAAATCTGTAATGATCTTGAACCCTGCGGCAATTTTACGCAGGTCCTTGGCCATGGGCTGCTGGGTAGCGATGAGTTTCAGGCACTGGTTTTCGATCTGGAGTTCCAGGTCATCCACGACTTTATCGCCCTCAATGACCTCATCGGCTATTTTAGCGTCCAGCTTGGCCAGACTGTCCACCGCCTTAGCTATCACCTGCTCCACAATGCTACCCATGCGCAAAATCTCCTGTTGGAGATATTCTAAAGACTGGTGAAAGCCCTGCCGGGTAAGGCCTGCCATAAACTGTTCGCCCCCTATGCTTTCTCCATGCTTATTGGTATCCATTATATTTCACCCCCTCTCGGTTGTCACCGTCCAGCTTTTATGAATATTGTATACTTTGTCCTCGCCTATCTTACCCGAAACGGCCGGTAATATAATCCTCCGTCCGCTGGTCCCGCGGCCTGGTGAAAATAATGGCCGTTTCATCGCACTCCACTATCTCCCCGTTCAAGAAAAAGGCCGTGGTATCGGAGACCCGGGCGGCCTGCTGCATGTTATGGGTCACTATGACGATGGTATATCGCTCCTTCAAGGAGAGGACCAGTTCCTCAATTTTAAGGGTGGAAACCGGGTCCAGGGCCGAAGAGGGCTCATCCATGAGGATTACCTCCGGGTCCACCGCCAGGCACCGGGCAATGCAGAGCCGCTGCTGCTGCCCTCCGGACAGGCCCAGGGCCGATTGCTGCAGACGATCGGCCACTTCATTCCACAGGGCCGCGGCCTTCAAGCTGCGCTCCACGATCTCATCGAGATCTTTTTTCTTTTTTATGCCGTGGATGCGGGGGCCGTAGGCCACATTATCGTAAACGGACATGGGAAAGGGATTCGGCCTTTGAAAAACCATGCCCACCCGTTTCCGCAGCCCGATCACGTCCACATCGGGATCGTAAATGTTCTTTTCATCCAGCAAAACTTCCCCCGACACGTGGCTGTCCTCTATCAGGTCGTTCAACCTGTTTAGGGTGCGCAGAAAAGTGGACTTACCGCACCCCGAAGGCCCGATCAACGCCGTAATACGGTGTTCTTCAATGGTGAGATTAATGTCTTTGAGGGCCCTGGTGCTGCCGTAATAAAAATTCAAATTCTTAACCCGTATCTTCGGCTTTCCCATTTCGCCTCCCGACCCCTTGTTCCTTTTTATACCCGGTTTCCGGCCCTAATATTCCTACTATAAAAATTATAGACCGGCCCTATTAAGGCCGCGTTAGGCCCGGGTTAAGCCTGTGTTAAAAGGAGCGGCGGCCGCAGGGAATCCCGGCCGCCGCTCCGGAGGTCGAGATCAGGCGGGCCTAGAACAAGCCGGTGATCACGCCGTTGGCATCAATATCGATGTTGCAGGCCGCCGGGCGTTTGGGCAATCCAGGCATGGTCATGATGGCGCCGGTAATGGGTACTATGAAGCCCGCGCCGGCGGACAGGCGCACCTCCCGGACGGTTATGGAGAAATTGCGCGGCCGACCCAGTTTGGTCATGTCATCGGACAGGGAATACTGGGTCTTGGCCATGACTACCGGCAGGTTGCCGTAGCCTATGGCCGTGAAGTTGGCAATGGCCTTTTCCGCCTCGGCAGTGTAGTTTACGCCGTCGGCGCCGTAAATTTCGGTGGCTATCTTGTGGATCTTGTCTTTAATGGGCAGGTCCAGCTCGTACAGGAAGCGGAAGTTGGAGGGCTTGGTTTCGATGGTCTTCAACACCTTCTGGGCCAGTTCGATACCGCCCGCACCTCCCTTGGCCCATACTTCCGACAGGGCCACCTCGGCACCGGCCCTGGTGCAGAGATCGTAGAGGAGGTTGAGCTCCCGCTCGGTATCGGTCGGGAAGGCGTTAATGGCCACTACGGCCGGTACACCGAATTTGCCCACATTCTCAATGTGCTTCTCCAGGTTGGCAAAGCCGGCCTCCAGGGCCGCCAGGTTTTCCTGGGCCAGGTCGGATTTGGGAACCCCGCCGTGCATCTTGAGGGCCCGGACGGTGGCCACAATCACCGCCACGTCGGGTTTTAGGCCGCCATAGCGGCATTTGACGTCGAAGAACTTCTCCGCCCCCAGGTCGGCACCGAAGCCTGCTTCCGTCACTACGTAGTCGGCCAGTTTAAGGGCTGTCTTGGTGGCCGTGATGCTGTTGCACCCGTGGGCTATGTTGGCAAAGGGGCCGCCGTGGACGAAGGCCGGGGTGTTCTCCAGGGTCTGCACCAGATTGGGCTTAATGGCGTCTTTCATGAGGAGGGCCATAGCTCCCTGGGCTTCCAGGTCGCCGGCCGTTACCGGCCTGCCGTCATAGGTATATCCTACTACTATGCGGCGGAACCGCTCCTTTAGATCCATCAGGTCGCTCGCCAGGCAGAGGCAGGCCATAACTTCGGAAGCCACGGAAATATCAAAGCCGGTTTCCCGCGGCACGCCGTTGGCCTTGCCGCCCAGGCCGATGACGGTGTAGCGCAGGGCCCGGTCGTTCAAGTCGATAACCCGCCGCCAGGTAATGGTCCGGGGATCGAGGCCCAGCTCGTTGCCCTGCTGGAGGTGATTGTCCACCATGGCCGCCAGCAGGTTATGGGCATAGGTCACGGCATGGATGTCGCCGGTGAAGTGGAGGTTGATGTCTTCCATGGGCACTACCTGGGCGTATCCGCCCCCGGCCGCCCCTCCCTTGATGCCGAAGCTGGGCCCCAGGGAGGGCTCCCGCAGGCAGACCATGACCTTTTTGCCCAGCCGGGCCAGGCCGTCGGTTAAACCTACGCTGGTAGTGGTCTTGCCTTCACCGGCCGGCGTAGGGGTAATGGCGGTGACCAGGATCAGCTTGCCGTCGGGCTTATCCTGCAACCGGCGGTATACATTGAGGGAGATTTTGGCCTTGTATTTGCCGTACAGCTCCACCTCGTCTTCCTCAATGCCTAAATCCCGGGCCAGTTCCATGGCGGGCTTCATTTTAGCCCTCTGGGCGATCTCGATGTCCGTAGGGATGCGAGTGGACAAGGGAAGAACACTCCTTTCTGTAACTTTTAAATTAGATATATAAGAGCCCGTCCTCCTGGAGAAATTATTTCGCCATTTCTTGATTTGTTCCTTCCGGAAGCTTAAATAAGGACCATAAAAGTTAAATTAAATTTAAAGTAGAACCTTAAATTAATTCCAGACTAAAATCCAGGGCAGGAGGGCTGTGGGTCAAAGCCCCTACGGAGATGAAATCGACCCCGGTGGCGGCCACCGCAGCTACCGTCTCGAGGGAAATCCCCCCCGAAGCTTCCACCAGCGCTCGGCCCCGGATCATTTCCACCGCCTCGGCCATCTCCTCCAGGGACATATTATCCAGCATAATGAGATCCACCCCGGCCTCCAGGGCTTCGGCCACCTGGTCCAGGTTCTCCACTTCTACTTCGATCTTGGCGGTAAGGGGTATGCAGGTCCGCACTTTCTCCACCGCCCGGCGAAGGCCCCCCGCGCCGCGGATGTGGTTGTCTTTGAGGAGGACGGCATCTCCCAGATTAAAGCGGTGGTTGGTGCCGCCGCCCATACGCACAGCATATTTGTCCAGGGCCCTCAGCCCCGGGACGGTTTTGCGGGTGTCGCAGATTCTTGCCTTATAGGGCTTTACGCGCTCTACATAACGTGCCGTTAAAGACGCAATGCCGGAGAGGCGCTGGAGGAAATTGAGGGCCACCCTCTCGCCACCCAGGATGCCCAGCAGGGGACCTTCTACCCAGGCCACGGTCTGACCCGGCGCAACCCTGCTCCCTTCTTCCACCAGGGGGGTGAGACTGCAGCCCGGCGGGGCCATCCGGAAAACCATTTCGGCCACCGGCAGCCCGGCTATGAGTCCTTCCTGGCGGGCAATAATTTCTGCCCGGCCCCGATCTTCGACGCCGAACAGGGCGGCACTGGTCAAATCGCCGTCGCCCAAATCTTCCTCCAGGGCCCGGGCCACTATCTCCTTGACGGCCAACATATTCAGCACCCTTTCCTACCTCCTCCGGAAAACCCTTACCGGTCCTCAGCAGGGGGACGTGCCGGGAGTTCCCGGGGTTCTCGCCCCCAGGCCAGGACCAGGTGTTTGGCGTACGCAGGGTTCGGGGCCGGGAAGTCGCTCCGGAAATGGGCCCCACGGCTCTCCCGGCGCCAGGTTGCCGCCGTCACCATGAGGCCGGCCAACAGCAGCATATTATGGCTTTCCGCCTCCCGGCGCTCCGGAGCCTCCCGGGCCAGCCGGGACCAGCACGCCTCAAGCTTGGAGGCAGCTTCCTTAAGCCCCTCGGCCTCCCGCACCAGTCCCACCCGCGCCGCCATAATTTCCCGCAGCTCCGCGACCGCGGCATCCTCGGTGGGAGTGCCTCCCTCGCGCAGTTCCCTGTACTGTAAGGGAGGACAGGGGGGGCGGTTGAGCTTGCGGTCCAGCAGTTCCCTGGCTATCCGTCCCCCGAAAACTACCCCTTCCAGGAGGGAATTGCTCCCCAGGCGATTGGCGCCGTGGACGCCGGTGCAGGCCACCTCCCCGCAGGCATAAAGGCCTTCCAGGCTGGTACGGCCGCTCAAGTCGGTGCGCACCCCGCCCATGAAATAATGGGCTGCCGGTGCCACCGGCAACCAGTCCCGCGCGGGGTCCAGGCCGGCCCGGCGGCAGGTAGCCACCACGGTAGGAAAGCGGCGTTCCAGCCACGCCGGGTCCAGGTGGCGGAGGTCCAGATAAACCCACCGCTCCCCGGTGCGCGCCATTTCCCGCACTATGGCCCGGGCTACTACGTCCCGCGGCGCCAGCTCCGCCCGGGGATGGTAAGCGGGCATAAACCGCTCCCCCCTTCCGTTGCGCAGGACGGCCCCTTCCCCGCGGACCGCTTCGGTTATCAAGAGGCCCGCCGCCTGGGGGTGGGCCAGGGCCGTGGGGTGGAACTGGTAAAACTCCAGGTCCACTACTTCTGCTCCGGCCCTGTAGGCCATGGCCACGCCGTCCCCGGTGGCCCCGGCCGTATTAGTGGTTACCGGATAAAGGCCTCCGGCCCCACCGCTGGCCAGCACGGTGGCGGCCGCCAGGATGGCCGCCGGGGACCCGTCCGGCCGCAATACCAGGGCCCCGAAGCACCGGCCCTCCTCGGCCAGGAGGTCCAGGGCCATGGTTTGCGGCAGGATATAGAGGCCTTCGCAGGCCCTGGCCCTGGCGAACAGGCCCTGCCAGATGACGGCGCCTGTAGCATCTCCCCCGGCATGGAGGATGCGCCGCCGGCTGTGGGCCCCTTCCCTGCCCAGGGCCAGGCGGCCCTCTTCGCGGTCGAAGGCTATACCCCACTCCAGGAGCTCCCGAATCCGCTCCGGGCCCTCTTCCGCCAGCACCCTGGCGGCCGCAGGATTGCCCAGTCCCGCGCCGGCTGCCAGGGTGTCCTCCACGTGCAGCTCTACGGAATCTTCCTCGTCCATGACGGCCGCAATGTCACCCTGGGCCAGATAAGTACAACAATCCTCCGGGCGTTCCTTGGTGATTAATATAATCCGGTAGCGGGGCGCCAGCTTCAGGGCGGTGAAGAGTCCGGCTATACCGCTCCCTATGATAAGGACGTCCGCCCGGAGGCAGGGGAGGTCGGCTAAACTAAAATTTACCAGGTAGCGGGGTACCGGTTGCATAACTCACACCGCTTTCAACATGCGCTCCAGGGCTCCATAGGCCCGGCTTCGCACCGGTTCGGGCACCTTAACGACCGGCTTCATTTCCCTCAAGCACTGGGCTATCTTGGCCAGGCTCGTCAGCTTCATATTGGGGCAGATCAACCCCGGGGAGAGGAGGTAAAACTTCTTACCCGGATTCTCCGCCTCCAGGCGGTGGATTATACCCATTTCCGTGCCGATAAGGAACTCCCGGTCAAGGCTTTCGCGGGCGAATCGGAGGATGCCCCCGGTGCTCCCCACAAAGTCGGCGGCCTCCACCACCTCGGGCCGGCACTCGGGGTGAACGAGGACCTTGGCCTCGGGATGGGCCGCCTTGGCTTCCTCGACCTCTTCCGGGGTAACCCGGCAGTGGGTAAGGCAGGAGCCCTCCCACGGGATAATCTCCTTATCGGTAAAGCGGGACACATAGTGGGCCAGATTCCGATCGGGCACAAATAGGACGCGGCGGTGGGGCAGGGACTGCACCACCTTTAGGGCGTTGCTGGAAGTGCAGCAGATGTCGCTTTCCGCCTTGACCTCGGCCGGAGAATTGACGTAGCATACCACCGCGGCATCGGGGTACCGTTCCCGGGCCCGCCGCAAGCCTTCGGCATCGACGGTGTCGGCCAGGGGGCAGCCGGCAAAGGGATCGGGCAGCAGGATGGTCTTCTCCGGGGCCAGGATGCTCGCGCTCTCGGCCATGAAGCGCACCCCAGCCAGGACGATAACCCGGGCCGGAGTGGTGGCGGCCATGCGGCTCAAGGCCAGGGAGTCGCCCACAAAATCGGCGATGTCCTGCACCGCGTTCGGCTGGTAGTTGTGGGCGAGGATTACGGCTCCCCGCTCCCTTTTAAGCTCCTCGATTTCCTTAACCAGTTCCTCCATCCTTCTCCCCTTCCTCCTGGGTAAAGACAGCTGTCTTGTCATGTTTAAGCCCATTATAAGACTGCCACCTCAGCCCGTCAACGGTACCTTGTTTACCTTCTTCACCCTAAAAGGATTCCTGCTTCCAGCAACTCCCTCTCCATGGCCTCCAGGGTGGCCTCGTCGGGGGCCACTACCGTGTGCAGATGCACCCCGCTGCCCGTCAGGGTGTACAAGGGGTTAGCGCCGCTCTTCTTCAGTTTATTTATGAATTCATACACTTCCCGGCGGGAAGAGAGCATGAGGTAGCCCCGCAGCTCCCCGTAAAGGGGGTGCTCGACCACCACGTCCATTACCTTACCCCCGTTATCCACCATGATGAGGAGTTCCCTTTCCAGACCCTCCAGGTCGTGCCGGCAGGCGAAGGTCCGCCGGCAGCCCTCCTCCCGGAGGGGCAGAACATAGCCCTGGGGGGTAGCCAGGACCTCGCTTCCCCGGGCCCTCAATATGGCCACATCCTGAACGATTACCTGCCGGCTGACCCCCAGCCAGCGGGCGAGCTGGGCTCCGGTGACGGGTTGCCCCCGGCCCAAGATGGCCAGGATCTTTTCCCTTCTTTCCGCTGCCTTCATAGCGGTCCTCCATAGCAATAAATATCGGCGGTGCGGCCGGCATAAGTGTAACAAACTCCGGCCTTCTTTTCCAGGCCTTTCACCGCTGGGGTATATACCCCCCTTCGATGACCTGCCCCTTGGGCTTGAGCTCCTTCAAGCTTTCCCGGGCCAAACTATTACTCGGCCTCAAAAGCTTACGGAGGGGTTCCCGCTCCAGTGGGCGTCCTCGACGCCGGAGCCAGTATCGGGCCTTCCGTCCTCCCACGCCTCTGCTTTCTCCTCCTCAAGTTTGGCTGTCCCTCCGGTTTAGCAGTCCCGCCGCCAAGCCCAAAGGGGGCCTTGTCGGCAAGGCCTTGTCGGCAAGGGCGGGAGATAATGGGTTTGTGTCGGGGAAACATATTCCTTCCAGTTACCGGCAACCGGAGGGGATGCTCCTATAACGTCGGCAGGCCCCGCGCATAACGCGGGGCTTGCCGACGTTCCTCGGGCCGGTCGACCGGGCCGGCCCTGGGCCGCTATTAGTTTACGACCACCAGATGGCTTTTGCCGTAATACTCCACCCTGGCCTTTAGCTGCTCGCTCACAAACCGCAGGGGTACCAGCATCCGCCCTTCCCGCACCACGGCGGGAGCATCCAGGGAAACGGCGGCACCGTTAACTCTGGCCTGCCGGCTGCCTATTTCTAGCCTTATGGTGAGGCCGTGGCTTTCAAGGGTTACCACCCCGTTCTCGTAGGAAATGCGGGCCCCCAGGGCTTCGCCCAGCCGGCGCAGGGGGACCAGGACGCGTCCCCCTTCCACGCGGGGTTCCACCTCAAAAACCATCGGTTTGCCGCGGAAGAATACCTTGACCTTCAGGTCGCCCAGGAGGGCGCAAGCTTCGTCCAGCTCCTGGTAGGCCTCATCATCGTCGGGAATTTGGGCCAAAACGGCCAGCAGGACGGTCCTGGCCTTATCGGCCCGGCCTGCTTTAAGGTAGAGCTCTACCAGCTGCTTCTTGGCCTTTGCCCGTCCGAGGTCGTCCAGGCTGTCGTCCTCTTCCAGGGCCTCCTCCAGCCCTTGGGTAATCTCGGCCAGTTCTTCGCGGTCCTGCCATTGGGCCAGGAGCTCTTTGGCCTCATAGACCGCCTCGGCTACACTCCTGCCCTCCAGCTTGGCCTGCAGGGCCGCCCTGGCCACCGGATTTCTTACATGCTGCAGGGCATTCTCGATTCCCCGGTAGACATGTCCGGCCACGCTGCGGGGATGCTCCTTAACTTGCCCTGTCTTCTTTCCTCCCCGGCCCTCCCGTTCCTGTTCCTGCTCCTGCTGGAGTTCCCGCTCTTGCTCCCTTTCCTCGTCCTGCTCCTGGACCTGCACCTGATATGTAGCTTTGGGACGGGACGTCTGGGCCCAGGCCGGCAGGACCGCCCACAGGCAAAACAGCAGACCCAGCATCACTGCCGCGTAGGCCTTTCCTTTACCCATAGAACAACCCCCCGATACTTTGGTAGTGTCGGTGCTTCCGGACTATCGCCCCCGGGGCGCGGCTTCGGACCCCGCCCGGTCCCTGCGGGCGGCATATCCGGCCGCCGCAAAGGCTTATCCCTTCGCGGCCCGCCGCCTATCCTTCGCCCGGGTGTCGTTGCCGCCCCGGATGGAACCCCCCGCACGGAGCCCCCTGGGCGCCGCCGGGCCGGCCCAGAAGCCAGGGGGCTTGCCCGCGGTTTTTGCCGGGCCGGCCCGGGAGAGGCAGCCCCTCCGGAAGTACACGGGTTCGGACCCGGTTTCACCGACCGGCTCGGGACCGGTGCCTAAAGGGGCCCTAAGCCGGTCCCCTGGGAATTTCCCCTTGTTGCGGAAGCACCTTCCAGGCGTCTACTAATATATTCGGGGCCGGGCCGCACCTTTGGGGGGTAGGTTTACCCTCTCCCTTCGCCCCTCAGCACCCGGGGGATGTTCTCGGTATAGGGCGGCCTGATTACGCCCTTCTCCGTAATTATAGCCGTAACGTAGGTGTGAGGGGTTACGTCAAAGGCCGGGTTAAAGACGTGGATCCCCTCGGGAGCCGTCCTTCTTCCTCCCCAGCACCTGACTTCTTCGGGATCCCGCTCTTCGATGGGTATCTCACCACCATGGGACAGGCTCAAATCAAAGGTGGAACTGGGGGCCGCCACATAGAAGGGCAGGCCGTGCTCGCGGGCCAGGATGGCCACGCCGTAGGTACCGATCTTGTTGGCCACATCGCCGTTGGCCGCAATGCGGTCGGCCCCTACGATTACCGCCTGGACCCAGCCCTTCTGCATAACTACCGCCGCCATGTTATCGGTAATAAGGGTAACCGGGATGCCCGCCTCCTTTAGCTCCCAGGCCGTAAGCCGCGCCCCCTGGAGCAGGGGCCTGGTTTCATCCACAAAAACCCGCAGGACCTTGTCTTCCCCGGCCAAGTAGTAAACCGGGGCCAGGGCCGTGCCGTACCTGGCCGTCGCCAGGGTACCGGCATTACAGTGGGTTAGGACCGCTTCGGCCCGGCGCAAAAGCTCGGCACCGTTCCGCCCTATGGCCCGGCACATGGCCTCGTCCTCTTCCTGAATGGCCAGGGCCTCCTTTAAAACCACTTCCTTCAGCTCGTCAACCTCCTGGTATTCGGAGGCCGCCACCCTCTCCTGGATCCTCGCCAGGGCCCAGAAAAGGTTTACGGCCGTAGGCCGGGAAGTGGCCAAGTAATCGGCAGCCGCCTTAAGCTCAGCCAAGAAACTCCCTTTATCCCGGGCCCGGGAATCCTTTACCCCCAGATAAAGGCCGAAGGCAGCGGCAATCCCGATGGCCGGAGCACCCCTAACCTTAAGCTGTTTAATGGCCTCCCACATTTCGCGGATGTTCTGGGGCCGGATAACCACCAGCTCTTCCGGCAGCTTCGTCTGGTCGATGATTTCTACTCCGCCGTCCCTCCACACAATAGGCGCTACAGGCCGGTACATGACGAACCTCCTCCCCTTACTTTGGTAACCGCTTTTCCCCGAAAATCCCGTCCGGTCTCCCCTGGCCGCCAGCTTCCCCGGCCCCCTCCCTCCGGGACTCCATACCCTGGGCCTTGTATTCGGCCACCTGTTGCCGGGCCACTCCGGCGAGGATCAGGGCTCCCCCCAGTAACTGGCTGGGATAAAGCCTCTCGTTTAAGAGCAGGTAGCCCAGCACGGCGGTGACTACCGGCTCCAGGGTTAAAATGATGGCCGCCCGGGAGGCTCCGATATATACCAGCCCCCGGCACAGGGTTTCCGAGGCGACCACCGTGCATACCAGGGCCAGGACCAGCACGGCCCCCACCACCTCAGCGTTCAGGGGCACCCGGAATTGGTTGCTCAACAGGGCAACCGGCAGAAAGAGAACAGCCAGGACTAAAGTGAGGTAGGCATTAAACACCCTGGTCTCTACCCGTCTTAACAGCTCGGTCTGGCCCACCATAAAGATGCTGTTGGCCACGGCCGCCAGGCAGGCGGCTACGGCCCCGCCCATATGCAGCCGGCCCGCCGGGAGGCCCAGGGTGATGACCAGCCCCGCCGACGCGAGGACCAGAGCTTCCATTTTTGCCCGGGTGAGGGGTTCCCGTAAGAAGACGGCCGCCAACAGGGTGACCAGCACCGGGTAGATATAAAACAAAAGGATGGCCAGGGATGCGGGTATATGCTGAAAGGCATAAAAAAGCAGCACCACCGTCATGCCGTGCCCGCCCACGGCCAGGGCCGCCAGCCGTCCCAGGGTTCCCAGGCCAATTTTCCACCGGCCCCCGAACCAGGCCAGGCTGGCCCAAAAGATCAGGGCCGCCAACGGGAACCGCAGGGCCAAGACCGCCAGGGAACTGGCCCCGCCGGCAAAGGCAAACTTGGCGGCAATACCTTCCATTCCCAGGGAAGCCGCCGCGATGGTAACCAAAAACAAGCCCCAGAACTCTCCGGCGCCTCTTCTCCCTCTTTCCAACCCCACTCATCCTCCTGCTTACCCGGCCGCCGGTGCCGAGGACGGCCCCCGGCCCCCTGCGGCCGGCGGAGCGCCCCTACCCGGGGATCTCCAGCACCGTCAAGTACTCCCCGGAAAGAACATCCACAATTTTAACGGCTATCCTTTGCCCCGGCCTTACGGGACCCACCCGGTAAACCCCTTGGGCAGTTTCCCGGCCCTGGGGCACATCCAGGAGGGAGGGCCGCAGCACCCGGCCGTCGTAATCGGGATCGATGAGCACCGCCTCCACCGTCCGGCGCCAGTCCACCGGCCCCGCCGACCCCTCTCCACCCCGGAGCTCCCGCCACAGATGGGGTAGGTGGAAGCGGCGGATTTCGACGACCGCATGGTCTCCCTCCCGGCGGAGGGTAACCTCGGCTTCCGCGGCTTTTGGGAGCGTCCCGCGGGGATGGGCCCCGCCGGCCGCGGTGGTTTCCCAGCCCTCCACGGCGGTGTCTGGCGCGGCCGGGGCAGCTCCTACGTCTTCCCTGGCGCTTATCCCGTTTAAGTCTATCACTTTAACCCGTTTCCCGTCCAGGCCGTCGTCGCATAAGGAGCCCACCACCTCTTTAGCCTCCCCGGCGTTCCCGACTTCTGGGGAAGGCCGGACCCGGAAGACGGCGAAGGACGGGTAGGCTTTGGCCCGGGGCTCGTCCTGCCCCGGGCCGCTTAACAGGGATAGGAGCCTCTTGACCGTAGTGTGGACGGCCCCCAGGTTTACATCGCTCCCTATCCACCGCCGTCCCAGCTTCTGGGCCACAAAGAGGGTAGTGCCCGAGCCGCAGAAGAAATCGGCCACCAGGTCCCCCGGTTCGGTGGCCGCACGGAGGATGCGCTCCAGGAGCCCCTCGCTCTTCTCCGTGGGATAGCCCGTACGGCGGCCGTAGGCGGGTATGTCCAGCCAATTGGTGTCGCAGGGAACCTCGTCCTTAGGCTCCACCCAGTACTCCGGCCTGCCCGTCCGGGGGTTGGGCCGCAGGAACTCCAGCCGGCGGCCCGTCCTTTCCCAGTATTCTTCCAGAGTCATCTTGTCGGCCCAGTATCTTAGATACTCCTCATAGTTGGCCGCCGCCCGGTAGGCCCGCGCTTTGTTCCACTTCCACTGGCCGCGGGTGGGAACGTGGCCGAAAAGCTCGTAACGCATGGTGGGCCGGTCCTGGTCGTTGAAAAAGCCCGTCCACCTGCCCCGGCGCTGGCGGTGGGTGCTTTCCTTGACCGGCGCCCGGTAGCGGGCGGCAGGCGTCTTGGAATACCATAAAAGGCTGTCCGTGGCCACGTTAAGCATGGCCACCTCGTCAAACTGGTTCTGGAGGTTCTTGGTGGCCCGCCGGACCACGATTTCGTTCCGGAAGTTTTCGGGCCCGAAGATCTCATCCAAAAGGACCTTAACATAATGGCTCCGCCGGTAGTCCAGGTGGACATAAAGGGAACCCTCCGGCGCCAGGAGCTCTCGCATGAGCTGCAGCCTCTCGTAGATAAACTGCAGGTAGCCCTCGTCGGCCCAGACGTCACTGTACTGCTTCTGTTCCACCACCGGGGGCGTCAGCCCGGAGGCCTGTCCTTTAAGCTTTACCTTCTTGGAGTATTCGGCTCCTGAAGCAAAGGGGGGGTCTATGTAAATGAGTTTTATCTGCTCCCGGAACTCCTCCAGGAGGCGGCCCATAACCTGCAAGTTGTCGCCCCAGTAGAGGCGGTTGACCCACCCGTCCCGGCCGGGCTCCCCGTACTGCTCTTTAAGCTCGATAACGCCGCACCGCGCCTTTCCCAGGGGACGCTTGCCCCGCCAGGTGAGCACGGGCCGGCCCGGTAGGGGCTCCTGCCCGGCCGACGGCGTGCCCTTTTCCTCCACCCCGCTTACCTCCTTCTCCTCCACCCTTCTGCGGCTCACCCCTCTCCCCGCGGCCCGCCCCGAAAGGAACGGGGCCAAAGGATAATATTCGCCGGGACAGCGGCCGTACCCTGCCGGTCCACGGCCGCCCCTCAGGCTCCCGCCCCGGGAGCCCCTGGCAGTCTTAACGAACCTTCCACCCTTCTCCCGTTAAGGTAGAGGGTCTTTATCCCCTCCCGGCTCCGCAGGACCACCCGGAATTCCGCCTGGCCCCGGGGGAAACCGCCGTAGAGCTTCTCCCAGTGCAGGTGCAGTTCTTCCCCGGCCAGGTTATAGCTCAGCTTATACAGGTTGTACACGCCCTTCTTATAGTCCAGGGAACAGCCGTCGTCTTCGTAGTAAAGGTATTCGCCCCGGGCACCTCCCGGGAAGATATGGAACTCCACCCGGCCCGGGATCTCGCCCGTATGCCTCACCGCCTCCCCCACCAGGGGAAGGACGGACCCGGCCTTGACAAAAAGGGGCATTTTCTCCAAGGGGGCCTCCGCCAGGTGGTACCGCCCCCCTTCCAAGGGCCGGCCCGACCACCAGTCCAGCCAGGTGCCGGCGGGCAAATACACGGCCCTCACCGTCCTCCCCGGTTCGCATACCGGCGCCGCCAGCAGGCTCTCCCCGAGCATTACTTCGTCAAAGAGGAGGTGCACGTTCTCGTCCCCTTCATACTCCCATACCAGGGGCCTTAAGACCGGCCACCCGTAGCGGGCCGAGCGGTAAAATAAGTTGTAAATATAAGGGAGGAGGGTGTACCTAAGCTTTATATACTCCCGGCATATGGCCTCACACCGCTCCCCGAAGGCCCAGGGCTCCTGGGGGGCCGTATCTACTTCACTGTGGTTGCGGCAGAAGGGATAAAGGATCCCCGCCTGGGTCCACCTTATCAGGAGTTCTTCGCCGACATCCCCGGCAAATCCTCCTAGGTCCGCGCCGGCGAAGGCCACCCCGGACAGGCCCAAATTTAAGAGCATGGGCAGGGACATCCTGAGATGCTCCCAGTGGCTCCTGTTATCCCCCGTCCACAGAGCGGCGTAGCGCTGGATGCCGGAAAAACCCGAGCGGGTCAGTATAAAGGGCCTCTCCCCGGGCCGGTACTTGAGCAGCCCTTCCCGGGTGGCCATGGCCATATGGAGGGCATAAACATTGCGGAACTCCTCATGGACCACCCGGCGGCCGTCCCGGTTGTGGATTAAGTGGGCCGGCATGACTTTGCCCGGGGCATCCAGCACCGTGGGCTCGTTCATATCGTTCCATATGCCGTCAATGCCCGAAGCCACCAGCTCGCCGTGCAAATCCGCCCACCAGGCCCTGACCCTGCCCTGGGCAAAATCCGGAAAGCAGGTACGGCCCGGCCAGACCTCTCCCGTGTAGACAAGGCCGTTCTCATCGGTGACAAAGTATCCCCTCTTCAGGCCCTCCCGGAAAACGGAATAATCTTTATCCACCTTAACCCCCGGATCGACAATGGCCACTACCCTAAACCCCATCCCTTTGAGGGTCTCCGCCATGCCCCGGGGATCGGGGAACCTTTCCCGGTCGAAGGTAAACACCCGGAACCCGTCCATGTAGTGGATGTCCAGGTAGACGGCGTCGCAGGGGATGCCCCTCCGCCGGAACTCCCGGGCAATTTCCAGCACCCTCTCCTGGGGGTAGTAGCTGTAACGGCTCTGGTGGTAGCCCAGGGCCCACAGGGGCGGAAGCTCCATCCTCCCCGTAAGGAGCGTGTACCTTTCCACCACCTCCCGGAGGGAAGGGCCGTAAAGGAAGAAGAAGTTCAGGGGGCCCTTCTCGCAGCCGAAGGCCGCGGTATGGACCTCCGTTTTGCCCAGGTCGAAGAAGGTGGGAAAGGTGTTGTCCAGGTATACGCCGTAGGACCCGCCGGGCGCCACGCCTATGTATAGGGGGAAGCTGGCGTACATGGTGTCCGCCCCTTCGTTATAGGCCTCGTAGCAGTCGGCGTTCCACATGGTATATCTACGGCCCCTCTTGTCCAGGAACCCCGTCTTCTCCCCTAACCCGTAAAAATGCTCTTCCCGGCGGATGGCAAAGGACCATCTCTTCTCCTTCCCGTGGATGACCAGCCCCCGGCCCTGCAGGGCGAAGCCCCGGCCGTCGCCCAGCTCGAGGCCGAGGTTCTCTTTCTCCACTTTTATGTATAAGGCGCCCGTCAAGAAAAGAAGGTGGTCGGACTCCTCTTCCACCTGCACCTGCGGCGCCTGCGGTCGGAGTACCACGGCCGGGCTAAGGGCCTCCTCGCCTTCTCCCGGCAGGCAGAGGGCGATGTTTACGATCCCGGGGGCCCAAACTCGGATTGCCACCCGGTAATCCCCGCCCGTTAGGAGCACACCGTCTTTACCCTTCTCCCAAGAGATGACCCTTCCGGAGCCCATAGGAAATTCCCTGTGTCCCTCCCTGCAGCAAGGTCTTCGTATATTTTATGCCCCGGCCCCCTTTCTTACCCCGGCAATTCCTCTTACGAGGAGCGGGACTTGGGTTCAGGGGAGCCAGGCACGAAAAAAACGCCTCCCAGGGCGAACTCGAGGCGTTCCTTTCGGGCCGGTGGCCTGCCGGGGCCGGCCCGCAGGGGAGGGGCTCCCCGTTGATCTTCAAGGGGTTTTGGGGGAGCCGGTCTTGAGGCCGCGGAGGAACTTCTCCCTTTCGGCCGCAATGCCCTCGGTCCGGCGCAGCACACCGCGGACGAACTCCTGCCGCCAGCTCTCCGTTTCTCCGCCGTACCTTTCGGCCTCCGGCCACCGGTCTTCTCCATCTCGTCGGGCACCGGGCTTGTCTTTCTCCAGCACAGGCAACCTCCTTTTCCCCTTTATATCTGGTGGGCTACCCGCACGGCTTCGTGGATGGCTTCGGTGATCCGGCGGGGTTTAAGGGCATCCCCGATTACGAAGTAGTCTATTCCCGACCCCTCCAACTCCCGGGCCAGGGTATCCTCGGGCTGGGAACCCACGGCCGCCACCACGGTGTCCGCTTCCAGGGCTTCTTCCCGGCCGTCCCGGTTGTATATCACCCGGCCGGCGTCTACGGCCGTTACCCGGGCTTCGGTTATCATCTTGACGCCCAGATCTTTCAGGCGTCCCAGGAGAAGGGGCGCCACCAAGGGGCCGATGTCGGATGCCACCTGGGGCAGCATTTCCAGGATGGTCACTTCATGGCCCTTGTGGGCCAGGTACTCGGCCGCTTCGCAGCCCACCAGGCCGCCGCCGATCACGGCCACCCGGCGGCCGATCCCGCCTCTTCCTGCAAGGACATCCCAGGAGCTCACCACATTCCCCCCACCGACACCTGGAATATTTAACGCTGCCGGCCGGGCGCCGGTGGCGATGATCACTACGTCGGGGTTTTCCCGGCGTATACCCTCCGGGGTGGCCTCAGTATGGAGCCGAACCTCTATGTTGAGTTTGGCCATCTGGTCCGCCAGGTGTTGCCGGAATACGGCTATCTCGCCCTTCTGGGGCGCGGCGGCGGCCAGAGCAAGCTGGCCGCCCAGCTCTCCCCTCTTCTCCCACAGGGACACCCGGTGCCCCCTCAGGGCCGCCACCCGGGCCGCTTCCATGCCTGCCGGGCCACCTCCCACCACCAGGACCCTGCGGGGTTTCGTTGCCCGGTCCAGGGGAAATTCGCGTTCAAAACCCGTACGGCCGTTGACGGTGCACCCGACGGTATGGTCCAGGAACAGCTCGTGGATGCAGGCCTGGCAGCAGGCAATGCAGCGCCGGACCTCATCCAGCCTGCCCTCCACAACCTTGCGGGGCATTTCCGGGTCCGTCAGGAGTTCCCGGCCGAAGGCTATAAGGTCGGCCTTGCCGGCGGCCAGGATGCCCTCGGCCACTTGCGGGTCGTTGATGCGCCCCACGGCTATAACCGGGATCTTCACCGCCGATTTGATGCCCTGGGCCAGGTCGGCCAGGCATCCCTGGGGCAGGTACATGGGCTGGATAATCCAGAAGGCTGTTTCGTATACGCCAGCGGAAACATGAAGGGCGGCTATGCCCTCTTCTTCCAGGCTGCGGGCGAAGATTCTGGTCTCTTCCAGGGTCAGGCCCCCCGGCACCTTCTCATCGGCGCTAAGGCGGTAGAGGACGGGATATTGGGCCCCTACGGCCTTGCGCACGGCCCGGACCACTTCCAGGGGAAAACGCATGCGGTTTTCCAGGGGGCCGCCGTACTCGTCGCGGCGTTTGTTGGAATAGGGCGAGAGGAATTGGTTTAAGAGGTAGCCGTGGGCGCCGTGGATTTCCACGGCGTCAAAGCCGGCCCTTTTGGCCCGCAGGGCGGCCGCGGCAAAGGCTTCCACCAGTTCCCTTATCTCCTCTCGGGTGAGCTCCCGGGGCGTTTCCCCCACCGTGGGGTCGGGGATGGGCGAAGGGGCCACAATGGGCTGCCCGGTCACCGCGGACCTGGTCTGCCGGCCGCCGTGGTAGAGCTGGACGGCGATCTTGGCGCCGTGGGCGTGGACGGCGTCTACCAGCCGGCGCAGGCCGGGTATGAGGCGGTCGGAATAGATGCCGAGTTCGTTGGGGAAACCCTTCCCCGACGGGTGGACATAGGCGGCTTCCACGATGATCATGCCCACCCCGCCCCGGGCCCGTTCTGCATGGTAGGCCACCAGCCGGTCCGTTACCGAACCGTCGTGGTAGGCGTAGTTGGTTACCATGGGGGCCATGATCATTCTATTCTTGAGCTCCAGGGGGCCGATTTTAACGGGGCTCCCCAGCAAGGTCAGGGGCTGCACAGGCATTGACCTCCTTAAAAGGTTTCTTTTCCCCCGTTATTATTTGCCGGGGAGCAGGACATTATTAGGAGAAGGGGGCCGCGCCGCCGGGGCCTCCCAAGGGATGGAAGGTGCAGGAGGGCCGCAGCGCGGCCGGCCTAAGGGGCGGGCTCAGGGTCGGGAAGGGTGCCCGGGGGCCGCGACGCGGTTGACCAGGCTCCCCAGCCCCGGGATCCTTATTTCGATCTCGTCTCCCACCTCCATGCTGCCCACGCCTTCCGGGGTGCCGGTTAGAATGACGTCCCCCGGGAGCAAGGTCATAATCTGGGAGATAAAGCTCACCAGATAGGGGATGGGAAAAATTAGCTGGGAAGTGCGGCCGTCCTGCCTCAACCGGCCGTTAAGATACGCCTGGACGGGCAGGTCCGTAGGGTCCACACCGCGGACTATGTAGGGGCCTAAGGGCAAAAAGGTGTCGAAGGACTTGGCCCGGGTCCACTGGCCGTCCTTTTTCTGCAGGTCTCGGGCCGTAACATCGTTGGCAATGGTATAGCCGAAGATGTAGTCCCCGGCCTCCTCCTGGCTTACCCGGTGGCAGGTCCGGCCGATGACTACCGCCAGCTCGGCTTCGTAGTCCAGGCGCCCCACCATGGGCCAGAAAATAATGTCCTCCCCCGGCCCGATGACGCTGGTGGGGGGTTTAAGGAAGAGCACCGGTTCGGACGGGAGCTCTTGTTTCATTTCTGCCGCGTGGTTTTTATAATTCAGGCCTACGCATACGGCCTTGCCGGGCCGGCAGGGCGCCAGGAGCCGGACCCCCTGGAGGGGAAAGGTCTCTCCTGTTTCCCGGGGCGCGGTAAAGGGGTCCCCTTCCAGGGCTACGATTATATCCCCCTCCACCCGGCCGTACAGGATCTGGTCCCGGTGGGCAAAACGTACGTATCTCTCCACTGCCGCCATGTTTTTTGCCATCCTCCTTAGCCGTGCAGCCGGTGCTGCCCGGAAGTGTTTTTATTTTGGACCGCAACCCCTCGCCGGCGGCCGGGTTGAGGCCCGGCCCGTACCCACTTTTTAGCCGGGCGCGATTTGGCTCCCCCTCGCTTACGAGCTTAATCACCCCCGCCAAAACAGGGGATACATCAGGCCAAACGGGGTACGGCTGCTCCGCCCCTTAAAGCCTTTCGAGGATTACCTTGGCCTGCAGGGCGGCATAAAGATTCAAGAGGGTATTGATGTCCCGCAGATTCACCCCGAGGAGCTCCTCTACTTTCCGCAGCCGGTAGCGCAGGGTATTAACGTGGATGTAGAGCCTTTCCGCCGTTAAGGCGTAGTCCGCCGAGGAGCGGATGAACTCCACCAGGGTGGGCAGCAGGTTGGTGTTGTGCTGCCGGTCGTACTCCTCCACAGGGCCGAGAACGTCTTCGTAAAAGTCGGCCAGCTCCTGCTCCCCCTGGTTTAAGAAAAACCGCAGGGCGCCCAACTCGTCGAAAAAGGTGATGCCAGCTCCCGGGTAAAGGAAGCGGCCCACATGGAGGGCCAGTTTGGCCTCCTGATAGGCCCGGTAAAGCTGGTCCGGGGAAGCATAAAAGCGCCCCACGCCGGCCACGAGGTCCCGGCGGGGCAGGCACCGTCCGATCTCCCCCGTCACCCTTTCCCAGAACTTCCGGAGCCAGGCCTTGGCCTCCCCCGGGCTGCCGGAGGGGTGAGGCAGGAGGAGGATAAGCTGTTCGCTCCGGTCGGCCATAATGGCCTGGGGGCATTCCCGGGAGACTACCCGCCCCACGAGCTGGCGGAGGCGCTCCATGGCGGCGGAAAACCCGGCCTCGGGAGGTTCCCGATACTCTAACACCACCAGGGCCTGGGGCCGGGACAGGTCCCATCCCCACAGTTGGGCCCGGGTGATAATGGCTTCCCGGCTCGGCAGGTTGTTGTAAAGGATATCCTGGATGAATTCGTTGCGAAAGCGCCTTTCCGCTTCTTGATGGGCCCGCAGGCGGGAAAGCTCCACCAGGGCCGCCCGGGAAGCCGCCCGCAGGTACTCCCGGTATCCTTCATCCCGCGTGCCCAGGAGGACCAGGTAGCCCCAGAGCTCTTGGTGTCCGATGGCCGCCGTCAAAAAGTCGACCTGCTTCCCTTGGACGGACAGGGTACCGGCGAAGAATTCTTCTCCCTCCGTCCCCCGCCACACCTCGCACGGGAGGATATCTTCCTCCCAGAGGTCCTCCGTACCGGGGGGAAAGGAGGAGGCCAGAACCCTGAAGGCCACATCCATTATGAGGCAGGGCTGCCCGGTCTCCTCCCTTAGAATCCTGGTAACGGAGGCAAGCCCCTCGCCGGCTGCGGCTGCTTCCAGGAAGCGACGCCAGATTTGCATAGGCGGTCTACTCCTCTGTCTAAAGGCTTAAACCTTAGCCCATATCCCCGGGAACCTGGGCCCGGAACATATCGGCAGCGCCGGTCCCCGGGCTTCTCCCCGCTTGCCGCACTCTCCCCGCCCCCGGTCGCCCTTGGGGGTAGCGGCCGGAGGTCGCCCCCAGGGGCCTGTAAAGCCCCGGAAGGGGTATCACCCATCACCCCGCGTCGGCCCGCCTGCGCCTCCCTTCCCCCTTATCCTCCCGCAGCCCGCCGGGACGCCGGGCAAAATACCGGCGGCCGGCGGGATTGATCTTGAAGCGGAGGCTGGGCCGGGTAAGGCTCACATCGCTCAGGCCGTACACCCACCTCTGCCAGACGCCCTCCCTTTCGGCCCTCAAATCCAGGAGATGCAGGGCTTTGACCGGACAGGCCTCTATACAGGCCGGCGAAAGGCCGGCGTCCAGCCGGTGGACGCACAGATCGCATTTGCCCGTCTTGCCGGTCAGGGGGTTGTAGCGGGGGGCCTGGAAGGGGCAGGCCCTGATGCAGGTGTTGCAGCCGTTGCAGCGCCCCGGGGAATGGAGGACCACCCCGTCCCGGCGCTTGGAGTACGCCCGCTGGGGGCAGACCCTGAAGCATTCCGGGTGCTCGCAGTGATTGCAGGCAAGGGAGAGGAAACAAAGCTGCAGAGTCCCCGCGACCTGCCTTTCCACCCGCTGCACCCGCCGGAAGGCCAGCACTCCTCCATGTTCATACCGGCAGGCCGTCTCGCAGGCGCGGCAGCCGGTGCACCGCGACAGGTCCAGCAGAAAACCCAGGGCCATTCTCTCTCCCCCTTTAGAGGGGCTGCAGGTTAACAAAGGTGTCGTGGTACGCCACCCCCGGGCCACCGCAGGAAACGTGACCCATGTCCGTGGCCAGGGGCGGTACCAGGCTGTTGAGGTCGCCGTCCCTCCCCGGCTCTTGATAACACACCACACTGTCCCAGGGAACAACGGGACTTACGGCCAGGAGCACCCGGATCTCGCCCCACTCGTTGAAGATGCGCACCTTGCGGCCCGGCTGCCATCCCTTGGCCGCGGCCAGGTCCGGGTGCACCCAGGCCGTGAGGGGTGCCGGTTCCCTCGCCTCCCCGAACTGGGAGTTGATGCCCCCGGTGGTGTGGGGGGTGAGGAGGCGGTAGGGATAAAGGGAGGAACCGCGGGGAGCCGGCCGGAGCACGGGCAGGCCGGGCAATCCCCGCCGCCGGGCCTCCACAGAGTAGATATAGTATTTAATCTCCCGGGGCGCCGTCCACCCCTGTTTTAGGGGACGAGGGCCTTCCAGGAGCTCGCGAAAATGGCCGATGCCCAGGGCCTCGTAGACCCTGGGATTGAAGAGCCGGGCCAGCCATTCTTCCTCCGTCCGGTCCGCCGGGAAGGGGCGCAGGGCGGGGTCCAGCTCCCGTAAGGCCCGCACCAGGCCGGACACCACGGCAATTTCCGGCCGGGCTTCCCCGCGGGGAGGAAGGGCGGGCTGATTAAGGCCTATCCAGTTGTGCCAGTAACTGGGCACCACATCCCAGGCCTCAAGGAACATGGCCGCCGGCAGGACCAGGTCGGCCATCCGGGCCGTCGGGGTAAGGAAATAGTCCACCACTACCACCAGTTCCATCTCCTGGAGGGCCCTGGCCAGCCCGTGGATATCGCTGTTCTGGCTCAGGGGATTGGCCCTGCTGATAACGGCCATCTTTACGGGCGGGTCGTGGGCCCGGCGGAGGGCTCCGGCCAGGTCGTGGACCGGCAGCGCGCGGGGCTTCCGGCCCGCCGGTGCCCCTTCCACCGGCCGGGAGAACAGGGAGGTTTTATCATTGGCATAATACAGGCCTCCCGGCGGCGACAAGTTGCCGCTCAGGGCCACCAGGGCATGGATGGCCCGGACGTTCTGACCGCCGTTGACGTGGCGCTGCAGGCCAAAGCCGATCCAGGTGGCCACCGGCCGGGGACCGGCATAAAGGTCGGCCAGCTCCCTGACGGCCCGGGGCTCTACCCCGCACAGGCCGGCCAGGTCTTCTACCGAAAGGTCCCGGAGATACGGCTCGAACTTCTCCCATCCCACCGCCTTACCGCGCAGGAAGGTTTTATCCAGGCGGTCCTCCTCCCAGAGGAGGCGCAGGACGGCCAGGGCAAGGGCCCCGTCGGTCCCCGGATTGAGCTGGATATAGCAGTCGGCGAGGGCCGCCGTGGCGGTGAAAAGGGGATCGATGACCGTAAGGCCGGCTCCCTTTTCCCGCGCCCGGTTAACGAACTCCATCTGCAAGGTGGCCGTCCAGGCGGGATTGCCGCCCCAGATAACGATCTCCCCGGCTTCCGCCATGAGTTCCGGGTCCGCAGGAGGATAGCCGCCGAAGTCGTAGTAGGCTGCGTCCAAGCCCGCCCCCCAGCAGAGGGAACCGCCGGTGACGGTGACGTCTCCTAAAAAGTCGGCCAACCAATTCAGGCTCTGGCCTAAAAGGCCTAAATTGCCGGAATTGGTATAAAAAAGCACCGGCAGATAAGAACCGTACCGGGCTTTGAGGTCGGCCATCTTCCCGGCCATAAGCTCCAAGGCCCGGTCCCAGGTGGTACGCCGCCAGCTCCCGGTGCCCCGTCCCTGCTGGCGCAGGGGGTAAAGGAGGCGCCGGGGATGGTAGACCAGCTCCGGGTAGCTGTAGGCCAGGTGGCACATGCGGCCGTGGGAGTACCCGTGGGCCGCGTCGCCCCGGATCTCCCGGATCACTCCCCCTTCCACCAGGGAGAGGAGGCCGCACGCGTTATAGCAGTTCCGAGGGCAAACATGCCGGAAGATCTGTACCCTGTCCCCCATGGTCCCTTCTCCCCCGGGCCCTCCTTCCCGCCGGGATTATCTTGGATGACAATTCGATGATAACATATTTAATCCCGCAAAGCAAAAAAGGCCGGGACCCCGCCGGACCTGGCGCTCGGGTTTCCCGGCCCTCGAAGGTAAGGGGCTAAAAATGGCCTACCATTATATTTACACCGGTGCTGTAGAAGAGGTAACGCAGGATGCCTTCGCCCAGGAGGCCGACGGCCAGGGCCAGGTACAGCATGCTCGCGGTCGCGCCGGCCTGGTCTCCGGCCTGCCCCCGGGACGCAAACCGCCCCAGCAGGGCCAGGCCGACGGCGGCCATCACCGCCGCCACTCCCAGACCCAGGGTCACGGCCGAACGGGCCAGGAGCTGGGCGCTGGCCTGGGCGGCGGGCTCCCCGGACATGAGGCTTACCAGGTAGGGGGGCAGGGCCAGCAGTTGCACTCCCACGCCGGCCAAGGCCGCCCATACCGTCCAGGACGGAGCCGGGGCCAGGGCCATGTACAGGAGGCAGCCCAGCACCAGGCTGGTGGCGAAAAAGCTTACGTAGGTGTAGGCCGTCTGCCAGGCGGGCCGCACGGTGTGGGTATAGATGGATGCCATGCTGAAGACGGCGAGGATTCCGGCGGCCAGCATGATCCACCGCAGGGCCTTAGCCGCTCCTCCTCCCCCGGCCTTCAGTTCCAGATAGGCGATAATCACCCACAGGCCGGTATAGGCGGAGGCGAAGAGGATTTCGCGGCTGAGCCACGAACTGCCCACATTGGCGATGGCGCGATAGGCACCCCAGGGACTCCCCAAGTGGCCCAGGGAAACGAGGAGGCTCAAGACCGCCAGGCCCCCAACAACGAGCAGGACGTTCTTCCGGGCCTTATCCTCGTTTACGCCGGCCAGGAGGTCTACGGCGAACAGCCCTACGCTGGCCTGGTTAAGCAGGGTAAACAGTACCAAAGTCCACTCCCGTTCCATTGCAGCTAACCTCCTTGCCTGTTATTTGTCCACGGCGTGCCGGTGGGGGCTTATGAGCAGGGAAGGTTTGGTCAGCTTGGGGTCAGGCAGCCCTTTAATGGCGCTGGTCCCCCCGTACTTCCTGGCAAGTTCCTCCAGGTCGCCGGCATGAAGGGCCCTCATGGGGCAGGCGGCCACGCAGGCCGGCTCTTCTCCCTTCTCGACGAGATCGAGGCAGAAGTTGCACTTGCCCACCTTGCCCTTGCCCGGATCGTATTGGGGCGCGCCGTAGGGGCAGCTCCAGGTGCAGTAACGGCAGCCGATGCATTTCCTTTCGTCCACCAGCACTACGCCGTCTTCGGGCCGTTTATACATGGCTCCGGTGGGACAGTTTTTTACGCACAGGGGGTCCTGGCAGTGGTTGCAGCTTATGGAGATCCAGTAGGCGTACACGTTGCCCCGGATGGCCTCCCCCACGCGGGTATATCCCCCGCCGGCTATTTCTTCCACCCGGCGCCAGCGCTGGCCTACCTCCAGGTCGTTCTTGTCTTTGCAGGCTATCTGGCAGGTGAAACAGCCGATGCATCGGTCCTGTTCAACATGGAAACCGACCTGTCCAGCCATGGTCTCTCCTCCTCCGCTTATAGCTTAACGACTTCCACCAGATTGGTGTGCTGGGGATTCCCGCGGGCCAGGGGCGTGGGATGATACTTGGTCAGCACGTTAATGCAGCCCCTGGTATCCACTCCATCGGGCCCCGGCGTCCACCAGGCTCCCTGGGGCAGGGCCACCACGCCCGGCATGATGCGGGGTGTGACCTTGGCGTAGGTGATGGTAGCCCCGCGGTCGTTGAACACCTTGACCCGGTCCCCGTTCTTGATGCCCCGCTTGGCGGCATCTTCGGGATTGATCCAGAGCTCCTGCCGGGCCGCTTCCTCCATCCAGGGCACGTTATCAAAGGTGGAATGGACCCGCCGCTTGTAATGGGGGCCTATGCACTGGAGGGGGTACTTTTCCCGCAGGGGATCCTCCGGCCCCTCCCAGGCGGGAACATACTTGGGTATGGCCGGTATTTCCTTCGGTTTGTTCATAGCCCATAGGCGAGGCGAAAAAATCTCAATCTTGCCCGACGGCGTCTTGAAGGGGTTGTTGACCGGATCTTCGATCTGCTTTTTGTAGGGGATGATGGGCTCTTTGGGCACCACTTTGTAGATGCCCCGCCGGCGGAACTCCTCGAAGGTGGGAAAGTCGGGGTTCGCCTTCCGGGTCTCCTCTACGATGTAGCGCAGCCAGTCTTCCTCGGTCTTGCCTTCGGTGTACCGGTCGCCGAAGCCCAGCCTCTTAGCCAGTTCGCTGCACACCCAGTAAACGCTGCGGCACTCATGGGGCGGATCTACTACCTTCTGGTAGTAAATGGCATAACCTATGCCGGAGCCGAAGGTAACGATGTCTTCCCTTTCAAAATGGGTGACATCGGGCAGCAGGATGTCGGCGAACCGAGCGCTCGGGGTAAGGAAGACGTCGTGTACCACTATCAGCTCGCATTTGGTTTCATCGACGAGGATCTGGGCCGTACGGTTTACGTCAGCGTGCTGGTTTATCAGGGTATTGCTGGCATAATTCCAGACCACCTTGATGTCGGTGGGTAATCTGTCCACCCCCCGAACCCCGTCGGCCGCCGTGAGCTCATGACCCCGCTCTATGGCCTCCGTCCACATGAAACACGGGATGGCCGCCTTGACGGGATTTTCTCCCGCCGGCATCCAGGCCACGGAAACCCCCTGCCCGCTGTAGTAGAGGCCGGGACCGCCGCCCTTGATGCCGATGTTGCCCGTCATGGCCGCCAGGACCGGCAGGCCCCTAACCGGCTGCTCGCCGTAGGCATGGCGCTGCCAGCCCCAGCCCTGGATCAGGCAGCAGGGCTTAATGGTGGCGATCTGCCGGGCCAGTTTGATGATGGTGTCCCGCGGAACGCCCGTGATGGCCTCGGCCCACTCCGGCGTCTTGGGAGTCTTATCTTCGCCCAGGCCCAGCACGTAGCTCTTATAGGAGTTACCGGGCGGCACGCCGGGGGGCATGTGCTCTTCGTCAAAGCCCAGGCAGTATTTGTCCAGGAAGGCCTGATCGTGGAGGTTTTCCATGATGATCACATAGGCCAGGGCCGCGAGCAAGGCGTTATCGGTAGTAGGCCGTATGGGGATCCACTCGTCGGCCACATTGGCCGCCGTGTCCGTGTACCGGGGATCCACTACGATTATCCGGGCCCCTTTTTCCTTGGCCTGGCGCAGGTAGTAATGGTAGTTGGCCCCGCCGAGCCGCGTTTCAGCGGTGTTGTCGGCGAAGAGAACGATGAGTTTGGAGTACAGCAGGTTGTCCGGGCTTACCCCTTCCACCGAGCCGTAGGTGTAGGGGGCGGTAAAGCTGTAGCAGGCTGTGCTGTAGGTGTTGTAATATTCCAGGAAGCCGCCGAACATATTGAAAAAGCGTTTCAGGGCCCCGCCAAAGGCCGGGGTTATCCACGCCTGGCTGATCTGGCCGTAGATACCGGTGGCGTAATTCAAATAAATGGCCTCGTTGCCGTAAGTGTCCCGTATCCTCGTCAATTCCCGGGCGATGGTGTCCAAGGCTTCCTCCCAGGATATGCGCTCGAACTTGCCCTCTCCCCGCTTGCCCACCCGTTTCATGGGATACTTCAGGCGGTCGGGGTGGTATAGGCGCTGGCGCTGGGCGCGGCCTCGCAGGCAGGCCCTGGCCTGGGGCAGCTCGGGGCTGTCGGGGCCTTCCTGGTCGGAGCTGAAGCGCACCACTACGTTATCCCTTACGTGGGCCCGGAGGTAGCAACGGCCGCCGCAGTTGTGGACGCAGCTGGTGGGAATGATCTTTTCCTCGCTCTGGTCGGCGGCTTCGGCCCTCGGGACCCCGGTCAGGGGCGTTAGCCTCCCCAAAAGGGCCGCCCCGCCCGCCGCCGCGGCGCTCAGGCCCAGGAACTTGCGGCGGGGTAAGGGTTTTTGCCACAGGTGCTTCACATTCTCCAAAAACTGACACCTCCCGCTCCTTTGGTGGTATATCCCCTTAACCTACTCCACGTTCTCCGGGTGACACCCCTTTCCCTCCGCCGGGGCTCCAGCCGGGCTGGCCTTCAACCCGGCGGAGCTATACCTTCGCCACTTCCACAAGGTTGGTATGCTGGGGATTGGCCTTGGCCAGGGGTGTGGGCCGGGAGCTGGTCAGCACGTTTATGCAGCCCCGCTGGTCCACCCCGTCGGGCCCGGGCGTCCACCAGGCTCCCTGGGGTATGGCCACCACTCCGGGCATAATGCGGGGGGTGACCTTAACGTTGATCATGAGGGCACCGCGGTCGTTGAACACCTTAACCCGGTCGCCGTCCTTAATGCCCCGGGGAGCAGCATCTTGGGGGTTCATCCACATAACCTGGGGAGCCACTTCTTCCATCCAGGGCACGTTATCAAAGGTGGAGTGGGTGCGGCGGCGGTAATGCCAGCCGATGCACTGGAGGGGGTATTTCTCCCGCAGGGAATCCTCCGGCCCCTCCCAGGCGGGGATGTATTTGGGCACCGCAGGTATCTCCCGGGGATTGTTCATCTCCCACAGCCGGGGGGAGAAGATCTCGATCTTGCCCGAAGGCGTGGGGAAGGGGTTGTTCTCCGGGTCCTCGATCTGTTCCTTGAAGGCGATGAAATTCTCGGGATAGGAGAACTTATAGACACCCCGCTTCCTGAATTCTTCAAAGGACGGAAAGTCGGGGTGGTTCTTGCGGGTCTCCTCCACCACATACCGCAGCCAATCTTCCTCGCTCCGGCCCTCGGTAAACTCCTGCCCTAACCCCAGGCGCTCGGCCAGCATGCTAATCCACTCGTACTCGCTCTTGCACTCGTACATGCTGTCGATGGCCTTGTTCATGAACAGCACGTAGTCGCCCCAGCCCCAGGGAGTGCAGATATCGTTCCGCTCCATCCAGGTGTTGACCGGCAGCAGGATGTCGGCGAAGCGGGCGCTGGGAGTCATAAACTGCTCGCTCACCACGATAAATTCTACTTTCTTCTCGTCCCGCAGGATTTCGGCCGTGCGGTTGACATCGGCGTGCTGGTTGATGAGGGCGTTGCCCGCCAGGTTGAAAATAAGCTTAATGTTGGTGGGCAGACGGTCTACCCCCTGGACCCCGTCGGCCGGGCCCATTTCCACCCCCCTCACCGCGGCTTCCGTCCACAGGAAGCAGGGGATGGAGGCTTGCACTGGATTCTTGAGGCCGACGCTGCCTATCTTGGGACCCCGGCCGTATCCGGGATAGCCCATGGCGCCGGCAAACCCTCCGCTGCGGCCTATGTTGCCCGTCATGGCCGCCAGGACCGCAGCCCCCCGGGGCGGCTGCTCGCCGTAGGCATGGCGCTGGACGCCGAACCCGCAGATTAAGGCCGCCGGCTTTACAGTAGCGTATTCCCGCGCCAGCTGGATGATGGTTTCCTTGGGAACGCCGGTGATCCTCTCGGCCCACTCCGGCGTCTTGGGGGTTTTGTCCTCACCCAGGCCCAGGACGTAGGACTTGTAGGAGTTGCCGGGCGGCACACCCTCCGGCAGGTGTTCATCGTCAAAACCCAGGCAGTACTTGTCGAGGAAGGCCTGGTCGTGGAGGCCTTCAGTGATCATAACGTAGGCCATGGCATCCATAAGGGCATTGTCCGTGGTAGGCCGGATGGGGATCCACTGGTCGGCCAGGGCAATAACCGTGTCGGAGTACCGGGGATCGACAACTATAATGCGGGCCCCGGCTTCCTTGGCCCGGCGCAGGTAATATATGGTGTTGGTGCCGTGGATGGTCTCGGCCGGGTTGAAGCCCCACAGGATAATGAGCTTGGAGTTGACGAGGTCCTCCCGGCTGTTAGCCGCGTTCTGGTCGCCGAAGGTGTAATTTAGGGCCCAGGTAACGCAGGGATTGCTGTAGTTGTTGTAGTAGTTCAGGTATCCGCCGTAAAGGCTCAACAGCCGGCGGATGAGGTTGCCGCCCGAAAGGACCCCGGCGTTACCGGTGGCGTAATTGACGTAGATGGCCTCCGGCCCGTAGGTCTCTTTAATACGCCTTAGCTCCCGCGCAATGCTGTCGATGGCCTCGTCCCAGGTGATGCGCTCGAACTTCCCCTCGCCCCGCTCCCCGGTCCTCTTTAAAGGGAATTTCAGCCGGTCCGGGTGATAGAGGCGGTTGCGGTAGGCCCGGCCGCGCAGGCAGGCCCGCAGCTGGGGAGTCTCCGGCGTGTCGGGCTCGTCGTCGGTGGTGATGCGGGTTATAACGCCGTTGCGCACGTGGGCCTTCAATACACACCGCCCGCCGCAGTTGTGATTGCAGGCCGTGGGGACGATCTTTACTTCTTCCTCGGCCCCGGCAGGAGCGGCTCCCTTAAGCCCCCAACCGGACCAGGACCCCGCGGCCAGAGCACTTGTTCCCCCGAGAACAATCCCGGCTTTAAGAAAGCTCCGGCGGGAAAGCTTCATCTCTCCTACCGTCCTTCGGTCTTGGTCCTTATTGATTCGTTTCCCGGCTTTATTCCTCCTTTGAACAAGCGATTAAATCTAGGCCCCCTTTTGTTGTACAAAAATACAAATGGCCTCCGGTAAAGCGGGGATTCGTGGGTCCAAGAGAAAGCGGCAGGAAGATCGGCCGGAGCGCGGGAAAGGTACCACGAGGACGGGAAGGGGAGCGGGGTCCGCGCACCCGCCCATTGGCTTCCGGGTCCTGAGGGTTCCGGGGTCCGGTGAGGTAATTTCTCGTGAGGGAGGTGCCGGGGCCGGGCGGACGGCCGTTCTCTTGCGAAATTTACGGTGGAGGGGACAGAGGCTGCCAAAGCCCGGGCCCGCCAGGGATTGGTCCCGGGCTTTCAAGTCCGGACAGGACCTCCCTGCATGGGGGCGGGGATATAACCCGGGAAAGAGGATGGATGGAACCTTGGGGATGGAGAAGAAGGCAGGCCAATCTAACGGGCGAAGCCTAAAAAAACCGGGAGGCCGCTTCCCGACCCATGGAAGCGGCCTCCCGTTCCCTTTAGCCTTTAACCCTTCTTAACGTTCCCTACTTAACTCTTCGCCGAAGGCTCGGGGCCTTAAACCAGTTCCTCCGGCCGGAAGAAGAGGGCGATTTCCCTTTCGGCGTTGGCCGGCGAATCGGAGCCGTGGACTACGTTTTGCCCTGTCTCCAGGGCGTAGTCTCCCCGTATGGTCCCGGGGGCGGCCTCCTGGGGGTTGGTGGCACCCATCATCTTGCGCCAACCGGCAATTACATTGGGGCCTTCCAGCACCATGGCCACCACCGGGCCGGCAGTTATATGCTCGATGAGCTCCCCGAAAAAGGGCTTATCCCGGTGCTCGGCGTAATGCTTTTCGGCCATCTCCCGCGAAAGGCGCAGCATCTTCAAGGCCACAATGCGGTAACCTTTGCCCTCGATGCGGCTTATAATTTCTCCCACCAGCCCGCGGGCTACCCCCTCGGGCTTGATCATGCTGAAGGTGCGTTCCACTACCATACCCCTTTCAAGCAGAATAGCTGGTACGTAAGCTTGAGCAGTAGATCTTTGGCGTTGTGGTCCGGATCGGTGGGTTTAATATTGATATTGAGCACCGGCGCCGCCGCAGTCGGGACCCGGCCCTCTTCCGGGCCGGCTTCGCGGCTGCGGTTGTATTCCTCGAGGATGGCCGTGAATTCCTCGGCCTCCAGGGTTTCCTTCTCCATCAGGGCCTTGGCCACCAGGTGCAGCTCTTCCATGTGGTCCTTCAGGATCTGCTCCGCCCGGTTGTAGCACTCATCAATAATGCGCCGGGCTTCCTTGTCGATGGAGAAGGCTACGGCTTCGCTGTAATTGCGGTCGCGGGCAATATCCCGTCCCAAGAAGACCGTCTCCTGCTTGCGGCCGAAGGTGAGGGGCCCCAGCTCCTCGGACATGCCGAATTCGGTGATCATTTTCCGCACCAGTTCGGTGGCCCGTTCTAGATCGTTCTGGGCCCCGGTGCTCACCTCGTTCAGCACCAGCTCTTCGGCCACCCGGCCGCCCAAGAGCATGGTGACCTGGTCGAGGATCTGGGACTTGGTCATATAGCGCCGGTCTTCCTTGGGCAACAGCAGGGTATATCCTCCGGCCCGGCCCCGGGGGATAATGGAAACTTTATGGAGGGGATCCGTATGGGGCAGGTAGTGCCCCAGCAGGGCATGGCCTGCCTCGTGGTAGGCCACCAGCCGCTTTTCGAATTCGCTGATCACCCTTGATTTCTTTTCCGGGCCGGCAATCACCCGCTCAATGGCCTCTTCCATCTCCTGCATGGAGATCTTCTTTTTGCCCCGCCGCGCGGCCAGCAAAGCAGCCTCGTTCACCATATTGGCCAGGTCGGCTCCCGTAAAGCCGGGGGTGCGCCGGGCCAGCACGTCCAGATCCACATTGGCGTCCAGGGGCTTGCCCCGGACGTGGACTTTAAGGATCTCCTTCCGGCCGTTGATGTCCGGCACGTCGACCACAATCTGGCGGTCGAAGCGTCCCGGCCGCAAGAGGGCGGGATCCAGGATGTCCGGCCGGTTGGTAGCCGCAATGATGATAATTCCTTCATTGGGGCTGAAACCGTCCATCTCCACCAGGAGCTGGTTTAATGTCTGCTCCCGCTCGTCGTGGCCGCCTCCCAGCCCGGCCCCCCGCTGCCGGCCCACGGCGTCGATCTCGTCGATGAACACTATACAGGGGGCGTTTTTCTTGGCCTGGTCGAAGAGGTCCCTGACCCGGGAGGCCCCCACACCCACAAACATTTCCACAAAGTCGGAGCCGCTGATGCTAAAAAAGGGCACTCCCGCCTCCCCGGCCACCGCGCGGGCCAGCAGAGTTTTGCCTGTGCCGGGGGGACCGTAGAGGAGAACCCCCTTGGGGATCCGCGCTCCCAGTTCGTTAAATTTGCGGGGGTTCTTGAGGAACTCCACTATTTCCTCCAGCTCTTCCTTTACCTCGTCGGCCCCGGCCACATCGGCAAAGGTGACCTTGCGCTTCTCATCCGGAGTGTGCAAGCGGGCCCTGCTCCGGCCGAACTGCATCACCCGGGAGCCCCCGCCCTGGGTCTGCTGCATCATGAATAGGACAAGGCCTACCAGTAAAAGGATGGGTAAGAAGGTGCCCAGAAGGTTGGTCCACCAGGGCGCCTCGGGGGCGGGCAGCATCTTGGTGGGCACGTTTTTGCTGGCCAGAAGGTCGATCAAGTTCTGGGAAGGCAGGGCATTCACGCTAAACTTGGTGCCGTCCTTCAGCGTCCCCGCTATCTTATATATATCCCTCTCCGGTGTAATGGTTACTTCCTGAACCTGGCCCTGCTCCACCAGCTGGTAAAAGCGCGTAAAATCCAGCTCTTGCACCGTTCTTTCTACCGGTGATGATATTCTTAAAATAGAAACAGCTAGCAGAACTATTAACAGGTATACGGCCAGGTTCTTAAAAATACGGTTCAAAAGTTAGCCCTCCTCTCGCCCTGCCCCTGCATTCAATTTTAGGTATATATTTTAGCACAAGGGAAATATGATTGCAATTTCACCAGGGTCCGGACCATCCCTACTTTTCGGCCCGGTGTAGTTAGATCCCCGCTGGCACTCATGGCCGGCGGGAGCCGAACCGGCCGGCGCTTTCAGGCCTCCGGCGGGAACTAACAACCCTCAAAGCCGGCCCTTCCCGGTAGGCGTCGGCCGACCTGGGGGCTCCGCGGCCGCCTCTCCACGCTCCTCGTGAAGTCTATCACCTGCCGCGGCCCACTCCTCCAGGCCGGGCCTGTCCCGGAAAAAGGAGAATAACCCGGAGCTGCTACCGGCCCTTACCCCTCCTCGCCTTCCAGCACCAGGTGCAGGGCTTCCTTAGTGGCCGGGGTTATCTTATAGTTCTCGGCGATGCGCACCCCGGCCACCCATATAATATTTTTTCCTGCAGCAACCACCGGCAACCGTCGCCTCTCGGCGGCCGGAACCCCCGCATCCACAAAAAGGTCCTGCAGTTTCTTGCTTCCCTTCATACCCAGGGGGGAGAACCGGTCCCCCGGACGCCAATTGCGGACCACGAGGGGGCCCGCGATCCTTTCCCAATCCAGCCAAGCTTCATGAGGGGGGGCCACCACCCGCTCCGGCGGCGGAAGCACCTCGGCCCTTATAGCCCGTCCGATCTCGGGCAGGGAAGTGACGCCGGGAACCCGCAGGGGATAACTGAAAACCGGAGCTTCCCCGGCTCCGCGGCCGGGCCGGCCGAAACGGATCCGTCCCCCCTCAACCCGGACCTGCACGCCCTTAGGCAAGGTTAAGGCTCCGGTGCCCGCCCGTATGATCTCCCGCAGGGCCTCCACGTGTTCAAACTCCGCCCCGCCGCCCACCTCCACAGCCGCCGCCCTTAAGGCGCGGCGCTGGAGGGCGGGCGCCAGGCCCAAAAAGGCCTCCCGGTCCAGCAGGAGGGAGGCGGGTCCCCTTTCCAGCACTACCCGCGCCAGCCCCTGCCGGGCCAGGTCCTCCAAAAGTTCATTTTCTTCCGCTAAAAGGGCTGCCGTCCGTGCCAGGGCAGGTACAACGGCCGGATTGTACTGGCGGGCCAGAAGGGGCAGGAGCTCGTGGCGTATTTTATTCCGGCGGTAGGCCGTGTCCCAATTGGTCCAGTCGCAGCAGGGCTGCAGGCCCTTTTCCCGGCAGTAGGCCTCGATTTCCGCCCGGCTCACGAAGAGCAAAGGCCGGATAATGCCTTCCCGGCAGGGTACCATGGCCTTGAGCCCCGCCAGGCCGCTGCCCCGCAGGAGATTGAGCAGCACCGTCTCCGCCTGGTCGTCGGCCTGGTGGCCTACGGCGATTTTCCGGGCCCCGACCCTGGCAGCCACCTCCCGCAAAAAGGCGTAGCGGACCTCCCGGGCCGCCTCTTCCACGGAAAGGCGGCATTCCTTCCGGTAGGCCCTCACATCACGGGCCTCCACCGTGGCGGGGAGCCCCAGGTCCTCCGCCAGGCGGGAAACAAAAGCCGCCTCCCGGGCGGCCGCTTCACCCCGTAAAAGGTGGTTAAGATGGGCTACGTGCAGGCTGACGCCGAACTCATCCCGGAGCTCCAGCAGGCAGTACAGGAGGGCCAGGGAGTCCGGGCCACCCGAAACCCCTACTACGACTTTGTCTCCCCTGTTCAGCAGGCCGTAGCGGCTTATGGTCCGGCGGACCTTGGCCAAAAACGACTCCATTCCCGGTTCTTTCCAAGATTATCTATTTTTATTTTGTATTTCGCCACGGGAGGCCGTTTTCCTGCTTTGGGGAAGCCATTTTACCCGTCCTCCTACTTACGTCCGGCCGACCTGCTCAAGGCGGGCTACGGCCACCAGCATATCGTCCGCCGGGCTGCCCCCGGCCAGGGCCACGGCCTGGTTTAGAAGGCGCTCGGCCAGCCTCTGGGGCTCGGACTCCGTTGCCCTTTTCAGGGCTGCTGCCACCCAGCGATCCTTTTCCGCCGGGTCGCGGTGGGCTTCCAGCACGCCGTCGCTAACCATGACCAGTACATCCCCGGGCTGTATTTCTTCCCGGCTCACCTCGAGGGGAATGTCCTCCAGGATGCCCACGGGGAGGGACTGGGGCTTAATAGTCAGGACCCGCTGTCCCCTGACCAGAAAACCGGAGCAGGCCCCCAGCTTCGTAAATTCGGCCTGGCCCTGGTTAAGGTCCAGGACCGCCATGTCCAGGGTGGCAAAGCTTTCCCGGGGGGACCGCAGGAGGAGAACCATATTGACAAGGCGCAGGGCCAGCTCCCGGGAGAAGCCGGCGGCCAGCAGTTCCTTCACCAGCTCCACAGCGGTGTGGCTGGTCCTCCGGGCCTCCCGGCCCGCACCCATGCCGTCGCTCAAGACCAGGAGATACCGGCCCTCTTCCAAGGGGGCGGCCAGGAAGGAATCCCCGCAGGTTAAGTCCTGCTGGCGGGCGCACGAGGTGTAGCCCACCTCTACCCTGAGGAAGGGCTCCTTTGCGGCAGCCTCGCCCGCCGCCGCAGTCTCCCGGAGGCTATCCTCCAGGAGGCTTCCCAGAGCTCTAAATTGGCGGGCCAGCAGGGGAGCCAGGCCCTGGGCGGCCTGTTCCGGCGTGAACTTCCGGGCCTGGGCTTCCAGGGCCGCCAGGAGCTCCCGGGCCCTGCCGCAGCGGCCCTGCAGCCAGCCGGGAAGATCGGCCGCCACCAGACCCGCCGTTCCCTTCCTCACCAGCAGGTCCTTGAGGGCAGACGTAAGCTTGTCCCCATCCAGTTCCCAACAAACTTTGTTGGCCGGGCACCCTTCGCATACCAGCCGGGCCACCTGACGCACGGCGGCTCCCGCACTGCCGGTGCCGGCCTCAACGGCATTTTCCAGGCTTTCCCCGAGGAATTTAAGGGCGGCGGCCAGCCTCTGTGCCCGAGCTACTGGAGGGCTCGCGGCGGATTCTGGCCCTTCTTTATTGAAAAAAGAGGTTGCGGGCTTGATCCATTTGGTCGGCCACAGGAGAACCACCAGCGCCACCACGGCGCTCTCTTTCAAGGCCAAGTTGGCCCCCTGGGCTCCCAGGAAGTAACTCGAAAGGAGCAGGTGGGCTAGCATAAAGCCCCCCACCACGCCGAGCTTGCCCAGGCTGTGAAAGGCCCCGGCCGTCAACCCTACGAGGGCCAGGAGGCCGGCCAGGGCCGGAGCCGTCAGGCTGGTAAGGCTGGGAAGGAACCCGAGAACGGCACCCATGGCCGCCCCGGACCCCGCACCTCCCACTATAGCGGCCGCCAGAATAAACAGCCTCCCCACTAGGCTCTGGAGGGACATACCGGCCACCTGCCACCCCTCCAGGCCTAAAAGGAGGCCCAGCGCAAAGAGGCCGAGGCCCAAAAGCCTCTCTTCCCGGTGCCGGCTCACCCCCGCCTCCAGCCACGCCAGGGCCAGGCCGCCGGCCAGGACCGCCTCAAAGAGGAGCAGGACCCAGCCGTAAAAGGAGGGGCCCAGGAAAGCCTGTCCAAGGCCGCGGATTAAAATGATCACGGCCGTACCCAGGGCCGCTACGGCTATCCCCCTTTCCAGGCGGCGGGCCTGGGGCAGGGAAAGGGCGATCCCCAGGGCGACAAAGACGGCTAGGCGGAGGTAGGCCTCTATACCCGCTGCCACGCCGTACAGGCCCGCCCCGGCCGTTAGCACCGCCGGCCACAGGAGGCGGGGCCGGCGCCCCGCCAGGGCGATGAGGATTCCCGGACCGAAGGGCATAAGCTCCCCCAGCAGGGTGGCGCGGGTTAGGAGGAAAGTGGCCCCCAAAAGGCCCAGGCTGCCCAGCCACCCGCCCACCGCAACCCTCGACAAGCGCTGCGAACTCTCGGCCAATAGATACACCACCCCTTACATTTCTGGTAAAAATTATATCCCAGGCAGGGGGGCAATTCTTGTCGCCTCGAGGGAAGGAGGAGGAACAACATTTCGACACGAAAGGGGGCGGGGAAGGCACACCCCCTCCGCGAGAGGGCCGCCGACTTAAACTGGGCCCGAAGGAAAAGGGATCCCCTCCCGTACAGGAGCCCGCGTCCGACAATCCTCCCCTTTTTCGGCCGGTCACGGCAAATTAAGAGCACGGAGCCCAGTTTCCCCGGCGGGGATAAAAGGCAATAAAAAATCCGGGCTCATACCCGGCCCTGGCGCATCCCACTTTTTGCGAGGAGGGTCCTGGGGGGACTTCAAAGGGAGCGAGCCTTCGCGGCTGGCCGACCTTGAGCTTCGGCCGAAAACGGAGGCGGCGAGGATAGGATGTCCAAGACCGGCCCATGGGCAAGGATGCCATGGCAGAAGGTCACCGTATATGCCCACCAACTGGAGTTGCCCCATCCAACAGGTCAAAGACGCTTAGTTAATTTAGCTCGTTGGATTGCAGTTTTTCAATTTACTTTACAGGCAATTGTAAATCTAATAATATTGAGAGGAGAGCAACTTTACAAGTGGGGGTGATAAAAGATGTATCGAGAAATCATAGGCGATAGACCGAGAAATGCTAGAGAAGCTGCTGGACTTCAACAAAAAGAAGCTGCAGATAAGATTAGGAATTAGTAGTGCCCCACTGGGCAATATGATATGGAAAAATGCTCTAGTCCCAACTGGCTAGGTTAATGATCACCTTAACATATCTTGATATCTTGCAGAAGGCTTTCCCCGGCCTATTCCGGGGGCTGCCCTTCGGCCAAGACTATCTCCTGGGCGAAGGGGCGATGCTCGGCAAAACTGCGGTGCTGGACGTCGAGGAGCGGAGTAAACCTGACTGTATAGGGAATGCCTCCTATCTTTAGGGTTTTTCAAAACCCCTCCTTGGGGGTGTTTAGCGTGACGGAAGAAGAATACATCGCTAAACGTCTGGACGACCAAATAGAGTGGTACGACAAGAAAAGCATGTGGAACCAAAAATGGTACAAGCGGCTTAAGACGGCCGAGTTCGTCTTAGCAGCATCTGTGCCGGTATTGGTTGCTTTCGTTACCTATCATTGGTTCATAAAAGTGGCGATAGCGACGGCTGGCTCCGCCGTGGCGGTTATCTCGGCGGTGCACGGCCTCTATAACTTCCATGAAAACTGGATAGAGTACCGTTCTGTGTGCGAGGCTCTCAAGCGTGAAAAGCACCTGTACTTAACCAGAAGCGGCATATACACCGAGACAGAGAACCCGTTCTCCTTGCTAGTTGATAGGGTCGAGAGCATCATGGCCCGCGAGAACATCGCATGGGCGCAGGTACACCGTCAAAAGGTTTCGGTGCCCCAAAGGGCGGTGCTGGATAGGTCTTCATCCACCGGCTCGTAAATTTTCTCAAAAATGGACGGTTTGCATGGGTACTGTTCACCGGTGACCCCGGTAATGATCCAGTCTCCGGGCTCAGCCCGGAGAGGGCCTTCCAAAGTGATAATAACTAACTCCTTAGGCGTTTGAAATGCTTCTATTATCACAGGCTTCCTACGGTATTGGCCCGTGCCGTTAACTGGTTCGTAAGTCTTCTCAAATATATCAGGCTTGCATGGGTACTGCTTGCCGTCTACGCCCGTTATGATCCAGTCGCCCGGAGAAGCCAGAAGTGGGCCCTCCGTAGCCTGGACGACTATCTTTCTGTCAGTTTGGTAGGCTTCGACGACAACCGGTTTCTTGCGGAACTTGCGCTTGTTCATGGTTATCCTCCTTAACTTATAGTATAACACAGAACGGGAGGCCGTCGCCCATAGCTATTGGATACAGACGTAAATAGCCGATTTTAGCCATAAAATAAGCCTGCTTGGCGTCACCGGATTCGCCAAGCAGGCTTCAGGCGTTGAAAAACCAGGTTTCTTGAGGTTTGGTGACCCGTGGGGGATTCGAACCCCCGATCCCGGCTTGAAAGACCGGTGTCTTAACCCCTTGACTAACGGGCCATAAGCCATAAAAATGGTAGCGGTGGTAGGACTCGAACCTACGACACAGCGGGTATGAACCGCTTGCTCTGACCAGCTGAGCTACACCGCCACCCGCGCTTATTATTATGCCTAAAACCGGCCCCGTTGTCAAGGGTCCAAAACCACGGCCAAGGCCCCCAATCCAAAGGGGCCGGGCGCCTGTAAAGGCCTCTTTAGACCTGGAGCGCCCCGGCGCCCTCGGGCCCCCTTGTAGCACGCCTTCACTTACACCGTCCACGCACGATACGCGAACCCGGCCACGCGGGGCGGCTAGGAGCCTCCGGGCGCCGGCTCCTCCTCCCAAGACCCGCCGCCGTCCGGCTCATCCGGCAGGACCCACAGGGAATCCTTCTTGAGGGAAACCTGTACCTCCGCCCCGGCCGCCAGCCCCATATCGCGGAAGACATAGCTGGGTATCTCCAGTTCCACAGTTTCTCCCGAACCGTCCAGGGTGAGGAACACCAGGTAACTGCCGTAACCGTCAAAAAGGCTGGATATCCGGGCCGGAAAGACATTGGCCTGCACCTTGGGCCGCAGGGGCTTCCCCTCCCGGATGATGACCACTTCCCGGGGGCTCAGGCCGAAGACCACCTGCTGTCCTGCTCCCAGCCCCTCCCTCCAGGGCAGTTCACACACAAAACCGCGGGGGGTGCGGGCCACCAGGGACACACCGGGCTCGATATCCGTTATGAGGCCCCTAAATACGTTGCGCCCGGCAAACAGCCGCGCCACTCCCAGAGTGGCCGGCCGGTAGTACACTTCTTCCGGCGTCCCGACCTGGTGAAGCTTCCCCCCCAGCATGACGCCCAGGTGATCGGCCAGCAGGAAGGCCTCTTGGAGGTCGTGGGTAACGTGAATGACGGTGGTCCCCAGCTTGTTGAATACTTCTCTAAGATAAAGGACTAGCTTGCGCCGTATAAAGCTGTCCAGGGCGGAAAAGGGCTCGTCCAGCAGGATAACCGAGGGTTCCACCAGCAGGGCCCGGGCGAGGGCCACCCGCTGCTTCTCCCCGCCGCTCAAATGAAGGGGGGATTTCCTTTCGAGCAAGTGTTCGATCTGGAGGAGCCCGGCCAGCTTCCGGGCCCTGTCCCGGGCCCGGTCGAGGGGCATTTTCCGGGCCCTGGCACCGAAGAGGATGTTATCCATGACCGACAAATGGGGAAACAGGGCCAAATTCTGCGGCAGATAGCCAATTTTCCTTTCCTCCGGCCGGGCCCGGGTTATATCGCGATCCTCCAGGATAATGGAACCCTTTTTTACGGCGTGGACCCCGCAGATGGTGTCCAAGAGCAGGGTTTTACCCGAACCCGAAGGGCCTACGATGACCAGGCACCGGCCCCGCTCCACTCTAAAGGATATATCTTGCAGCCGGAACCCCGGGACTTGCACTTCCACACCGGACAGGTACAGCATTAAAAGGCCGCTCTCCTCTCATTATCGAGATAGCGCAGCGAAAGTAACACCAGAAAGGAAACCAACAACAGGATCCATATCAGGACCACGGCCTTTTCTATATTGGCGCTGGCCAGGTTCAGGTAGATGGCGATGGGCAGGGTTTCGGTTTTGAATTTGGTGGCCCCGGCCAGGGTGACGGTAGCCCCGAATTCTCCCAGAGCCCGGGCCCAGGACAGGATAAAGGCGGAGAGAATCCCCTGCCGGGCCATGGGCAGGGTAACCCGCCAAAAGGCTCCCCCGCTGCTTTCGCCCAGAAGGCGGGCCGTCAGCTCATAATGGGTATCGATGGAATCGAAGACGGCTTTGATCAACCGTATGGCCAGGGCCAGGGTTATGGTCGTCTGGGCCACGATGATACCCGCCGGGGTGAAAACGACGGGGATTAGGTGCTGCTGGATCCACAGGCCGACGGGTTGGTTGAAAAAAATCAACAGGAGGGCGCCCAGGGCGATGGGGGAAACTCCCGTCGGCAGGTCCAGTACGGTGTCCACCAGGATTTTCCCCCGGAAAGGACGGCGGGATAACAGATAGGCCACGGGCGTGCCCAGGATTACGGCCAGGGAGGCGGACACCAGGGATGTTTTAAGGGAGAGGCCGAGGGCGAACTGTATCTCCTTGTCCTGCAAGCTCTCCAGTAGAATATCAGGCCTAACATACGGTATCTGGGCCAAAAACAAGAGTAAGAAGTAGGCCAGGACGATTCCCAAAAGGCCTGTAGTGGCCAGGTTGAAAGCATCCTTTTTCTTCATCACGGTTCCCTTGCCCCTTTACCAGGGGTTTTGGAGGCGGTACTCCCCGCCCACGGGGGCCTGGGGAGCCAGCCGGCGGGCTTCCTCCTCGGTGGTCAGGTAGCCCCATTTTTTAAAGACAGCCTTGCCTTCTTCAGAAGTAAGATAATCGATGAACTGCTGGGCCAAATCCCTCTGGGTGGAATAGCTGGAAACGGCCACCGGGATGTAGCCGATCCTGGACACCTTCTCCGGGGGCAGGTAGATGGTTTCGATTTTATCCGGATTCCAGGAAGCAAATACTTCCCAGCCCAGCACGGCGTCCACCTGTCCCAGGGCCACCAGGTTGGCCACCTTTTCGCAGCTTTCCACATAAGTAACGATGTTTTCCTTCACTTCGGAATCCAAGCCGGCCTTTTCCAAAATCTCCGCTCCGTAAAGGCCCACACAGACCGTGTCCGGCCGGGCCATACCTACCTTTACGCCGGGTTTGGCCAGATCTTCTAGGCCCTGAATGCCTTGGGGATTGCCTTTAGGAACGTTGATAGCGGGGACCAGGTAGACCACGATCCTCTCGGTTTCCGGCAGCACTACCCCTTCCTTTTTGGCCAGCTCCATGAAATCCGAGGAACCCGGCAGGTAAATATCCCCCTGCTTGCTCAATTTCATCTGGCTCAGGACCGCGCCCGACCCGCCGAAGGTGAGAGTCACCCTGGTGCCCGTCCTGGCTTCGAACCTGGCCGCGATCTCTTCCAGGGGAGGCTTGCTGGCCGACCCGGCAAACACCCTGATCTCCCGGGCGGTAGCCACCCCTTCCCCTCCCCTTTCCGGGCGGCCGGCGCAGCCGCCCAGCAGGGCGCTCGCCATTGCCATGGCCATTACCACCGCCGCCAGCATCCATAAGAAGTGCCGCCTGCCGCTCAAGGTTATCCTCCCCCTCAATCTTCCTAAAAGATAACCCCGGCTCGCAAAGGATGCCGGGGTCTGTTCCGCGTGGTCCAAACCTTTCTCCTTTCCGAGCAAGGGGAGGCATGCCCGTTTCCCGGCATACCCCGTGGGCTATATTTTAGCCCAGGCCGGCTGGCCATAGATCTGACCCTTGCTTAAGGGCTCGTCCTTAGGCTCAACCGGCTCGGAGAAAGATATCAAATTTTGTCGGCTACTTCCACGTTCTTATCATACCCTATCGTATCCAGCCCGTCAAGGATGCCCGGTGGTGCGCCCCTAAACTCGTATTTGCAGGTCGCATACCCGGGTACCCGCGTTTTTGCCGGCTCTTGACACGGGACACGGGCTTCATGTCCGGGTGCCTATTTTCGAACCGAACATCTGTCGGCTTCCGGTGGCGGAAACGGCGACTAACAGGCCGTTTAACAAATATAGCGGGATATCTCTGAACGAGAAATTACCTGTAGCCAGGTTCGTTATTATAATAAGTGTTAAGGCGACGGTTAGAATTAGGCCGCGCATCGACCATCCCTTTAACCTTCCAATATTCTTGAGAAACTCCACCACCAATAAAGTAGCCATAGCGGCTCCGGATAAGGTAGCGAGATCGGCGTAGGTAAATAAGCCCTCCATGGCTTTCCCCCCTTCCATGTAAACTGAGCCGGCCTCGGGCTCTCGAGTGAAATTCCTAAGGCTCGGTACCTTCTACTCCCTAAAGAGGGAAGAACTGCCCCTTTTAATAACCCAGTCGTCCGGAGGCCCTTCCTTCCAAACCCGAAACCGGGACGCCAGCCTGTCCCCAATTGATCGACGCACCAGTATGCTTATTATTCCAGATCAGTAACCAATTGCCATATCCTGACTTCTAGTATATAATGGATGCGTAACTACAGAAGAAGGATATATTTGCTCCCCACAACCTAATAGTTCGAGTGCCAAAGGCAAACTTACCGAAAGGTGAGGACGCAAAGCCATAGGGTCTAAAGTACCAACTGGTACTATGACAGCCTGGCTGCCACTTGAAGCCCATTAAACCTGCCCTCATCTTTGGGGCAGACTTTTTTGTCTTCTGGGGAGGGCAAAACTTCATGTCGAGAAAGGTTAAACTACGGGAGTTAATTATGAAGGCCCAAGCTGGTGACCAAGAAGCCCTCGCCGAGCTGATTCAGCGCTTTAGCCCGGTAATTAAGAAATACAGCCGCCGCCTAGGTTATGATTATGAGGAAGCACGCTCTGACTTGGTAGCCTGGATAGTAGACGCCGTTCGCCGATACAAGCCCAAAACCCCGTGGGGAAGGAGCGAACTAGAGCAATACTTTTCAGAAAAGAATAATCGCGGAAAATCATCTTGACAGTTGGGTATGGGGGGTATTAACAGCCTCTTCTCCTTCTCTTTAATTATTGTAACGAGATATGTAGGTTAAAAGGAGGCGCAGAACTATGTCCCCCTAAGCCTGAATCCGGCCAAACTCGACTTTGAAGATGCTCAAGTGGCAGCCTGGCTCTTAACCGGTCTATGCCACGAGGCCACCAGGCTGGCAAGAAAGCAGAAATACTTAAGAAAGCACGAGCTGCTAATCCTTAATAAACCTGTGAATCAAGAATCCGAAGAAGAGGAAAGGGAAATGGTTGACGCCCTTGCTTCTCCTGCCGACACCCTGGCCGAAGTAGAGGACACTCTGTTCCTCGAAGAAGCCCTTTCGGTGCTTACACCCCAACAGCAGAGAGTTATTATCGCTACCGTCTTAAACGGAGCCACGGAATATGAAGTGGCCAAAAAACTAGGGATTTCCCAACCGGCAGTGCACCGGATTAAAGTACGCGCCTTGAACAGGCTTAGGAAGCATTTGGTCCCCGACGGACCCGACCAGCCAGTAGGCACTTGAGACACGCAGCTCTTCGAGAGCCAAAGGTTACAGGGTCGTAGCCCCCCAGATAAATGCAGGCACACCATAATGGCTCTGTATATTTCTCCATATCCTATGCAACTATTCTCATATTTTTGTCTCCTGGCTAATTCTTCACGCATTTTTATACATTTTGTTCTCCTGTAGCCCTCCAATCATGCGGCGCGCTACGGCGTTGGCCAAAGGCATTCCGGATAGGCTAAGCTAGCCGGAAGTTGTCGCTCAAGGCGCCATACGGCCACGGCCGTTGTAAACCAGCTCTCTGCTCGGCCTAATTCAACATCAGGCGCGCTCCGGCCGCCAATAGAACCAGGCCCAGGGCCTTCCACCAGGTAAAGGGGATTTTGTTGAGGCCGAAGAGCCCCAGGTGGTCGATGATCAGGGCCATGGTTACCTGTCCCACAATGATGGCGGTGGTGGCCAGGGCCGCTCCGGCCCGGGATATGCTGGCCATTACGCCGTAGGTGATGAGCACCCCGATAAGACCCCCGAGGAGCAAATACCAGGGGGTCTGGGTAATTTTACCTAAACTGCCGGGGCTAAGGGGCCAAAGAAGTAAAAGGGCAGTCGCTATGGTAGCCGTAAGGTGGACCACGAGGGTGGCCTGGAGGAGGCCGGTAATTTTGGCCAGGGCTGCATTTAGGGAACCTTGAACGGCCATGGCCACCCCGGCCACGAGGGCAATGATCAGGGCGAGGAACATGTTATTGCTCCTTTGCCACAAAGAATCGGCTTTGAGGCTATATAACCCTTTCTTAGTATACCCCGCCCGGCGTCAACCTTGCGCCATGGGCCACCAGGGCAGGCGGCCTTTTACGGGAAGGGCAAGTTGCGGACCATATACATGGAAAAGGGCTATCTGCGGGAAAAATATGAGTCAGGACCTTGGGGCCAAAGCCCCCAGCAGGCAGGAGTAAGTTACGAGTGGCATAATCCCATGGGAAGGAGAAGCAAGGTGCAGGTCTTACCCCTTTTCACCGCTCTTCTCTTAGCCCTTACCCTTTCTTACCCCGGGGCTGTACAGGCCCATTCCCCGTGCGGCTGTGAAGGCGAAAACCGCACCCTCATGTTGACCGACCCGCCCCTTAAGGGGCAGGATGTAGCCGAACTCCAGTATGTACTGTCCCGGATGGGCTTTTACTTTGGACCGCCCACCGGCGTCTACGACCGTATCACCCAGCGGGCGGTGATCAATCTCCAGCGGGCCCACGGCCTCCTCCCTTCCGGAGAGGTGGACACTGCAACTTACCAGGCCTTAAGTAACAGGGTCCAACCTGTAGCCCGGGAAGCCGGGGAAGGCCCCCCGCCGGGCAGCAAGATCCAGATCCTGGTGGACACCGACCAATTGTACCTTTATCTCCTGGTAGACGGCCGGGTATTCCGCCAGTATCCCGTGGCCATAGGCAAGTATACTTCGCCCTCGCCGGTGGGGGAGTGGAAGATTGTGGATAAGTCTTACGAGAGCGGGGGTCCCTTCGGCACCCGCTGGATGGGCCTTAACGTGCCGTGGGGGAACTACGGCATCCACGGTACTAATCGCCCCTGGTCCGTAGGCTGGCCCGCTTCCGCCGGCTGCTTCCGCATGCTAAACGAACATGTAGAAGAAATCTTCCCCTGGATATCCGTAGGAACCCCGGTCATAGTAAAGGGCCCCCTGGTACCGCCCACGGGGCCCTTAAAACCGGGAACCATATCGCCAGAAGTGGTGACTTTACAGGCCAGGCTGCGGGAAAAGGGGTTTTACCTCTTCGGTCCGACGGACGGCGACTACGGCCCCATGACCGTCCTGGCCGTAAAGGCCTTTCAAATAATGGAGGGTATAAAACCCACCGGCATAGCCGACCGCCAGACCCTGCAGGCTCTGGGGTTTGAGGTAGCCCCGGAAGCCGTTGCCTCGCCCTGACCCCGATCCTGGGGGCCTCGGTCCGGAGCAACCAGGCCCAGTTCTCGGCGCGCCCGCCCCTGCGGCCGGGCGCGCCCAAGCTCCAGGACCCCAATAGAAGAAGCTAACAGCGCCCTATTCCGCTATTACCGGCACCAACTCAAAGCGCAGAACGTCGACGAGTCCGCGGTTGGTGAGGCGCAGCTCCGGGATGACCGGCAGGGCCACAAAGGCCATGGTCATAAAGGGAGAGGTCATCTGACACCCCAGTTCCCGCGAGGCTTTAAGCACTTCCTCCACCTGTCCGGCGACCGTCTCTACCGGCTGGTCGGACATGAGCCCCGCAATGGGTAAGGGAAGCAGCGCCAGAATCCGGCCGTCCCTTACTACGGCCATACCGCCACCGCACCGGGCCAGGGTGTTGCCTGCCAGGGCCATATCGGCCTCGTCGGTGCCCACGATAATCAGGTTGTGGCTGTCATGGGCTACCGTCGAGGCCAGGGCCCCTGCCTTAAAGCCAAAACCCTTTACCAGGGCGAGGCCCCTGGTTCCCGTGCCGCGGTGGCGTTCCACCACCGCCACTTTGGCAATGTCGCGCTCCGGAGAGGCCTTCACCTGCCCGTCCTCTACCTCTAACTCTTCGATAACGTGCCTGGTGAGGATGCTTCCCTCCAGTACCTGGATTATGCGGACCCGTACCGAACTCCTGCCGGGAGGAGCGGGGATGGTAAAGTGGTCCGCCGTCAGGGCTTCCTTCAGGTGTACCGAATTCCTGACCTCGTCCGGGTAAGTAGGCTCCGGGAGTTCGACTAAAAGCCGGCCCCCCTCCGCCACTTCCCGGCCCGCAACCATGACCTTTTCTACCTTAACGGCCGCCAGGTCGGAAAGGAAGACGATGTCCGCCCATCTCCCCGGAGCGATACTGCCCAGGTCTTGGGCCAGCCCGAAACACTCGGCGGTATTGAGGGTTACGGCCTGGATGGCCACCAGGGGATTGAGACCCTCGCTGATGGCTCGGCGGAGAACATGGTCCATGTGGCCCTGGGAAAGGAGGGTTTCAGGATGGGTATCGTCGGTTACCAGGACCGCTCGCCGGGGGTCTACGCAGTTCTCCGTCAGGCTCTTAACGGTCTCCCGCACATCCCTGGCGGCCGAACCCTCCCGCATCATGGCGTACATGCCCAGCCGGAGGCGGGCCAGGGCATCGATAGCCCTGGTAGACTCATGGCAGCAGCATATACCGGCCGCCGCATAGGCGGGCAATCCCTTTTCGGTCTCCAGGAGGGCATAGTGGCCGGTAACCGGCTTGCCCGCCTCCAGGGTGGCCCTGATTTCCCCGTGTACCTTCTCGTCTCCGTTAAGCACGCCGGGGAAATTCATCATCTCTCCCAGCCCCACTATGTTTTCCCACTGCATGGCCTGGGCCACCTCTTCGGGGCCAAAGGCGGCCCCCGCATCCTCCAGGCCGGGCGCGGCCGGCACGCAGGAGGGCATGGTGGCATAAACCCTCAAGGGGAGATTCCGGCCTTCTTCCACCATCAGTCTTACACCCTCCAGGCCCAGGACATTGGCGATTTCGTGGGGATCCATAAAAATAGCGGTAGTGCCCCGGGGAAGGACCGCCCGGGCAAACTGGGTTACGCTTACCATGCTGCTCTCCACGTGCAGGTGGCCGTCCAGAAAGCCCGGTGCCAGATAAAAACCCGTGGCGTCCACTACCCGGGTCTGGGGCCCGATGCAGTGGTCCACATCCCCTACCGTAGCGATGCGCCCGTTCTTGACGGCGATATCCCACGACAGTATCTCCCGCGTGAATACGTTGATGACTTTCCCGCCGCGGATGACTACATCGGCAGGTATCCGGCCGGTGGCCGTAGCCACCAGTTCCTGGGTCATGGCCGAAAGGGGGCTAGACACCGTATCCATCTCCTTCCGGGGCAATTTTGGTACTATTGTGTCCTATTAATTTAAGCTTAATGTACAGGCCCAAGCAGTGTCAATGTGATTGTAGGCCGCTGCGCAAATTTAATTTTGTTTTAATTCCCCGGCAGGAATTTCTCTAAAAACAGCAAATAAATATAAATAATATAAGGTGTAATCTCATATTTGCCGAGTGCGCCTGTCTTCGTATATCCCCAGTAATAGGGTCTGGGGGTTTCTACCAGGCAACCGTAAATTGCCCGGCTACGAAGGCGGCCCTGAGGGTCCGCCGGTGAGCCGGGTTAATTTTTGAGGCCGTACCGAAGGGGGTGATAGGTTAGACGGGAGCTGGTCGATAAAGTTTGCAGCCCGAAATCGCACATACTAACGTAAAAGGAGGGGTCAAACATGTCCGTACAGGAAGGCTTCCTGGAGAGGGTGTTCAAGTTAAAGGAAAATAACACCACCGTCCGTACCGAGGTGCTGGCCGGCTTTACTACTTTCATGACCATGGCCTACATCATTTTTGTTAACCCCACTATCCTCAGCACCACGGGTATGGACTTTAACGCCGTCCTAGTGGCCACCATCCTGGCCAGCGTCATCGGCACCCTGCTCATGGCCTTCTTGGCCAATTACCCCATTGCCGTGGCTCCGGGCATGGGACTCAATGCTTTCTTTGCTTTTACCATCGTCAAGCAGATGGGGTACCCGTGGGAGGCAGCGTTGGCCGCAGTTTTCATGAGCGGTATCATTTTCATAATCCTGACCCTGACTAAAGCGCGGGAGGCCATCGTCAACTCCATTCCCCTTTCCCTGAAGCTGGCCATCAGCGCAGGCATCGGCCTGTTCATCGCCCTCATAGGGTTGCAAAGCGCAGGCATTGTGGTATCCAATCCCGACACCCTAGTGCAGCTGGGGAACCTCCGCGATCCATCGGTGCTCCTGGCCGTTATCGGCCTCATCATTACCGCCGCCCTGGTGGGGCTCCGCGTCAAGGGTGCCCTCTTGTTGGGCATTATCATCACCACCCTGCTGGGTATACCCCTGGGCGTCACCAAACTGGAGGGCTTAAAAATCGTCAGCTTGCCGCCCAGCTTGGCTCCCACCTTCGGCGCCTTCCGGCTCGGGTTAGGCGATCTCTTGGCCGCGGGAATTATTCCCGTGATCTTTACTCTGACCTTTGTGGACCTCTTTGATACCCTGGGCACGCTGATCGGGGTAAGCAGCAAGGCGGGTTTCCTGGACGAAAAGGGCCACCTGCCGCGTGCCGGCCAGGCCTTGATGTCCGACGCCATTGCCACCACTTGCGGGGCTATTCTGGGCACCAGCACGTGCGTGGCCTACATTGAAAGCGCCTCGGGCGTGGCCGAAGGCGGCCGCACGGGGCTGACGGCCCTGGTTGTGGGCCTGCTCTTCCTGGCCTCCCTGTTCTTCTCTCCCCTGGTAGGCATCGTCCCCGCGGTGGCCACGGCGCCCGTCCTCGTCATCGTGGGCATTTTCATGATGGAACCCATCATGAAAATCGATTTCAGCAACTTCCTCGAAGCCGCCCCGGCCTTCCTGACCATCACCATCATGCCCTTCACCTACGATATAGCCGAGGGTATCGTTTGGGGCGTGCTGGCCTACGTGTTCCTTAACCTGATCACCGGCAATGCTAAGAAGATCAGCCTTACCATGTGGATACTGGCCGTGCTGTTTGTAATCCGCTTCTTCATGTAGGACTTGACAGGCGCTGCCAGGCCTTGAGAGCCCCCTCCACCGCCCGCCGGGCGTGCTCCATGAGGAGGCCAATTTCGTGGTGGCCGGCTCCCTCAATGTGGACGCCGGCCACCACCACGGCCGGCACTCCGCACCTGGAAGCCAGCAGCAGCGCAGCCGGCCGCGCGAGCTCGTCGTCTTTGTGGCCCACAACAGTAAGAACCGAGGCGGTGGCACTGGTCTTCCGGGGGTCCCGCAGGCTGGGACGGGGCATGGCCAGGGCCACGGCCCCCACGTGGGGCCTCTCCCCTCCGAAAAGGTGGGCCACCACCCCCTCTCCCGCTCGAAACAGGCGGCAACAGACCGTGAGTCGGCCGCACCCTGCCCGGTAAGTAATCACTCCCCCTCACCGCCCCAGCGCCGGTATAAATTATGCTCCAGACCTAGCTGGTCTAAGATGCGGCCCACCAGGTGGTCCACCAGGTCCTCCAGGGTGCGCGGCCGATGATAAAAGGCCGGCATGGGGGGCAGGATGACGGCGCCCAGGCGGGCAAGTCGCAGCATATTCTCCAGGTGGATGGCGTTTAAAGGGGTCTCCCGGGGTACGAGGATGAGCTTGCGGCCTTCCTTGAGGGTCACGTCGGCCGCGCGGCCGACGAGGTTGGAGGCGAGGCCGTGGGCGATATTGGCCAGAGTCTTCATGCTGCAGGGCGCCACTACCATACCTTCATGCCTAAAGGAACCGCTGGCCACGGCCGCCTCCAGCTGGTCCTCCCGGTAGTTTACGGCGGCCAGGGCCCTAACCTCCTCCACCTTCCAGGAGGTTTCGATTTCTATAGTCTTTTGCCCCCACCGGCTCAAAATCAGGTGGGTTTCCACCTCCAGATCCCGGAGCACCTCTAGAAGCCGTATACCGTAAATAGCCCCAGTGGCCCCGGTTATAGCTACAACAATTCGCACCAGTCCATCTCCTCTCCCGCCGCATAGAGAAGCAGGCCCCACAGGAGGTCCGCCTCGCTTACGGTGACCTCCTCCGCTCCCAGGCCCTGCAGAACCTCGAGTAAAATGCTTATTCCCGCCACGATAATGTCGGCGCGTTCCGGCTGGAGGCCGGGGATCTTCCTTCTCTCTTCCACCGGCAGGGCTTTTAGGGTATCCCGCCAGTAATGAATCCTTTCCCGCCGCAGGGTGAACCCGTGCACCCGGTCGGGCCGGTAATCCCTTAGGCCTTGCTCCATGGCGGCCAGGGTGGTGGCCGTGCCGCCCGTGGCAACCACCCGGGAAAAGCCCTCATTCCCGACTTCCCGCAGCACCGGCACCAGCGCCCGTGCCATGGCGGCCTCCGGTGTACGGGCCTCGGTGCAGCGGACGGCCCCCAGGGGAATACTCCGCAAATTTAGGCGGCCGTGATCTTCCCAGCTTAATTCCGTGCTGCCGCCCCCCACATCTACTACCAGGATGCGCTCCGCGTTCCCGTGCTTAAGGCCTGCCCTGACCCCGCGATAATTCAAAAGGGCTTCCGCTTCCCCGGTGATAATCTTCGCCGTCAGGCCGGTAGCTTGTCGGAGGCCGTCCAGGAGCTGGTGGGCGTTCTCCGCCTCCCTGGCGGCCGAGGTGGCCACGGCGGCCATTCCCGCCAGGGGAAAGGTCCGCGCCTCGGCCACCAGCTCCCTGGCGCCCTCTATGGTCCTCTCGATGGCCGTGGGAACCAGCCTGCCTCCCTGAAACCCCGCCATGAGGCGGGTGCTCCGGAGGCTCTGCCGCAGGGGGTGTACCTGCCCTCCTTCTACTTGTCCCACCAGCAGGCGAACAGAGTTAGAGCCTATATCCAGAGCGGCGCAAATAGGCATGGCGCAACTGCTCCTTCTATGCAGCACAAGAATGGGCACCCCTTCGGGTGCCCGGCTTGCAGCCGCTTAGATGCTTGATGGTCGTATAATCCCCCACCTAGTAGCTCCGCGCCCCGCGGCCTCTACGCCTGGCTTCGGTCTGGCGCCGCAGGTCCTGGAGCCGCTCGTCACTCTCCCTGAGGAAGCGGGCCAGCTTTTCCTCGAAGGAGGCGTGGGCCCTGGGTTTGGACGAGGCCCTCTTGCCCGTTCTCTCCGGTTCCGGTAGCGCTCGCTTGATGGAGAGCCCTATTTTCCCCCCCTCATCGAGCCGGATCACTTTGACGCGCACCCGGTCCTGAACTTTAACATAATCGCTGACGTCCTTCACAAAGGTGTGGGCCACTTCGGAGATGTGCACCAGACCGGTAACCCCACCCGGCAGTTCCACAAAGGCCCCGAATTTGGTGACCCCCGTGACCACGCCTTCCAGGATACTGCCCACTTCAATGGTCATAGAAATAATATGCCCCCTGGGTTTTAAGAATAGAACGCAGATGATATCATTATATGCAAGGGGTGCGAAAATTGTCAATAGCCTTTCTCAATTCTCGGTGATGTCAGCCCCCAGGCCCTGGAGCTTGCCCACCAGATCCTCATATCCCCGCCGGATATGGTGCACGCAGCCTATTTCGGTCTCCCCTTCGGCCATGAGCCCGGCAATGACCAGAGCAGCCCCCGCCCGTAGGTCGGTAGCCTTAACACAGGCCCCGGTAAGTTTTTCTACGCCCTTAACCACCGCACAATGTCCTTCGATGACAATCTGGGCCCCCATGCGCTTGAGTTCATTGACGTGCATGAAGCGGTTTTCAAACACGGTTTCCGTAATGACGCTGCTGCCCTGCGCCACGGTCAGGAGGGCCATGAACTGGGCTTGCATGTCCGTCGGAAACCCGGGATAGGGCATAGTCTTGAGATCCACCGCCTTCGGGGGCAGCTCGGCCCGGACCCGCACCCCGCCGTTTTCCTCTTCCAACACGGCTCCCGCTTCCCTCAATTTGGCCATAACGGCCTTGAGGTGGGTGGGGATGACGTTCTCCACCAGTACGTCGCCCCCCGTGGCCGCCGCCGCTACCATAAAGGTGCCGGCCTCGATGCGGTCGGGTATGACGGCATGGGAAGTCCCGCGGAGTTGTTTTACGCCCTCGACCCTTATAACCCGGGTACCGGCCCCGGTTATCCGCCCGCCCATGGCGTTTATAAAATTGGCCAGGTCAACAATCTCCGGTTCGCCGGCGGCATTTTCGATGGTGGTCGTCCCTTCCGCCAGGGCCGCGGCCATCATGATGTTTTCGGTAGCCCCTACGCTGGGAAAATCAAGGTAAATGGAAGCCCCACGCAAGCGACGGGCACGGGCCTTGACCCAGCCGTTTTTCACCTCGATTTCCGCCCCCAGGGCGGCCAGGCCCTTGAGGTGCAGGTCAATGGGACGGGCGCCGATGGCACAGCCGCCGGGCAGGGCTACCTTGACCTTTCCGGCCCGGGCCAGGAGGGGGCCTAAAACCAAAAAGGACGCCCGCATGCGCCGCACAAAATCATAGGGCGGGGCCACGCCGGTTATGCCTTCGTTGATGATCGTCAGGGTTTGCCGGCCGGGAAGGACGCGCAGGCCCAGCTCCCTGACCACCCCACACATGGTGTCCACATCCGCCAGATGGGGTACTTCTTCCAGGCGGCACTCCCCTTCCGCCAAGAGGCAGGCGGCAATGATGGGCAAGGCCGCATTTTTAGCCCCGCTGATCGCAACCCGGCCTTCCAGCCGGGCTCCTCCTCTCACCCTTATGGTGTCCAAGTTTATCTTTACTCCTTTTTCCGGCCTTATTTGCAACCAGATTGATTATAACATAGGCTGCCTAATACTCGCCACCCAAACGTGGAGAACCTATGTGCAGGTAAGTTGTCCCAGTACCGTGGTGGTAGCGCAGGGCCACCTGGAGGTTGACGCGCCCCTCCCTTACCTCCCTCTGCTCGAGCAACAGGGGGCTGTAGGCGCTAAGGCTCAGCACTTCTTCATCCTCCACACCCTCCACCGGGCTGGCCTGCAGGGCCTGCAGCACGGCCGCCGCCCGCCGGCGGCGTTCCTCTGGGGACAGGCGTCCCGGGATCTGGCCGGTGGCCGTATAGGCCAGGTGGGGGCCGACCCCGAATTCGGCGAAGGCCCTCACGGCCTGCCGTTCCCACTCCTTAAGGGTGGCAGCCATCCCGTCCTCGCCGGGACCTCCCTTCCATTGGAGTAAAAGGTATGTCTCGCCACCATCTCCCGTTTCTCCCAGGCTCTGGACCGCCAGGTAGAGGACGGCGTCCGCTCCCACCGCTCCCTCCCACGCGCAGGACCGGAAAACAGGTCCCTCTTCCCTCCTCCAGGAAAGGTCTTCCGTTAATCCCAGGGCCCTGGCCGCCTGCGCGGCCGCCCGGGATACCTGCTCCCAGTCCTCCCAAGCCCCAGCAATTCTGCCCCAGCTCTCCAGGCCGCCGCCGAGACTCTGGGCCTCGGCGGCCTCCAGGGCCCCCTCTAGGAGGTCGGGAACTTCCGACCGTCCTTCTGCCTGGGATGGCACAGAGGTCGGCTGGGTATTTTCATAGGCCCAGGGCCTCCAGCCGGTAAGCCACCCACAGGTTACGCTCAGGATTACCAGTCCGCCTACCAGGGCCTTAAGCTTAAGCGGCCCTCCAGGTGCGCGCATAACGGTACCCCCTAAAGGATTCTCACCCCCTATTCTTGCCATCTATCCTAATAGGTAATCCTTCGAGGGCCACGCACGTTATGATTTCATCCCCGCGGCCAAGGATTCACTCCGCAGTGCCTGCCGCCTTCAGCCTGGCCACGGCCCGCTTGCGGGCCGCCTCCGCCCGCACCAGGTCCACCCCCGGCGGCCTCTCCTTTAGGCGCCTTTCGGCCCTTTCCTTAGCCCTGCGCGCCCGCTCTACATCGATTTCTTCGGCTTTTTCGGCGGTGTCCGCCAGGATTACCACCCGGTCGTCCGCCACTTCGAGAAGACCTCCGCCAACTGCCAGCCTTCTCTCCTGCCCGCCTTCCCGGTAGGTGACCACTCCAGGCACCAGCAGGGTTACCATGGGGGCGTGGCCGGGCAGGATGCCCAGATAACCCAGGACACCCGGGGCGACAAGGCTGGTAGCCTCGGTACGCAAAAGCACCCTCTCCGGCGTTACGACTTCCATGGTAAAGGGGCCGCGGGCGACTGCTTTTTCCTTTTCGGCCATCACCCTACCTCCCGGCCTATGCCGTTTCCTTGGCTCTCTTTACGGCTTCGTCGATGGTGCCCACCATATAGAAGGCATGTTCGGGCAGGTCGTCGTGGCGGCCCTCCAGTATTTCCTTGAAGCCGCGGATAGTCTCCTTCAGGGGCACGTAAACCCCCGGCCGGCCCGTAAAGGCCTCGGCCACATGGAAGGGTTGGGAAAGGAATCGCTGGATCTTCCGCGCCCGGGCCACCACGAGTTTGTCCTCTTCCGAGAGCTCATCCATACCCAGGATGGCGATTATATCCTGCAGCTCTTTATAACGCTGGAGGACCTGCTGTACTCCCCGGGCCACCCGGTAGTGCTCCTCTCCAACGATGCGGGGGTCGAGGATACGGGAGGTGGAATCGAGGGGGTCCACCGCCGGGTAAATGCCCAGCTCGGCTATTTGACGCGAGAGGACCGTGGTGGCGTCCAGGTGGGCGAAGGTAGTGGCCGGTGCGGGGTCGGTAAGGTCGTCGGCCGGGACGTAAATGGCCTGGACGGAGGTAATGGAACCCTTCTTAGTGGAGGTAATGCGCTCCTGGAGGGCGCCCATCTCCGTGGCCAGGGTGGGCTGGTAGCCCACGGCTGAAGGCATACGCCCCAGCAGGGCCGATACTTCCGAACCGGCCTGGACGAAGCGGAAAATGTTGTCGATAAAGAGGAGCACGTCCTGGCCTTCCACATCCCGGAAATATTCGGCCATGGTCAGGCCCGTGAGCCCCACCCGCAGACGGGCGCCCGGGGGCTCGTTCATCTGCCCGAACACCAGGACGGTCTTGTCCAGAACGCCGGCCTCCTTCATTTCCAGCCACAAGTCGTTCCCCTCGCGGGTCCTCTCGCCCACTCCCGCAAATACGGAGAAGCCGCCGTGCTCATAGGCAATATTGCGGATGAGCTCCATGATGATGACCGTCTTGCCTACACCTGCCCCCCCGAAGAGCCCGATTTTTCCGCCCTTGGCGTAGGGGGCCAGTAGATCCACTACCTTGATACCCGTTTCCAGGATTTCCGTGGAGGGCTCTTGCTCCTCGAAGGAGGGCGCCGGGCGGTGAATAGGCAAGCGCTCCTTGGCCTGCACCGGGCCCCCATTATCAATAGGCTCCCCCAAAACGTTGAAGAGCCGGCCCAAGGTTTCCCGGCCCACAGGCACAGTAATGGGCTGGCCGGTATCCACCGCCTCCATGCCCCGCTGCAGTCCGTCCGTGGAGGCCAGGGCTACGCATCGGACGGTGTTGTTACCCAGATGCTGCATGGCCTCCATGGTAATGTTAATGCGGCCATCGTCAGACTTAATGGTTATGGCATTTAACAAATCCGGCAGCTGGTGGGGAAATTCCACGTCCACCACCGGACCTATAACCTGAACTACCCTTCCTACGTTCAAGTTGTGTCACCTCACTTGTTACCCCACACCCTCTAGGTGGCAGAAGGTAATAAACCGCTACTGCAAGGCCTCGGCCCCGGCCACTACCTCTACGATCTCGCGGGTAATGGCCGCCTGGCGGGCCCGGTTAAAGGAAAGGGTTAACTTCTCGATCATCTCCGCCGCGTTCTCCGTAGCATGATCCATGGCCGTCATGCGCGCCCCGTGCTCGCTGGCTTTGGCTTCCAGGAGGGCCCGGTACACCTGAATCTCGCAATAGCGGGGTAAAAGGGCCCCGAGGACCTCCTTCTGCCCGGGCTCATAAATATACTCGTGGGCCTCGGGCCTTTCCCCCGGCGGCGGGGTAATGGGCAGGAGCTTATCCACCCGGGGCACCTGCCGGATGGCCGAGTAGAACCGGCTGTAAATGAGATAAACCTCGTCCAAGACGCCATCCAGGAAGAGCTGCATCAGCCGGCGAGCAATCTGCCGGGCCAGGACGGGGTCCGGGGCATCGCCCAGGTTGAGGTACTCCTCGAGGATTTCTACTTGGCGCCGCCGGAAGTAGTCCCGGCCCTTCCGTCCTATGGTGATGAGGGCTGCCGGCCGCTCTTCCTGGGCCAGCCTCTCTTGGGCTAAGCGGATGAGGTTGGCATTATAACCGCCGGCCAGGCCCCGGTCGGCTGTAATGAGAACGTACCCTACCTTGCGCACTTCCCGCACGGCCGCCAGGGGCTGCTCCCCGGGGTCGGTGGAGGCCACCAGATGCCCGATGACTTCGGCCAGTTTATCCCCGTAGGGGCGTCCGGAGGCCACCCGGTACTGGATCTTGCGCAGTTTGGCCGCCGCCACCATTTTCATAGCCCGGGTGATCTGCTGGGTGTTGCGGATGCTCTTTATGCGGCGTTTGAGGTCCCGCATGGTGGGCATGATATCTCACCCCCTTAGGCGGCGCCCGGTAAAGCTATTCGTCCTTACGCCGCCGGGCTGAAGGTCCCTTTAAATTCCTGGATGGCTTTCTCTAAGCTTTCCTCTACTTCCGCGGTAAGCTCCTTCTTATCCCGGATGGCGGCCAGGATCTCCGGGTGCTGGGAGCGCAGATAGTGGAGGAATTCGGCCTCAAAGGGACGCACCCTCTCCACGGGCAGGTCGTCCAGGTAGCCGTTGACGGCCGCGTAGATGACCACCACCTGCTCCTCCACCGGCATGGGCTGGTACTGGTCCTGCTTGAGGATTTCCACCATGCGCTCACCGCGGGCCAGCCGGGCCTGGGTGGCTTTGTCCAGGTCCGACCCGAACTGGGCAAAGGCCGCCAGTTCGCGGTACTGGGCCAGGTCGAGGCGCAGCCTACCGGCGACCTGCTTCATAGCCTTGATCTGCGCCGCGCCGCCCACCCGGGAGACGGAAAGGCCCACGTTAATGGCCGGCCTCACCCCGGCATAGAAAAGGTCGGACTCCAGGTAGATCTGGCCGTCGGTTATGGAGATCACGTTGGTGGGAATGTAGGCGGACACATCCCCCGCCTGGGTCTCGATGATGGGCAGGGCGGTGAGGGAACCCCCACCCATTTCTTCCGACAGGCGAGCCGCCCTCTCCAGCAGCCGGGAATGGAGATAAAAGACGTCCCCGGGATAGGCCTCGCGGCCGGGAGGCCGGCGAAGGAGGAGCGAGAGCTCGCGGTACGCGGCGGCGTGTTTGGAGAGGTCGTCGTAAATGCAGAGGACGTCCTTGTGCTGCTCGTACATGAAATACTCGCCCATGGCACAGCCGGCATAAGGAGCAATATACAGCAGGGGAGCCGGCTCGCTGGCCGTAGCCGATACTACGATGGTGTAGTCCATGGCTCCGGCCTCCTCCAGGCGGCGCACCACACCCGCCACCGTGGAGGCCTTCTGGCCGATGGCCACGTAAATGCAGATGACGTCCTGCCCCTTTTGATTGATAATGGTGTCCACGGCGATGGCCGTCTTCCCCGTCTGCCGGTCGCCGATGATGAGCTCCCGCTGGCCGCGGCCGATGGGGATCATGGAATCGATGGCCTTGATCCCCGTCTGCAGGGGCGTATTTACCGGACGGCGGTAGATGACACCGGGCGCCGGGGACTCCACCGGCCGGAAGCGCTCGGTTTTAATGGGTCCTTTGCCGTCGAGGGGCTGCCCCAGGGGATTGACCACCCGGCCTATAAGGGCCTCCCCCACCGGCACCTCGGTTATGCGCCCCGTGCGCTTTACCCGGTCTCCTTCTTTGATATGGTTGTAAGGCCCCAAGATGACGCAACCCACATTATCCTCTTCCAGGTTGAGGGCCATACCGTAAACGCCGCCGGGGAACTCCAGCAGCTCACCGGCCATGGCCTGCTCCAGGCCGTAAACGCGGGCAATGCCGTCCCCTACCTGGGTCACTATACCTACCTCGGCGACCTCCACCTCGGCCTCATATCGCTCAATCTGGCTTTTCAAGATGCTGGTGATCTCGTCGGGACGTATGCTCAAGGACTTTTTCACCTCTCTGTCACTGAACCTCTAGGCGCTGCAGGCGGTCCTTCAAAAGTTCCAGGCGCTTCTTTACGCTGGCGTCCAGAACGCGGTCCCCCACCTTCAGCACCATGCCCCCCATTACTTCCTCGCTTAACCGATTCCGGAGGCGGACCCGCCGCCCCGTAAGGCGGCCCAGGCGTTCTTCCAGGCGAGAGAACACGTCATCCGGCACCGGCACCCTGGTGATGACTTCAGCCTCCAGAATCCCTTCCGCCAGGTCCACCAGCTGCTGCAACTGCCTCACCATTTGGGGCAGCAGGCGCTCGCGCCTCTTGTCCAGCACCGTGTACAGGAAATTACGCGTCTCTTCCCGGAGGTCGGGAAAGAGGGCGGCCAGCAGTTTCTTTTTCTCTCGGGCCGGTATTAACTGGTGGTACAAAATACGGCCCACCTGGGGTTCCGACTCCACGGTGGAGACCACCCGCTCCAGCTCCTCCCTGACCTCCGCCAGCACACCCCTTTCCCTGGCCAGGGTAAAGAGGGCCTGGGCGTAGCGCCTGGCAACTTTCCAACTCATTGCAATCTCTCCACTTCGGCCAGGGATTCCTCCAGGAGCCGCTTCTGGTCCTCGGAGGTCAGGGATTTGTTAATGATTTTCTCGGCCACCAGTATCGCTAAACCGGCAGCCTCATCCCGGATGGCGGCCAGGGCTTTGGCCTTCTCTCCGGCGATTTCGGCCCGCGCCTGTTCCAGGGTCCGGCTGGCCTCCTCCCGAGCCCGTTTTACAATATCTTCCCGCATTTCCTCTCCCAGCCGGGTGGCGCGGTCGATGATGGCCTGGGCTTCCTGGCGGGCCCCCGCCAGCTGGTTTTCGTACTCCTGCAACATCCTTTCGGCCTTTTCTTTGGCCAGGGCGGCGTCCTGCAGGGAACCCTCTATTTTGGCCTCTCGTTCGGCCAGGATCTTGCCCAGGGGTTTATATAGTAGAACATAAAGGACCCCCATGACGATCAGGAGATCCAGGACTTGCCACAGGAAAGTCCAAAAATTGAAATTAAGGGCTTGGAAAATAGCTTCCAAAGGTTCGACCCCCTTCAGCGAACACCTGATGGGAGGGGCGAACAGGTGGTTCCTTCCCTTAACCCGTTCGCCCTCTTTTCTTCCTTAAAGTTTGGTCCACATCAGGATGGCAATAACAAAGGAGAAGAGCGTCAGGGCTTCCATGAAGGCCAGGGCCAGGAGCAGGGTAGTCCGGATGTTCCCTGCGGCCTCTGGCTGCCGGGCGATGCCCTCCATGGCCCGGGCCGAAGCGTTGCCTTGTCCCAAGGCAGAACCCAGGGCCGGCAGGCCGATGGCCAGGGCAACACCGATGAAGCCGAGAGCCGTCATGATTTTCCCTCCCTTTCAGCGTTATTCCGGCCTTAAATTAGTGGCCGTGAAGGAAATTGGCTATATAGGTAACGGTTAAAAGGGTGAAAATAAACGCCTGAATGAGGCCCATGATGACCCCCAGGAGCATAATGGGGGTGGGAATGAAAAAGGGTACTAAAATGATGAGGATCGTTACCACCATCTCTTCCCCGAACATGTTGCCGAAAAGACGGAGGGAAAGAGACAGGGGCTTCACCAGTTCTTCGATAACGTTAAGGGGAAACATGAAGGGAGCAGGGGAGAAGAAATGTTTGATATATCCCTTCAATCCTTTCTTGCGGATAGCAATCAGTTGAACCAGGATAATGGTGGTAACCCCGAAGGCCGCAGTAGTACTCAAATCCATGGTGGGCGGCTTCATACCGGGGATAAACCACGAGAGGTTGAGGGAAAGGATGAAAATGAAGAGGGTAGCCACCAGAGGAAGGTATTTCCTCCCTTCCTTACCCGCAACCTCCTCCAGGAGCCCCATAATAAATTCCAGTAACATCTCCAGGATGTGCTGGACGCCCCGGGGTATAAACTGGAGCCTCCGGGTGGCCACGAAAACCCCCAGGAAAAGGAGGGCCATGATTATCCACGTGTTGACTACCGTGGAATACACGGGAATGGGCCCCAGATGAAATACCACGTGGGGCTGGACGTGCTCCATAACGGTTGCCAGCTGGTGGAGCTTGCCTTCCATAAAGACGAATCCCTCCATACGGGGTAGACCTTCTGCAGCATCGCACGCCGGGGAGCCCGGCGCCATCTGCCAGTTGGCCAACCGCCAGTCCTTATGTCCTTACCTCACCTTTCCGGTAAGGCGACCGGCCTTCGCCGCCTCTTCCGGCCGGCCGTGAACCTTCCGCCCTATCGCCAACCTCCGGGACCCCTGACGTATCCCCACTTTCGAGACTAAGCCACTTGCCTCTCCCTCGCTCCGGTTTAGTCGCTCGCTTTCGAGCCAAGGCAGGCCTCTCCCGCAAAAAAGCGGGGATAACCCAGAGGGGCCCCTTCTTGACTAACACCCGGCAACCTCCCCCGGCGCCTCCTCCGGCCGGCATCCCCGGCCCTCCCCCTTGGGGCATCGGCAAGGCGCTAAAGGGACTTGGCCTCAAGCTTTGCGCCAGACCAGGAAAAAAGCTTCAACTAAATAGCTCAGCATCTGCAGGACCAGGCCGCTTAGGACGCCCAGCAAGAAAGCCGGTCCCCCACCCGCGGAAAGCAAGAGAACAGCCCAGCACAGGCCCATGCGGATAAAGGCCCGGCGCATAAACACCTTTTGGGCCTCACCGGGTGTCAAGCCCTCCGCGCCCTTGACCGACCGCAGCAACCATAGATAGAGGCCTAGACTTACGGGCAGGGCTACCAGCACTCCCGCACTGTAGAGGGGCTGGCGGGCCAGGAACCCCCCGGTGGCCAAGGCTGCCCCTAACACCAGCATCCTGCGGGCAGTAGTACGCCCTTCGACCAGGGCAGAATCCCGTGGAGGGATGGGAGGGTGTCCCTCGCCCCGCCCCGGCCGGTCATTTCTTTTTCTTTCTTTCCGCCTCATTTTCCAGGGCGCCGATCTCCTTGACCAAGCTGTAAAAGCCCAGCCCTACGCCCAGCAAGGCCCCTAGAACCATTAGCCAGGGTGAAGTACCCAGGCGGCGGTCCAGCCACCGGCCCAACCCCAAGCCCGAAAAGATGCTGGCTCCCATGGTGATTCCCAAGGAGAGGGCGAGGTTCGCGTACTTGGCGTAATTCCACAAGTCTCTAGGCATAGGTACGGGCCCAGGGCAAAAAATGGTTCCCCCTAACAGTCTCTTTCCCCGGCCTGCCTTTTATACTTCCACAAATAGAAGGTATTCGCCTTTTCTAGCCGGAATCCTCTTTCTCAAGCTCTAAATTTGATGAGTCATTCCTACTTTTTAGCTAGGCGTGATTTGGCTCGCTCGCACCAATAGCCTCGCGGGCCAATACTGGTGCTCAATTTTCGGACTCCGGCAGGGTTTCTGGCTCCTTCGGCCCCCGTGTCTCAGGAGCGGGCCGCAGGCCTCAGGCTGCCTCGGCCCCGCCCTCCGTCCTCAATTTCGCAAAGGATTTGTCTTTCGCTCGGCTCAAGTCGGTCCCTTACGAGCCAAATCACCCATTCAAAACCAGGGATACGTCGGCTAAATTGGTACTTTTTCCCCCTCTCCTGGCGGAACAAACTCCGCCGGGCGGACAATGCTCAAGCCGAAATAGTACCGCAGGAAACCGCGTATCCGCCTGGAGGCCAGGCCGTCTCCATAGGGGTTAACGGCCTGGGCCATCTTCAAATACTCGCGCCGGTCGTCCAGGAGTTCTCGCACCTTGGCCACAATCTGCTCCCGGTCGGTCCCCACCAGGCAGACCGTTCCCGCCCGGACGGCTTCCGGCCTCTCGGTAACCTCCCGGAGCACCAGCACCGGCTTACCCAGGGCCGGGGCTTCTTCCTGTAACCCTCCGGAGTCCGTCAGTACCAGATAAGAGCGCGCCATAAGGTTGACAAAAGGCTCGTAGTCCAGGGGCTCTATAAGATGGATGCCCCGGCACCCCTCCAGGATCTCCCGGGCCCGGCTGCGCACCCGGGGATTCTTGTGCACCGGGAATACAATCTCTACATCGGCATAAAGCCCCTTTATCTCCCGCAGGGCCCAAAAGATATCCTCCAGCGGCCGGCCCCAGTTCTCCCGGCGGTGGGCCGTGACCAGAATCAGCCGCTTCTTGGGGTCCAGCCCCGCCAAGAGGGGATCTTCAAACCGGTAATCCTCCCGCACCGTTGCCTTAAGGGCGTCTATGACCGTATTGCCGGTTACATAGATGCGATCCGCCGGTACCGCTTCCTCCAGGAGATTCTGCCTGGCCTGGGCTGTGGGGGCAAAATGGAGGTCGGCCAGGGCACCGGTAAGTCGCCGGTTCATCTCCTCCGGGTAGGGGGCATATTTATCCCGGGTCCGCAGCCCCGCCTCCACATGGCCCACCGCCACCTGCCGATAAAAGGCGGCCAGGGCGGCCACAAAGGTAGTCGTGGTATCGCCGTGAACCAAGACCATGTCCGGCCGCTCCTGATCCAGGACGCGGGTCAACCCCTCCAGAGCCCTGGTGGTTACCTCCTCCAAGGTCTGTCGGGGCCGCATAATGTTTAAATCGTATTGGGGCTCGATGGCAAAGAGCTTCAACACCTGGTCCAGCATTTCCCGGTGCTGGGCGGTCACCGCTACCGAACAGGTGAATTCTTCCGGATATCTCTTTAGCTCCTGCACTACAGGAGCCATTTTGATGGCTTCGGGGCGGGTCCCGAAAACCACCAGTATTTTAATGGGCGGCAAAGGACACAGCCTCCCCGTATTAGGCCAGATAACCCTTGCGCCGGAGCTTGTCCACATGCTCCTTAAGGGCTTGCTGAATATCCACGCCGTAGTGTTCTTCCAGAACGAACATGAGGGAAACGGCGGTCTGGGCCACGTCCAGGAGTTCCCTGGTGATGGCCCGCATAACCTCCTCCTCTTCTACCTGTATCTGCTCACCGCTCATGCCCCTAAATTTCCCTATGGCCTGGGCCAGCTCCCCGGCCTCCTCCATGAGCTTCAGGGCCGTAGACTCCACGGTGGGAGTAAGCTTATTGAGGCGCGGGAGGGCGATAATCTTCTGCTCCACGAGTTTATTCCTCCCCCGATCCGGACCGAGCCCCCGGCTCCTCCAGCCCGGCCAGCCAGTCTCGCAGTGACACTGTTACCCGGGTAACCCCTACTGCGCTGCCTTCCAGCAGCTCCAGAGCATAAGGGTGGGGGCGGTAGTCGGTTTCGTAGTAGATATGCCGGATGCCGGCCTGAAGGATGAGCTTAACACAGTGGAGACAGGGAAAATGGGTTACATAAAGTTCGGCCCCCTCGGTGGCTATACCGAAGCGGGCACACTGGATCAGGGCGTTGGCCTCGGCATGGACCGTCCGGATACAGTGCCCGTCCTCCAGCTTGCACCCCGCGTCAACACAATGCACTTCCCCGGAGACGGAGCCGTTATACCCGGTCGCCACCACCCGCTTATCCCGGGTAATTACACACCCCACTTGCAGGCGGGGACAGGTGGAGCGGGAGGCCAAGAGTTTAGCTTGGGCCATAAAATACTGGTGCCAGGGCAAACGCCGCACGGGTCTCCCCCCTCCCCTGGTGGCTTCCGTACAGAAAGAGTGTACCATTGTTGTGTCCGTAAGGCAACGGGCAAAAAATCCTGGCGTATCCCCACTTTCACTTCTAGTCCTGCTTGGCTTTCGCTCCCTCCGGACACCCTTGCGGGCCAAACCAGCCCTCGGCCTAAAAGCTTAAGGCGGACTTCCCGCCAAATTCGGCAACCTGTCTCCATTGCCGGCCGCAAGGCTCTTTAGGCCTCGGCCCCGCCTCCGGAGCACAAGAAACCCCCGGAAGGCGCCGCCTTCCGGGGGTCGGGTCCGGTCCTTCAAGCTGCCGGGATATCCTGGGGCCGGGCTCCACCAGCCGCCTGTTGCACTATCCGTCGTACCATCCGCCCGGTCACGGCCCCCGGCCCCCAGCTCTCCCAGGGGCCAGGGGCCCACCTTCCCCGCGCCAAATCCCAAGGGTACTTGAAGGCGAAGCCGGCCGGAGGGATAAAAGCCCCTAACTCCGGTAGCTAAGGCCGGGGTAGAGGGGGTACTGTCGGCAGAGCTCGGTCACGATGCCGCGGGCCCGGGCCAGCTTCCCTTCATCGCCGCGGTGGGACAGGGCCAGATCGATGGCCTCGGCCACCAGTTTCATGGCTGCCTCGTCCATACCGCGGGTGGTGAGGGCGGCCGTACCCAGGCGGATACCGCTGGTGATATTGGGCTTCTGGGGATCAAAGGGCACGGCATTCTTATTCACGGTAATGTTGACCGAACCGAGAATATCCTCCGCCTCCCGTCCGGTCAAACCCTTGTTGCGCAGGTCCACCAGGATGATATGGTTGTCGGTGCCGCCCGAAACCAGGTTGAAGCCGTAGCCCTGCAGGGCCTCGGCCAGGGCGCGGGCGTTCCTGACGATTTGCTGCTGGTATTCTTTGAAGGAGGGTTCCATGGCCTCCTTAAAGGCGACGGCCTTGGCCGCTATAATGTGCATAAGGGGGCCGCCCTGGATGCCGGGAAAGACCGCCTTGTCGATGGCGGCCGCATATTCTGACTGGCACAGGATGAGGCCGCCCCGGGGACCCCGCAGGGTTTTATGGGTGGTGGAGGTAACAAACTGGGCATAGGGCACGGGGCTGGGATGTACACCGGCTGCCACCAGGCCGGCAATATGGGCCATATCCACCATAAGGAGGGCCCCCACTTCATCGGCGATCTCCCGGAAGGCCGCAAAATCAATAATCCTTGGATAAGCGCTGGCTCCGGCTATGATGAGCTTGGGACGGTGTTCGCGGGCCAGAGAGGCCACCTGGTCGTAGTCGATGTAGCCCGTATCCTGGCGGACTCCGTAAAAGACAAAATTAAAGTATTTCCCCGAAATGCTTACCGGGCTGCCGTGGGTTAGATGCCCTCCGTGGGCCAGGTTCATCCCCATGACCGTATCGCCCGGCTTCAGAACCGCCAGATACACAGCCGTATTAGCCTGGCTGCCCGAATGGGGCTGGACGTTGGCGTGGTCTGCGCCGAAAAGGCTGCAGGCACGGCTCCGGGCCAGGTTTTCGGCCACATCTACCCATTCACAGCCTCCGTAATAGCGCCGCCCCGGATATCCCTCGGCATACTTGTTGGTCAAGACGCTTCCCTGGGCCGCCAGGACGGCAGGGCTGACGAAGTTCTCCGAGGCAATGAGCTCCAGGTGAGAGCGCTGCCGGTTCAGTTCCTTTTCCAGGGCCTCTGCTATTTCCGGGTCATATTGTTCTAGAGGTAACAAGTTCATAGCGCCGATCAAGCCTCCTTTTCGACCTCAACTCCCGAGGTGGTCCAACACCCCCCGGGTTCTGGGGGGGTAAACGGCCCGTTCCCCGCCGATCAGGGGAGGCCGGGTGCGGGCCATGGTCAGGGTGGCCGCCCCTATCGTTTTCACTTCCAGGCGGACGGGAACCGCTACCGGACGCAGGTGCATGCCGATGAGGGTGCCCCCGATGTCCAATCCCGCATGGGCCTGGACCCGGGCCACGACCACCGGCCGGTGGAGGGCTTCGTAGGCGGCGGTGGCCAAGGCTCCGCCGGCCTTCAGGGCCGGTACCACCGTCACTTCCTCCAGGCCGTAAATCTCGGCAGCCTGGGCTTCAATGACCAGGGCCCGGTTTAGATGCTCACAGCACTGGGCAGCGAGATAAACTTGGGCCTCGGCCGTAGCCTCAAGGAGCCCTTCCACCACCGCCCGGCCGATGTCCAGGGAAGAAGAGGTGCCGATTTTCTGCCCCGCGATCTCGCTGGTACTGCACCCCACGACCAGTATGCGGCCCGGCCGGATCCCGGCTACCGCCAGGAGCTCCCGGGTGACCCCGGCCACCTGTCGCGTAATATCTTTAAAATCCACCTTCACCGGCATCACGCCCCCCGCAGCCGCAACCCTTTTCCCCGACCTCCAGGCGGGTCGCATACTCCTTCTCCAGCGCGGCTATTTTGGCCAGCCGCCGGGCATGACGTCCCCCCGTAAACCCGGCTTCGAGCCACGTTTTTACAATATCTCGCGCCAGGCCCGGCCCGATAACCCGACCGCCTAAGGTCAGGATATTGGCATCGTTGTGCTCCCGCGAGGCCCTGGCCGAAAAGGTATCGTGACACAGGGCGGCCCGGATCCCGGGTACTTTATTGGCGACAATGGACACCCCTATCCCTGTGCCGCAGCACAAAATACCCCGTTCGAATTCACCCCGGGCCACGGCTTCAGCCACCTGCCGGGCGTAGTCGGGATAGTCCACCGCCTCAGGGTTAAAACACCCGAAATCGCGGTAGGGCACACCTTCTTCCTCCAGAAACTTTTTGATTTCCTCTTTCAGGTGATAACCTCCATGGTCGCTACCCAGGGCTATACGCAACCTTTACTGCACCTCGCCGGGCTAAAATTAAATTGTACTTAAATCATTATTCGGCATAAGTACATAAATTCCTGCTTTACAAGGGAACCAAAAAATAATTATTAGTTATCTCCTAAGGGTTATCCCCTAGGCGGTCCAGGGCCTTTTCTATCAGTTCTTTAAGACGGGCAGCACAGGCGCGGTAGGCCTCCAGGGGGTACCCGATGGGGTCCGGAATATCTCCTTCTTCGGAGGCGGCATACTCCGCTAAAGTAAAAACTTTGCCCGCCGCCCGCGGAAACCGGTCCAAAATTTGCCGTTTATGGTGCTCCGCCATGGTGAGGATGAGGTCGGCCTTATCTACCAGCTCCGCGTCCAGAGGCCGGGCCCTGTGCTGGCTTATGTCTACCTCCCATTCCGCCGCCGCCCTGATGGCCTCGTCGGTGGCCGGAGTCCCGGGCCAGGCCGCCACCCCGGCCGACCATATTTCGCCCGTCCATCCTTTTTCCCGGGCGATCTTCTTGGCCAGGCCCTCGGCCATGCTGCTGCGGCAGGTATTGCCCGTACATACGAAAAGGATTGCCGGCATAGCCTTCCCCCTTTTCATCTCCCCACCAGCATTTTCAGGCCGATAATCACCAGGATCAGCCCGCCGGCTATTTCGGCCTTATCCCCCAGCCAGTGCCCGGCCCGCCGTCCCAGGATAAAACCCGCGGCGGTCATAACCGCCGCTACCAGGCCCATGGCCAGGACCGTCAAGGGCAGGTTGGCCCGCAGGGCACCCAGGCCGAAGCCGACGCTCAAAGCGTCCAGGCTTACGCTTCCGGCCAGGAGGAGCACCGCAGATACTCCCTGGATGACCCCTTCCCCCAGGAGACTTTTCCCCAGGCGCCGGCCCAAGGACCCCGGCTGCCGGCGTTCGGCCAGGGCCTCCCACAGCATTAAGATACCTATGGTGGCCAAGACGATGGCCCCGACTATAGCCGCCAGCCGCCCCAGAAGGCGGCCCATAAAGAATCCCAGGTAAAGGCCGGCCAGGGGCATGAGGACGTGGAGAAGTCCAACAGCACCGGAAAAAAATACAGCCAGACGCCTCCTTATTCCTCCCATGCCTAGCCCCGTGGCCAGAGAAAAGGCATCGGTTCCCAGGGCTATGGCCACCAATAAAACAGCGGGAAAATCCACTGGAAGCTTTCCTCCTAAGGGCGGATTATGCGGTTACCGGAAGCTTTGCGCAGCCGGTTCATGATGGCCAGGCCGATCCCTTCCTCGGGAAAGGTCTCAGCCAGGATTACCTCCATGCCGTGGCGGTCGCAGTTGCGCAGGGCGGCAAAGAGATGGGCGGCCACCTGGGAGAGGTCCTGCCGGCTGCCCAGAACCTCCAGGTAATCGGGTCGGGGATCCCTGGTATACTGGGGAGCCGTCTCCGCCGTGGCCAGTACGGCTACCCGCCGGCCCTGCCTTTTAAATAAGGCCACCAGTTCCCGTATACGGGAGGTCATGGCGAATAGGTCGCCTTCTACCAGATATACTTCCCCTTCCGGGGCATAATGAATGTATTTCATGCCCGGAGATTTGGGCGGCGCACCGCCTCGGTTTTCCCCGGTGCCGGGGTCCAGGGATACCTCCCCCAAAACCTCCTGGAGCTGTTCCCGGGTAATGCCTCCCGGCCTCAGAATAACCGGCACCGGAGAAGTCAAATCCAGGACCGTAGACTCCAGCCCTACCCAGGCCGGTCCCCCGTCCACCACGGCTTCGATCTTGCCCCTAAGATCCCGCAGCACATGGTGCCCGGTAGTGGGACTGGGTTTGCCCGACAGGTTGGCGCTGGGCGCGGCAATGGGCCGGCGCGCCGCCTTAATCAAGGCTAAAGCCACGGGGTGGGCCGGCATGCGGAGGGCCACGGTATCCAGGCCCGCCGTTACTTCCGGCGGTACCAGGCCGCTTTTGGGCAGTACCAGGGTGAGGGGGCCCGGCCAAAACCGGCGGATGAGCTCCAGAGCCCGGGAGGGCAGGCAAGCCGTTAGGGCCTGCACCATCTTCAGGTTGGCCACGTGAACGATGAGGGGATTATCCTGGGGCCGTCCCTTGGCCCAGAAAATACGGCGGACCGCATGAGGGTCCAGGGCATTAGCGCCCAGGCCGTAAACGGTCTCCGTGGGGAAGGCCACCACTCCGCCCCGCTGCAGTATCCGGGCGGCAAGGCGTATTTTATGTAATTCCGGCACCTGGGGATCGATCTTGATGTATTTGGTCCGTTTCCTGGCAGGCAATGTCTTCACCTCTATCCCGCAGTTTACTGCCCTTAATCCCCGCCCTTAAAAAGGGCTTGTCCCCCGTGTCCTGCCCGCCGGGCCAGGAAGCAGCGGGGCCGGCCGGCATAATCCTTTATGATTTCTCCGGCGGTGTATGCCCCGAGGGCGGCGGCCAGTTGGGCCATTGCCGGACCCTGGCCAGGGCCTATTTCCACGGCCAGCAGCCCCCCCGGTTTCAAGAGGGCGGCCGCCTGGGGCAGGAGGCGGCGGTAGAGGTCCAAGCCGTCCGGTCCCCCGTCCAGGGCCAGCCGGGGCTCGTGGCGCACCTCCCGGGGCAGCTTTTCCCACTCGCCTGCGGGAATATAGGGAAGATTGGCCACCACCGCGTCCACGCCGGCCCCGGCCACCTCCCGCTGCTTCAAGAGGGGCTCCAGCAAATCCCCTTCCTCCCAACGGATCCTCTCTGCCACTCCTAAGCGCCGGGCATTTTCCGCCGCCACCCTTAAGGCCCCTTTGCTGATATCCAGGGCATAAATAAAAGCCCGGGGGAGATAATAGGCCAGGCTCACGGCGATGGCGCCGCTACCGGTGCCCACATCGGCCACCACCCAGGGTCTGTCCCTGTCCGCCCGGTTCAGGACCGCTTCAACCAGGACCTCCGTGTCGCCCCGCGGGATCAGTACGTCCGGCGTCACCTTGAAGGGCAGCCCCATAAACTCCCGGCAGCCGGTGAGATACTGGAGGGGGTAGCCTTCACTCCTCCGGGCTACCAGGCGAAGGTATTCCTCCACGGTCTCCCCGGCCAGAAGATACTCCCGGCGGGCCAGCAGCTGGGGCCTTGTTAGGCCGCTGACGGCGGCCAGCAGGACCTCGGCCTCCAGCCGCGGCTCTTCCACGCCGGCCCTTCTCAAACGGGAAGTGGCTTTCTCGAGGGCTTCTCCCAGGGTCATCTCCGGGAGCCCCCTACCCCTCTCGTCCACGGCCAACTTCTCACTTACCCTCCATTTGTTTTAGCCGCTCCGCCTGGTCATTGGTGATCAGGGCCTCGATGATCTCGTCCAGGTCGCCATCCAGCACCGTATCCAGCCGGTGCAGGGTCATGCCGATGCGGTGATCGGTAACCCGGTTCTGGGGGAAATTATAAGTGCGAATGCGCTCGCTGCGGTCTCCCGTCCCCACCTGGGAACGCCGCGTGGCCGCCAGTTCGTCCTGCTGCTGGGAGCGGGCCATATCCAGAAGCCGGGCCCGCAGGACTTTGAGGGCCTTTTCCTTATTCTTGAGCTGGGACCTCTCGTCCTGGCAACTCACTACCAGGCCGGTGGGTAAATGGGTGATGCGGACGGCCGAATAGGTGGTATTCACCGACTGGCCCCCGTGCCCGCTGGAACAGAAAATATCGATGCGCAGATCTTCGGGCTTAATCTCGACCTCCACTTCTTCCGCCTCCGGCAGTACAGCGACGGTGGCGGTAGAAGTATGAATGCGGCCGCCGGACTCGGTCACCGGAATGCGCTGGACCCGGTGGACGCCGCTCTCAAACTTAAGGCGGCTATAGGCCCCGCGTCCTTCTATGAAGAGAATAATTTCTTTAAAACCGCCCAGCTCCGTAGGATGGGAATCCATTATCTCCGTCCGCCAGCCTTTATTTTCAGCGTAACGCTGATACATGCGGAAAAGGTCGGCAGCAAAGAGGGCCGCCTCTTCCCCTCCAGCGCCAGCGCGGATTTCCATTATAATGTTTTTTTCATCGTTGGGGTCCTTGGGCAACAAGAGAATCTTGAGCCTCTGCTTTAGGTTTTCCCTTTCTTCCTCCAGACTTTCTATTTCTTCCTTGAGGAGTTCCATAAATTCCCTGTCCTGTTCCCTTTCCAGCATTTCCCGGGCCGCGGTCAAATCCTCTTCCACCTGGCGGTAACGCCGGAAGGTAGTCACAATCCCTTCCAGCTCTGCGTGGGCCTTGGCAGTTTTCTGCAGGCGGGCCGGGTCGGTTACCACGGCCGGATCGGTCATGAGCCTGCTCAGTTCTTCATACTTATCTTCCAGCTCCTGCAGCTTCTCCAGCACTTACCTCACCTCCTTTGGCAGTGTCCTCCTCCCGGGCGGCCGCGAGGGCCTTGAGGGCCACTTCCAGCATGCCGTCATCAGGCTCCCGGGTGGTAAGCCTTTGCAACCACAAGCCGGGGGCCACCACGGCCCGGACCGGTAGCGAATTCATGTGACGGCTGGAAAATTTCATAATTTCATAGGCTACCCCTGCTACCACCGGTAACAGTACCAGCCTGGAGGCCAGCCGCCACAGAAGCCCTCCCTTCCCCAGGAGAGAGAAAAAAACGATGGTCAGTACCAGTACTAGGAGGAGAAAGCTCGTGCCGCACCGGGGATGGAGGGTAGAATAGGGGCGCACCTTCTCTACCGTCAACTCTTCGCCAGCTTCCAGGGCGTTAATAACTTTATGCTCGGCCCCGTGGTATTGAAACACCCTCTGGATTTCCTTTACCCGGGAAATGGCCCAGACGTAGGCCAAAAAGAGGGCCAACCGCAAGACACCTTCTAAAAGGTTCTGCCCGTAAAAGGGCAGGACGCGCTGGGAAAGCGCGGCCAAGGCCGCCGGCAAAAGGACAAAGAGGGCCACGGCCACCGCGAGGGCCAGGCCTACGGTTAGGATGAGATCCCGGGTGGTGAGCTCCTCATCCTCCTCTTCCAGGGCCAGGTTAGCCGAAAGACTGAGGTAACGGATCCCCAGGACCAGGGATTCGATGAGGGCCACGACCCCGCGGAAAAAGGGCCACTTTAGTACGGGGTGGCGCGCCGCCCAAGAAGTAAAGGGCTGGGACTCCACCAGGATATCACCGGCCGGCCGTCGGACAGCCACCGCCAGCCGCCGGGGACCGCGCATCATAACTCCTTCAATGACGGCCTGACCGCCGTACTGAACTTCCGGCCTGCTCCATAGGAAAAAGCAGAGCCTGCGGCTCCGCCTTTCTCCCCTACTGGCCGTATTTCTTCCTGAAGCGTTCAATCCGGCCACCGCGTTCCACCACCCGCTGCCGCGTCCCCGTATAGAAGGGATGGCAGTTTGAACAAACCTCCACCCGGATTTCCTTCTTGGTGGACCGGGTTTCAATTACGTTGCCACAAGCGCAAATAATGCGCGCCTTATCGTAGGGAGGATGAATATCGGGTTTCACTTTATTTCACCTCCGGGGTACGAGATTAAAGCTATTTTAGTATAGCACAGATGCCATACCCCTGCAAAGGGCTCTGACCCCAGGTGAAGGGTCCGGGAAGCCCCGCGCCCGCAAATCGAGCACCGTGCTGGCCTCCAAAGTTTGAAGCAGGGGCGAAAGCTAAAGGGCACGCGGGGCGATTACTGGGTAAGGCCCCCGGGCAGAGGTGGATTGGCCCGCGGTTATAGAGGATTTACTATGGGAATGTAGGGGACCGCCGGCCAAGGGAACGGCTCACCGATAGGGCAATCCATGGCCGGGAGGGATTTTATGGGCCTTTGCATTTACGGCGGGAAGCCGGCCGGACTTTTCCGCCGGAAGCAGCGGGAGTGGGCAGAAAAGCGGAACCGCGGTTGGGCCGAAATGGTCAGCCGGGCCAAGGCTGCAGCTCTAGGCGAGGGCCCGGCGGGATTTCTGGGAAAGCTCAATTAACAGCTTGTTGCAATAGCCGCCGGCGGTTTTATCTTGCCCGGTGAAGGATGGGGCGCCCTGGTCGCTGGTTGGGAACAGGCGCGAGATATTTCTAAATTCTTCCTTACCGGAGACGGCTGGTTTACCTACAACTTGCTGGTCCACGCTGCAAGGCTCTATTAGCCCGCCATGGACACCGGGTAGTGAGCCGCCACCCGGCGCCAGTTTAAGCCCGCCCGTGGGGCAAAGAAAAGCCCCCGCTCTGTGGCGAGGGCCCCTACCAGGCCATTACTTGTCCGGCATGCCGCCCAGCAACCGCAGGGGATTTACCGTCTGGTCCTGTTTCCAGATTTCAAAATGCAGGTGAGGTCCCGTAGCCCTGCCGCTACTTCCCACCAAGGCGATGGCCTCGCCCGCATCCACGAACTCGCCCGCGGTCACCAGGTTGTCCCGGTTATGGGCGTACACCGTCCGGTATCCGTCGCCGTGATCGAGGATCACCGTCCGCCCGTAAATGCCGTTGCGCCAGCCGGAAAAGGCCACCGTACCTTCACGGGCTGCCCGGATGGTCGCCCCTTCCTCGGCCGCAATATCTAGGCCGTGGTGGAACTCCTGATTTCGCCAGCCGAAGCCGGAGGTAATGGCCCCTATCAAGGGCCACAGGAAGGAAGTCAAACGGCTCCGGGAGACGGGCCGCATAACGGCTTTGTCCTCCCGCCTTACGGGGTCTTCCGGAAGGGTCAGGACGGTTCCCACCTGCAGGGTACGGGGATTGGTAATCCCGTTGGCCGCCATGATCTCGGCTACCGACAGGCCGAAGGCCCGGGCGACTTCCCAGAGGGTGTCGCCCTGAACAACCTCATAGGTGCGCTCCGGTTCATAGGGCAGCACAAGAAACTGTCCCGGCGAGAGGACCGCTTCTACCTCCAGGTCGTTCATGGCCGCCAGGAGTTCCCGGTTAATCCTGAAGTTGCGCGCTATGCCCGTGATGGTATCTCCTTCTTCAACCTGGTAAAGTCGGGTGAAACTGTTCACCCGCGCCGCCAGCTCGGCGTACTCGGCCGGCGCCACGGCGGCGGCCACCTGCTGCAGGTCCTCAACCACGGCTGCCTGGGCTGCGGGTCCCCCAAGACTGGCGGCGAAAAGGGCCAGGAGAACCACGCTCACCCCCACAACCGTCCGGCGGAGGAACATGACACATGATCACCCCTTAAACTTTGGGATAATTGGTATTGCTTTCCTCCCAAGTCTGTTATATTGTAACCTGCAGCAGGTGAAAATATACGCCAATCGGCGCTATTAAACCCTCAGGCGCTCACTTTCACGGGGAAATAGGGCAGGCAGGGCTCGCAGGAGATCTTTGTTGCTCCTGGTCTTCTTCATGGCGTCGATGAGCATTTCGGCTACTTCCACGGTGCCGAGATTGGCCGTAACCCGGCGGAAGTGCCACACCAGTTCCAGCTCCTCGGGGGATAACAGGAGCTCCTCGCGGCGCGTACCGGAACGCTTTACATCAATGGCCGGGAAGATCCGCCGCTCGGCCAGTTTGCGGTCCAGGATAAGCTCCATGTTGCCGGTACCTTTAAACTCCTCGAAGATTACTTCGTCCATGCGGCTGCCGGTTTCGATGAGGGCGGTGGCCACAATGGTGAGGCTTCCTCCCTCTTCCACCTTGCGGGCCGCACCGAAGAAGCGCTTGGGCTTGTACAGGGCCGCAGGGTCCACGCCGCCCGAAAGGGTACGGCCGCTGGGCGGCACCACTAGGTTATGGGCCCGGGCCAGGCGGGTGATGCTGTCCAGAAGGACCACTACATCCTTCTTATGCTCCACCAAGCGCTTTGCCCTTTCCAGGACCATGTCCGCCACTTTTACATGATTTTCCGGCAGTTCATCGAAGGTAGAACTGACCACTTCCCCCTTTACCGAGCGCTCGATATCCGTGACCTCCTCCGGCCTCTCATCGATTAACAGGATTATTAATTGGATTTCGGGATAGTTGGTGGTGATGCTGTTGGCGATTTTCTTGAGGAGCACCGTCTTGCCGGCCTTGGGGGGGGAAACTATCAGGGCGCGCTGTCCTTTGCCGAGGGGAGCAATGAGGTCGATGATGCGGGTGGAGGGGTCTCCTTCGGGCGTCTCCAGGGTTAACCGCTCCTGGGGGTAAATGGGGGTGAGGGCGTCGAAGTGCAGCCGTTCGAGACAGGTTTCCGGATTTTCCTGGTTTACCTTTTCTACCCGCAGAAGGGCAAAGAACCGCTCGTTATCTTTGGGCGGCCGTACCAGTCCCTTCACCTTGTCCCCGGTACGCAGGTCAAAACGCCGTATCTGCGAAGGAGATACGTAGATATCGTCTTCGCTGGGCAGGTAGGCAAAGGGCCTCAAGAACCCGTACCCGTCGGGCAGGATTTCCAGGATGCCCTGGGCCTGCAGGTGGTCCTCATTCTCCTCGGCCGTTTCCGGCTGCTCCGCCTGCTGGCGCTGGGCCAGGGCCTTGGCCAGCTCAAAGACCAGCTCCTTCTTGCGCAGGCGGTAATAGCCGGTGAGCCCTATTTCCCGCGCTATGCGGTAAAGCTCCACCATGGTCTTGCTTTCTAATTCGGCAGTATCCAAGAACAAACAACCTCCGTGTATTTATTTGTTTTTCAGTTTTTCCCAGTCCGCCAAAAACCGGGCCAACCCGGCGTCGGTGAGGGGATGCTTGATCATTTGGTTTAGCACCCCATAGGGTACCGTAGCGATGTCAGCCCCCAGCCGGGCTGCTTCAAGCACGTGCAGGGGATGGCGTATGCTGGCGGCAATGATTTCGGTGGAGAAACCGTACTGGGCAAAGATGGGAACGAGGTCGGATAGAATTTCCATGCCCCTGTGGCTTATGTCGTCCAGGCGGCCCACAAAAGGGCTGACGTACGTGGCGCCGGCCAGCGCGGCCAACAGGGCCTGGTTGGCGGAAAAAATCAGGGTGACGTTGGTTTTAATACCTTCGGCCGAAAGTTGTTTGACCGCCTTCAATCCCTCGGCGGTCATGGGTATTTTTACCACCACGTTAGGGTGGATGGAGGCCAGATCCCTTGCTTCCCGCACCATGCCCGGGGCGTCCTGGCTGATAACTTCGGCACTTACCGGACCGTCCACAATGTGGCAGATCTCCTCCACTACCTGGCGCAGCGGCCGGCCCTCCCGGGCTACAAGGGAAGGATTGGTCGTTACACCAGAAATTATACCCAGATCGTTGGCGGCTTTAATCTCGTCAATGTTGGCTGTATCAAGAAATATGCGCAAAAAACACACCTCCTCAGGAAGTTCAACTTTCAGGCGGGATCCACAAGGCCCCCTTTACCCCGGTTGCTACGCACGTCCGGTGGAACCGAAGACACGCATCTTGTGGCGGATGACTTCGCGGGCAGCTTCCCTGGCAGGACCCAGTACTTTGCGGGGATCTATTTCTTCTGGCCTGGTGGCCAGTACCTCCCGCATTTTTTTTACAAAGGCCATGCGGATATCGGTATCGATATTGACCTTGCGAACTCCCAGGGCGACGGCCCGGCGGATGTCCTCGTCGGGTACCCCGGAAGAGCCATGGAGCACCAGGGGTATGCCGGTAAGCTCCCGAATGGTTTTAAGGCGTTCAAAGTCCAGGCGCGGCACTCCGCGGTAGGGTCCGTGGGCGGTCCCAATGGCTACCGCTAAGGCATCCACCCCGGTTTCTGTCACAAAGCGCCGGGCCTCGCCCGGATCGGTCAGGGTTGCCTCCCACCCGGCCACCTGGACGTGATCCTCAGTACCGCCGATGCGGCCCAGCTCTCCCTCCACCGATACCCCCATGGCCCGGGCTACTTCCACCACCTGCCGGGTCAGAGAAATGTTTTCCTCCAGGGGCAATCTGGAACCGTCCACCATTACCGAAGTAAAGCCGGCCCGCAGAGCCTGCCAGACCTGCTGCTGGTCGGTACCGTGGTCCAGGTGCAACACCACCGGTACCCGCGTGCTGCTTGCTGCCGCGCGGACCAGGGCGACTATGTAATCCAGACCCGCGTATTTCAGGGCCCCCTGGCTGGCCTGGATAACCACCGGGGAGGCTTCTGCTTCGGCCGCCTCCACAATGGCCTGGACAATTTCCATGTTATTGCAGTTAAAGGCTCCCACGGCAAAGGATTCGACCTCTGCCTTCTTTAGAACTTCTGCCAATGTTACCAACGGCATGTTTTTCCCCCGCTTTAGTTTATCGACCTGCGAGTTCCTTCATGCTTCAGTATTATTATTACCCCCACATGCGTTGCCGAGCCATCCCTCCCCGACTAGGCCCAGATCCTGGGCCAATTCGGCCAGGGACCGCTCGTGGAGGGTTACTGCCCGGCGCACCAGGTGCCCGGGCCCCAGGAAACCCACTTCCAGGCCCGTGTCCTCACAGATCAACGTACGGAGGCTTCCTCCCCAAAGGTCCCGGCGGGCGACCGGCCAGAAATGGGAATTACCGCACATGGTGCAGTTGAGCTGCAGCCAACAACAGTTTCCCTTCTGCCTTCCGATCCCCAGTAAAGGGGTACCGCAGGAACACTCCAGCCAGCAGGAGCGCCCCCCGCCCAGGGCGAAAAGGGAGAGGCTGTAAACTTCCAGGCAGCCGCATTCCGGGCAGCGTAAAGCACAGAATACGGTAGTGGGAATGAGCATAGATTTTCCCCCTCATGCTCCCTGACTCCATAAAATTCGCTACTCCGGCGCCGAATCCTCCAGTTCCCCGGCCCTAGATGCCAGAGGCCCGGTTTTCTATCCCGGACCCCTGTAAGGTTCAAATCAGTATGGCTTCCAGTTCCCAACAGTAATCGCAGGTTAGAGCAGAATTGACCATTGTGTACAGGGTTGAAAGATCGAAGGGTTTGTGAAGCAAATATCGAGCTCCTAACTTTTGGGCCTGCTCCGCTAGCTCTTTGTCCTCGTAGGCGGTGATGGCGATCACCGGCAGGTGGTAGGAGCGCTTATGTAGCTCCCGCAGAAAATCCACCCCGTTCATGCCCGGCATTTTCATATCCACGATGGCGAGGCTCGGCTTCTCGGTAAGTATTTTTCGCAGACCTTCCTCTCCGCTGGCGGCCATGCTCACCTTAAAGCCTGCCTGACGTAAAGCCTCTACCAAAAGACGGCGTACGCCCGGCTGGTCATCTACGATTAGAATTAACTCCTCCTTCAGACCAGCTCACCTCCCCATCCCCTGAGGGAGACTCCTAGAGGCGTCGATCCGCTTGGCTAAAGGCTTCGCTTTCTTTTTTTCGCTTCCCTCCTTGAGAACTATATTCGCCACCAAGGCCAAAAGTCCTTTCCCGTTACCCATCCGAGAGGTTAAAATTACAAGGAAGGGGCCGCCTCCGTCCGCCCCGGGGACACGGTTATCCACTCCCCGGTGGCCGTCCGTAGAAGGTAGGGCTCCCCCTCCCGCAGGTATAGCCGCGGCAGGCGGGCACCGGTAATAGGCCGTCCCATGGTGATGGTAACCACTTGCCCTGCTTCCGCCGGTATATCTTCCAGGTCCACTAAGGAGAGCTGCATGCCGATGCGGCCGACCACCGGCACCCGACGTCCTTCCAGGTCCACCGCCAGGTCCCGACGGTGCCAGCCCAGATAAGACAGTATCGCCTTAGCCACAAAGCGCACCAGATCGCCCGCCGATTTGGGCCGGGCGATGGCCGTCAAGCCCAGGCCGTCGGCATACCCCAGGGGCAGCACTCCCAGATACGTGGGTCTGGAGGTAACATAATCCCCGCCGTAGCCTACCGGGGTACCAGCCGGCACCCGGCGCACCGCCAGCAGGCGCGCCTTCAACTGCCACGGATCCCGCAAATCCAGCCCCCGGTTCCGGGCTCCGGGAGGGAACTGGCCGTAGAGAAGGGTGCCCACCCGCACCATGTCCAGGTGCATCTCGGGATAATTGAGGCAGGCCGTGCTGTTGCAGATGTGACGTAGGGGTGGGGACACCCCGGCTGCTTCCAGAGCCTGGAGGGTTTCCTGAAAAAGCCGGAACTGCTCCCGGGTTTTCCCGGGGTGGGCCGCCCGGGCCAGGTGGGTATAGACCCCCTCCAACTGTACCTCGGGCCACGAGGCCATTTCCCGGGCCAGGGCCACGGCTTCCTCCGGCTGAAGGCCGGTACGGTTAAGCCCCGTCTCTATTTTGAGGTGTACCCGGGCGGGTCTGCCCGCCTCCCTAGCCACCTCCCCCGCCCTTTCCGCTTCCCCGCGGCTGGCGATACTGAGGGTGAGATCCTGCCGGATGGCTGTGGCCATTTCTTCCGGCAGCAGGGGGCTCATGAGGAGCACGGGCTCCATGATTCCATGCCGGCGCAGCTCCCACCCCTCGGCCAGGGTGGTAACGCCGACGTAACTGGCCCCGGCCTTCAAGAACAACCGCGCCGCCTCAACGGCCCCTGCGCCGTAGGCGTCGGCCTTTACCACCGCCAGCAGGCGGGTGCCGGGCTCCAGTATTTTCTTCACCTGTTGCACATTGTGTTCCAGGGCCGCAGCCTCAATCTCTACCCAGCGGGGCCCGAGGAGGGCGGCCAGTTCCGTCCCCGCGGTTAAACTAGTCTCCATATAGGGCATCCCTCACCAAAGGCCCCCGACCGCCCGGCCAAGCCTAAAGGTCGGCAGCTTCCCGCGATGGACCCTTTGTAGCCCCGCCGCTCCTCCCCTTCCGCCGCCAGAAGAGGAGCCGGCGGAAGAGGGCGTGGGCAGGCTGGGCCAGGCGCCAGAGGCGGTAGTAGAAGGGAGAGTACACGAGATCGTATTCCCCGATGAACTCGGTAAAGGTGCCGCTAAAGCCCTTCTTAAAACGGTAAAGGCCGTAGAGAGGGTGGTCTTCCGACACCAGGCCCGGCACCCCCCGGAAATCATAAAGGGTGCAGCCCTGCTCCTTGGCCCAGCAGATCATGGTCCACTGCAGGAGGTAGTTGGGCATGACATTGCGGTGCCGGTTGCTGGAAGCCCCATACAGGTACCACGCCTTATCCCCCAGGATGAAGGCCAGGGTGCCGGCAATGGGCTCACCCTGGTAGTAGGCCAGGAAAAGCTTAGCATAACCCCGTTCCACCAATTCCTTCCACAGGGTGAGGAAGTAGTCGTAGGAGCGGATGAGGAAGCGGTCCCGCAGGGCGGTTTCCTGGAGGAGGCAGTAAAAGACAGGTAGATCCTCCAGGGTACAGTCGTCTTTAACGTTCACTCCCCGGCGCTGGGCCAGCCCTATGTTGTAACGGGTTTTGGGATGGAAATTCTTCCGGATTTCCTCCAGAGGGGGGCGCAGGTCCAGGCGGAAAACGTGGCGGGGCTGCACGCCGTCGAAGCCGGTGCCCTCGGCGGCCAATCTAAACCCCTTCCGGAGAAGCAGTTCTCGTACTTCTCCGTCGGTGGAGGGAATATCGGGGTCGATCTTCAGCAAAATGGCCCCTTCCTTCAGGGCCAGTTCCCGGATCGCCCCCAGGAGAAAATCAAATAAAGCCGGGTTATGGAAGTCTACCACCGGCCCCCGGGGAGCGTAAAAAATGCTCCTCCCTATGTAGGGCAGGGGCCGCTTGAGAAGGCTGGCAGCCGCCACGATCCGGCCGTCCTCTTCTACCACCAGTCTGAGGGGCTGCCAGCCGGTGGACGCCTTCACCTGGCCCCAGGCGTAGGTCTGCAGGATGTGTCCCTTGGGATGACCGGCAATAAAGGCATCGAAAATCTTTTCCTCTGCCGGGCCGATGAGGCGATAGGTCAGCTTCATGGTCCCTCTCCTTTTTCTTCCCCATAAGCCAGGGCAGCGCCCACGAAATCGCGGAACAGGGGGTGGGGGCGGTTGGGCCGGGATTTAAACTCCGGGTGAAACTGGCAGGCCACAAACCAGGGGTGGTCTTCCAGTTCGATGATCTCCACCAGGCGACCGTCGGGCGAAGTACCGCTGATTACCATGCCCCTGCTGGTCATATGGGCCCGAAAGGCATTGTTAAACTCATAGCGGTGTCGGTGGCGTTCGTAGACCAGAAGTTCTCTGTAGGCGGCCTCGGCCCGGGTACCTTCCTGGAGGCGGCAGGGATAGGAGCCCAGCCGCATGGTACCGCCCATCTCGGCCACCTCTTTTTGCTCGGGCAGGATGTCAATTACGGGGTAAGGGGTGTCGGGATCGAATTCGGCGCTGTTGGCCCCCTCCAGACCGCAGACCTGGCGGGCAAACTCCACCACCGCCACCTGCATGCCCAGGCAGATACCCAGATAGGGTATTTTCTTCCGCCGGGCCCAGCTGGCCGCTAGGATCTTGCCTTCCACTCCCCGGTCACCGAAACCGCCGGGCACCAGGATGCCGGAACAGCCCTCCAGGGCGGAGGCCAGGCTGGCTTCCGTCAATTCCCCGGAATAAATGCGCCGGATTTCCACAGCTGCGCCATGGGCCAGCCCGGCATGGCGCAGGGCCTCCACCACGCTCAAATAGGCATCGGGCAGGGTGACGTATTTGCCCACCAGGGCTATGGTCACCCGCTCTTTAAGGTTTTTCATGCGCTCCACCATGGAGCGCCACTCCTCCATTTGAGCCGGCCCGCATTTCAACCCCAGCTTTTCCACTACTATGCGGTCCAGGCCTTCCTGTTCCATCATCAGGGGGATTTCATATATGGATTCTGCATCAACGGCCTGGATCACGGCTTCCCGCTCTATATCACAAAAGAGGGCAATCTTATCGGCTATCTCGGGCGAAAGGGGCCGCTCCGAACGACAAACGATGATATCCGGCTGTATCCCGATACTGCGGAGTTCCTTCACGCTGTGCTGGGTGGGCTTAGTCTTGGCCTCTCCCGAGGCCTTGAGGTAGGGCACCAGGGTCACATGGATGTACAAGACCCGCTCGCGGCCGATGTCGCTTTTCAGCTGCCGGATGGCCTCCAGAAAAGGCAGGGACTCGATGTCCCCTACCGTACCGCCTATTTCGGTAATCACCACATCGGGCTGGCTTTCCTGGGCCACGCGGTAAATCCGCTCTTTTATTTCATTAGTAATATGGGGGATGACCTGCACCGTACCCCCCAGGTAGTCGCCGCGCCGCTCTTTGCTTATTACCGACCAGTAGATCTTGCCTGCGGTCACGTTGCTGGCCCGGGTGAGGCTTATGTCCACGAAGCGCTCGTAATGCCCCAGGTCCAGGTCCGTCTCCGCGCCGTCGTCGGTCACAAAAACTTCCCCATGCTGATAAGGGCTCATGGTACCGGCATCCACATTAATGTAGGGGTCGAATTTCTGGAGGGCGACTTTGAGGCCCCGGCTCTTTAATAGCCTGCCCAAAGAAGCGGCGGTTATCCCCTTCCCCAGGGAAGAGACGACACCGCCGGTGACAAAAACAAACTTGGTCTGTGTGGCCATAATGCGTTACATCCTCTCGGGAGCGCTAACACCTAAAAGTCGTAAAACGTTGCGCAGGGTTATCCGGGTAGCAGTGACCAGGATGAGGCGCGCACCGCGCAAATTCTCTTCGTCGGCCAGCACCCGGCAATTGGTGTAAAAGTTGTGGAAAAGGGAAGCCAGCTCCTGGGCGTAACGGGTGAGGCGGTGGGGCTCCAGGGCCCGGGCTGCGCCGATAACGGTTTCCGGCAGTTCGGCGATCTTCTTGACCAGTTCCAGCTCCGCCGGGTGGCTCAGGCACCTTAGGTCCACTTCCTGCGGCGAAGGCACCTCTATGCCCCGTTCCCGGGCCAAGCGCAAGATACTGCAGATACGGGCATGGGCGTACTGGACGTAATAGACGGGATTTTCGGCCGTCTGGGAGCGCGCCAGGTCCAGGTCGAAGTCCAGGTGGCTATCGGGTTTAATCATCACGAAGAAGTACCGGGCAGCATCCCGACCCACCTCTTCCAAAAGCTCCTCCAGGGTAACGTATTGACCCGTCCGCTTGGACATGCGCAGGAGCTCCCCGCCCTTGAAAAGGCGGACGAGCTGCATGAGGACGATTTCCAGCCTGTCGGGATCGTACCCCAGGGCGGCCATGGCTCCTTTAAGCCGGGCCACATGGCCGTGGTGGTCGGCGCCCCAGACATTAATAATACGGCTGAAACCCCGCTCAAATTTGTTCCGGTGGTAGGCTATGTCCGCGGCAAAATAAGTGGGCAGGCCGTTCTGGCGCACTACCACCTCGTCCTTTTCTTCTCCCAGGAGGGTGGCTTTAAACCATAGGGCCCCGTCCTTTTCGTAGAGGTAGCCCCTCTCCTTCAGGTCATTGAGGACCCGGGCTACGGCCCCCGCGTCGTGGAGGCTCTGCTCGCTAAACCAAACGTCGAAGTAGACCCCGAAATCCTCCAGGGTTTTTCGGATGGCCGTCAGTTTCTCCTCCAGGGCAAAGCGCACCAGCATCTCCCGCCGAAGGGCCGGATCGGCATCCAGGTACTTGTCCCCCACCTGGTCAATGAAGCGGCGGACCGTGTCGATGAGGTCGTGACCGTGGTACCCTTCCTCCGGTACTTCGGCATCTACGCCCAGGGCCTGGAGATAACGGGCCTCCAGGGACAGGGCAAAGTTCTCGATTTGGTTGCCGGCATCGTTTATATAGAACTCGCGGGTGACGTCGAACCCCGTGGCGGCCAGCAAGTTGGCAATGGTATCGCCCAGCGCCGCTCCCCGGGCATGCCCCATGTGCAGGAGGCCGGTGGGATTGGCGCTTACGAACTCCACCTGGACCTTTTCTCCCCGGCCTATATTAGACCAGCCGTAATACTCGTCCTCGGCCAGGACGGCGGGTAAGACGGGAAGGGCCCAGTTCCCCTCCAGGGTAAAATTAATAAACCCCGGGCCGGCTACATCCACCTTGGCCACCCCGGGTATGGGCCTTTCCAGGTAACGGAGGAGGATTTCCGCCAGCTGCCGGGGGGACATGCGGGCCTGTTTGGCCAGGAGAAAGGCCAGATTGGCCGCGAAATCTCCATGATGCTTTTCCCTGGGCACTTCAAGCACAAAAGTGGGCAGCTCGTCGTAAGCTACCTCGCCGGCTGCCCTGGCACTGGCCGCAGCCTCCGTTAAGGCCCTGGCCAGCCTAGCCTTCATTTCTTGAACTAAATTCACGGTGACCTCCTAAATGGAACTTACTGTGATTTCCAGCTGGTTATAACTTACCCTCTCACAGCCTACTTGCAATTCATATTCTAGATTAATACTTCCACCTGCATCTGTCAAGTGAACTTCTACTTTCGAGGGAAGGATGCTAAGCTTCATGGTGCCGTAAGGGGTGACGTAAAAACCGTCGCTCAGCACGCCTTCTTCAAAGGTGGCCTTGTGCTCGGCGGTTCCCATGCGGTTCAGGATAACCCGACTGGGCTCCACTTTTAGGGAGGTGGTAATACCCTCCATGCCTGCCAAAGCGGATTCGCTATAGAGGATGTAGTAGGAGTTGTCCCGGCTGAAGAGACGGCCTTCGGTGATGAATTCGATGGAGTCCTGCTCCCCCCAAGCATGGGTCTGCGTCCCCTTTACCTTGAGCAGCACCTCTTTTTTCACCGGCACACATCCTTTCCTAAATAGTTAAGGTGCCCTATGTGTTATATTCTTTCTTTTGAGGAAATTTCCTTTTGTTAACCTGTAATTAAAATGATTTTTATCCCTGGTAGTTTATCCCTGCCGTCAACCGGCCATGGAGCCCGAGGTGACCCAGTCCCGGCCCACGGCCACCGCCAACGGGGTAAGTTCCCCCATGAGGCGGTCAAAGGTTTCCGGGTGTAGGGACTGGGGACCGTCGCATAAGGCGCGGGCCGGATCGGGATGTACCTCGATCAGCAGGCCGTCGGCCCCGACGGCCACTGCGGCCCGGGCCAGGGGCAGCACGTATTTCCAGCTCCCGGTGCCGTGGCTGGGGTCTACAATGACCGGCAGGTGGGAGTTCTCTTTCACTACGGCCACAGCGCTCAGATCCAGGGTAAAACGGGTGGCGGGCTCAAAGGTTCGTATGCCCCTTTCACACAAGATGACATTGGGGTTGCCCGCATCCAAAATGTACTCGGCAGCCATGAGCCACTCTTCCACCGTCGCGGCAAAGCCGCGCTTCAAAAGGATGGGCTTGCCCGTGGCCCCGGCCTCTTGCAGCAGCCGGAAATTCTGCATATTCCGTGCCCCGATCTGCAAGGCATCGGCATATTCGGCCACCAGGGCCACATCCCGGGTGTCCACCACTTCGGTGACAAAGGGCAATCCCGTTTCCTGCCTCGCCCGGGCCAGCATCTTGAGGCCCTCTTCTTCCAGCCCCTGGAAGGCATAGGGAGAAGTGCGCGGCTTAAAGGCCCCGCCGCGCAGGATGTGGGCCCCGGCTGCCTTGACGAAACGGGCGACACTTAAGAGCTGCTCCTCGCTTTCCACCGCACAAGGCCCGGCCATCACTACTATTCCCCGGCCCCCTACGGGAATCTCACCGACGCGCACTATAGTAGAGGTGTCTTTCAGTTCCCGGCTCACCAGCTTGTAAGGTTTGAGGATGGGGACTACCTTTTCTACCCCGGGTAGATTGACGATGGCCTCCGAGCTCAAGGCCCTTTTGTCGCCGATGGCGCCCACCACTGTCTTTTCCTGCCCGTAAATGGGATGGGTTCTAAAGCCGAGCTCTTCCAAACGCCGGCACACGGACAGGACTTCTTCCCGCGTAGCTCCCGGTCGCATTACTACGATCATGACCGTAATCCTCCCCCTGGTCAGGTGATGTTTCTCCCAAGCATTCCTTAAGTCGGGACGCCGGTGCCAGCTCCTCATTGACTGGCCGGCCTCCCCCAATGTTCATACGACCTCCCGAAACCCGTCCGGCTTCATCCTGCTACCTAAAATAAAAGCTCCCCATCCCAAGGGACGGGGAGCATCTACCCGCGGTACCACCCAAGTTGGCCGTTGCCAACGGCCCACCTCGTTAAAGGTACGGGAAAAGCGGCCATAGCCCTTTTCCGATACCCCCTCCCTTTTAACGGCGGGAGCTCCGGCGCAGCCTACTGACGGATGGAAATACCCGTGTTCAGCCTGCTCCTCCGAGGAGAACTTCAAGGTGAAGGGCTTAACCGGCCTCCCACCGCCGCCGGCTCGCTGGGTAAGCCCATACACCCCTACTTTTCCTCTTCTTCGGATTTGGGACGATCGTATTTGTGGGTTACTATAGCACAGGGGACAAGGGATCGTCAAGGGGGGGGCGATCACTCACCTAAAATATTTGGAGGCACTCCCGGCCATCCAGCTCGTTTGGGAGGCCCTGGATTATCCTTGTGCCGAACGCCTCCATCCAACAGGTCTCCTTAGCTTTAGCTCGCTCTCCCGCAAATGACCCGGCCCTGCTTGCGCATTAGCGGTGGTAGGGCTCGCCCCGCCGGATTTTACAGGCCCGGTAGAGCTGCTCGAGGAGGATCAGGCGCATAAGCTGGTGGGGAAAGGTCAAGGGAGAAAAGGATAGTTTAAAGTGAGCCCGGTCGAGGACTTCCTGGCTTAAGCCCAGGGTTCCACCGATTACGAAGGCCACCTGGCTGCGGCCTTGTAAGGCGAGGTCGGCCAGGTGCTCCGCCAGCTCTTCGGAAGAAAGCATCTCTCCTTCCCGGTCCAGGGCAATAATATAGGCCCCGTCGGGCAGTAGCCGCAAAAGGGACTGCCCTTCCAGGGCCAGGATGCGCTCTTCCTGGCCAGGCGTGAGGTTGCCCGGCACCTTTTCCTCCGTGCCTTCCCGTATTTCCAACCGGACATAGGGCCGGAGGCGTTTGCTATATTCCTTAATACCTTCCTGGAGGTATTTTTCCTTCACCCTGCCCACGGCCACGACGTATATCTCCATGAACCCCACATCCCTACCCGTCAGCCGCCGCCCGGCTTTACCAGCCCGGGGTACGGCACAGCTGGGGGCTTTAAAGTATTTACTCCCGGGGCAGTTCGGCCAGGGTGGCGCTTAAGGAGAGTTCCCCCTTGCCCGGGCGTACTACGGTAACTATCAGCTGGTCGCCCGGCCTCTTCCCGGCCAAGGCGCTCTGGAGTTCTCCGTAGGTGGTCACCCGGTTGTCGTCCAGCCTGATGATGATATCCTCTACCCGTATCCCGGCCTTGGCCGCCGGGCTACCGGGCATTACCCCTCCCACGAACAGGCCCGCAGGTATATTATACCATCCCGCCACTTCCGGCGTAATCTCCCGGAGATTATAGATACCTAAGTAAGGCCGGCTGACGTATCCCCTGGTCACCAGCTGGTCGATAATGGGCCGCGCGTCGTTGATGGGAATGGCAAAACCCATGCCTTCGACCCCTGTGGTGGCAATTTTTACGCTGTTAATGCCGATGACCTCGCCCCGCATGTTTACCAGGGGTCCGCCGCTGTTGCCCGGATTAATGGGGGCATCGGTCTGCAGGACCCGCAGAACGATGGGCTGCCCTCCTTGGGCGCCGACGGTAATCTCCCGGTTGAGGGCACTGACTACCCCAACGGTTACCGAGCGGGCAAATTCCCTGCCTAGGGGATTACCTATGGCCACCACCGTTTCTCCTACCTGCACTTTGGAGGAATCCCCCAGGCGAGCCGTGGGCAGGTTGGTGGCCTTAATCCGCAGGACGGCCAAATCGCTGCGGGTATCCCGGCCCACCACCTCTGCCGGGAAAACCCGCTCCTGGTCCAGGCTTACATTGATCCGCCCGGCACCGGCAATGACGTGGTTATTGGTTACTATATATCCGTTGGCCCCGTCGAGAATGATCCCCGATCCCTGTTTTACCCCGCCCTTGTCCAGCCAGTCCGTCCCGGTGAGGGCCGTAATTCCCACCACTGCCGGACCCACCTGGCGGGCTACGGCTACTACAGGTGAAGTTTCCCCCGTGAGGTTAGGCGGCTGGGCCAGGGGCAGGGGTGGTGGCGGCGTTGCCGGGGGCAGGGGCTTGGCCATCAGTCGCGGTGCGAGGGCGAAGGTTAAAAGGCCTCCCCCCAGGGCTCCAACCACCACCAGCATCAGGGCCGCCAGCCACCAGCGCCATTTAGCATACATAGGCTTCATTCCTTGAATCCCCCCCCAATAGCTTTGCCTAAAGGCCCGGCGTCTATCCGGCCTTTCCCCGGCTCCAGTCGACGAAAAAAGAGCCCCAGTTAAAAAAGCCCCTGCCGCGTCCTCGGGCAAGGGCACAGAAGGGTGTTTTACCTTTTAACGGGAAGGAGTGAAAAGGGGGGCCGGCAGCTCCTCTACTTCCAAGCCCGTGGCCCTTTCCAGGGCCTTATTAAAGGGCGTGCCGCGGCCGAGTTCGAGGAGGAGTTGGCGGATTCCTTCCCAGCTCACCTGGGTTCTCAGATAGTCTACCATCAGCAGAGACTGGCGGTAGGCCAGGGCCTGGTCGGGAAGGTTGTCGAAATGCCTGTCCAGGTCTTCCAGGGTATACCATGTGCTTGTCTCTGCGGCCTCCGGCCCGGGCAGCCGGTAACCGGTTACCTGCTCCTCGACATACTGGGCAATTCCCTCGGTTAACCAGCGGGGGTAGTTCCCCCGGGCCAGCTGGTCCACCAGCAGGTGGACGAATTCGTGTAGCAGGGGCCCTTCCGTCTTAAAAACCGCGGCCAAATCCCTTCCCGGCCCCGGCCAATCAAGGGGAGATAAAATACGCACCGCACCGGCCCAGTAGACTCCCATGGCGCTTTCATCGGCTGCCCACCCGAACTGTCGCGCCAGGCTCTGCCGGTCGGGATAAAGTAAAACCAGGGTTTTATCCGGCGGACGATATCCGAAGATTTGGGTGGCCGCATTATAGGCCTCCTCCGCCGTTTCCAGTACCAGGGGTACCACGGAGGCGTCCTGGCTGCGGTATTTAAGGCGAAAATGCCGGCTCTCCGCCGCCAGCCAATCCCGGGTTTGCCACTCTGTATGCTCTTTGGCCAAAGCAACTGCTGCGCTGTAGCTCCAGGTCCTTACCCAGCTAAGGCTGCGCCAGGCTCCGGCCCCGGCTAGGACCAGGCCCAACAGGCAAACCTTGGCCAGGGCCCGCCGCCAGAATTTATTCAATCTTCTCCCTCCCCCGGGGAGCCCTTTTCCGTCTCTCCTCCTTTCAATTATATTACAGCCCCACCGGGCTTTCACTGTAAATGGGTGGAAAGGAGAAACCCCGGCTCCATGGTAGGAACCGGGGCTCTGCTATAGGGGGGCATCAGGGCGCTACTACCTCGTATCCTGCCCTGGTGACGGCCTCCTTCAAATCCTGCAGGCCGACCCTGTCGGGCTTGTAGGTAACTACCGCTTCTTTAGCTTCCAGGTTCACCTCTACTCTCTCCACACCGGCCAGGCCCTGCAAAGCCTTTTGCACAGTCATCTGGCAGTGGCTGCAGGTCATACCCTGGATCTTTAGCGTCACCTGCCGGCTATTGGACCCGCAACATGCCACCTGTCCCACCTCCTTTACCCGGCGAAGAACACTCAAGTGTTGACCGGAGGAAATTGATCACCGGCCGACAAGGTCGGCCAGGTATTTCTCCGCCGCCATGGCCGCGGCTGCACCGTCGCCCACGGCGGTGGCTACCTGTCGGAAGGCCTTAGACCGCACATCCCCGGCGGCGTAGACGCCGGCGACCGAGGTGGACAGGTCCTCCCGGGTAATAATGTAGCCTCCTTCATCCAGCTCCAGGATGCCCTGGAGGAAGTCGGTGTTCGGCTTCTGGCCGATGAAGATGAAAATCCCGTCGAATTCCTCTTCTCTGACCATCCCGCTCTGAACATCCCGCAAGCGCAGGGCTTCCACTTTAGTTTCTCCCAGGATGGCCTCCACTGTTGTGCTCCAGTAGAAGGTTATCTTGGGGTTTTCCAGGGCCCTCCGTTGAAGGATCTGGGCGGCCCGTAGCCGGTCGCGGCGGTGAATGATGGTCACGCTGGCGGCAAAGCGGGTGAGAAAGAGAGCTTCTTCCACGGCGGAATCGCCCCCGCCCACTACGGCCACCCTTTTGCCCCGGAAGAAGGCGGCGTCGCAGGTGGCGCAGTAGGACACCCCTCGCCCCCGCAAGGCTTCCTCTCCCGGCACCTCCAGGGGGCGGGGGCTGGCACCGGTGGCCACGATCACGGCGCCGGCCGCGTACTCATTACCGTCGGCCCATACCCGCTTCTGCGTCCCGTTAAAGTCCACCCTGGCCACCGTGGCGGTTTCCAGTTGGGCTCCAAAACGCTGGGCCTGTTCAGCAAACTTGGCGGCCAGGTCCATGCCGTCGATACCCTCGGGAAAGCCCGGGTAGTTTTCTATCCTGTCCGTCTGGCCGGCCCAGCCGCCGGGGACCCCTCTTTCCAGTATAACCGTACGCAGGCCTCCCCTGGCGCCGTACAGCCCGGCCGTAAGCCCGGCCGGGCCCCCTCCCAATACCAGAAGGTCGCAATCCATGGCTAACTGCCTCCCGTATTTATAAGGTAATCTTCTCCTTGCAGATTTCGGTGTTACGCCTCCCCGCACCATCCCGGCAGGTTCCTTAAGGCCCGGTTGGGGTCAAGGTAGCCCTCTGATAATCAGCCTGTTGGTCCCTCGTTTTTCTGATTTTGAGTTAATTATACGCTATAAGTAAGTCCCGGCGCAACCCTGCCGGCCACGGCCTGTCCACGAAACAAAAAAGACCGCCCTTCGCGATCAAAGGCGCGGCCTTTTTTGGATATCCTCAAGGATTGGCCCTTCAGCGTAGGTATTGGTAAGGATTGCGGAACTCCCCGTCAACCAGAACCTCCAGGTGCAGGTGGGGACCCGTGGTCCGGCCCGAGGTGCCCACGTAACCTACTATTTGGCCCCGCGACACCCTCTGACCTGTCTTTACATTGTAGCCGGAAAGGTGGGCATAGCGGGTAACCAGGCCGCCTCCGTGGTCGATGGTTACCATACGGCCGTATCCGCCCATATATCCCACCTGGGTCACCACGCCGTCCTCGGCGGCACCTACAGCGGTTCCGTAAGAAGCCGCGATATCCAGGCCGGAATGAAACTCCCCGCCCCGGTAACCGTAGGGCGAACTAATAGGACCCGACACCGGCCAGGCCAGGCGGCCCGAGCCCCCGCGGGCGGCCAGGGCCACTTGTACCTTGGTGCCGCGTTCTACAATTCTGGTGACCGGCTCCTTCAGGACTTTCGCCTCAAGGACTTCTTTTCCAACAACCCGGCCGTTCTCGGCCACGACGCGGTAGGTTACCTTCTTCTCTCCCTCAACCCCTGCCTGTTTTACCCGCTCCTGACCCCGCCACAGTTGGGATGTCGTCTTCACCTCGGTGGGATAAGGTATGCTCTCCGTAACCTCCTGCCGGTAAACCACCACTACGTTGAGCAGGGGCTTCCTGGCGCTCAGGTTAATTACCTGTCCTATGTCGAGGCGCTCCCCCTGAATTTGCGGGTTGGCTTCCTGCAGCTTTTCTACCGGGAGGTCGAACTTCTGGGCAATGGTCCAGAGGCAGTCTCCCTCCTGGACGGTATATTGTCTGACTTCTTCGGTTCCTTCCTTAAGAAGGGCGAGAACCTCATCCGGAGAAGCGATGTCCTCCGGGGCCGCCAGTTGGCGGACCAGACTTACTTTTTCCTTGAACTTTACTTCTTCCACCATAGCCCCCTCGCCCGGCACGAACTCCTTCTTCAGCCGTTCCAGGAGGGCTACGGCCGTAGCCTCGTCCCGCAACAAAGCGCGGGAGACTCCGTCAATTTCGAGGGCCGTGGCCGGGACCTTGAAGGAAATTCGCCCCGCCAGGAGCCGTTCCAGCTCCTCGGGGGTATTGATGGCCCCGCGGTCCACCTTCACGGGCAGGTATTCTATTGTTTCGGCAAGCTGGACACCCTCATAGCCGCCTTTTCCCATGGCCGCCAGGAGATTTTCAACGGCCTGTTGGGCCTCCTCCCTGCTGGCGGCCACGGCCACCCTTTCACCTTCAACGACTACGGCCCAGGCATTGGGAGCCACGGCCAGACGCCAGCCTGCCAGGAGAATCACTGCGCCTCCTGCTATCCCTATAACCGCTCTTCTGAAGCGGGGAGGTTTGTCCTCCCACTTCCGCCTAAATTTGTATACCAGCGCCCAACTCTGCTTCAAGCCCTCGGCAGCTCTTTGAGCAGCTCCCTTAACCTTCTCCAACCAATTTCCAGGACTCTCCTTAGGTTGCGGCAACCCTTCCGGCTGCTCAAGGTGCGGTGGCATGACCTCCCCCCTTTGTATATATATTCCGGCCCGCCGTCCTCGGTTCGGCCGACCGCCAACAAGCAAAGAACGGTAGCACGTTATATATTTCGCTTTAAAGGGAGAGGAATCCTGCCTAACTTGAAAAATTCGCCTTTAGTTTCGCCAGGATATACAGGGAGGCTTCCAGCCTGCTCTGCTGGAGGGCGCAGGCCACCTCATCGGGTTCCCGCAGGTTTCCGGTGGAAGCGAGAGCAGCGGCATGGCACCCGCCGCTGCAGTAAAAGCGGGCCCAGCAGCGGGCGCACCGGGGTTTTCGGTACACGTAGGCCTGGCGGAACTCCTCCTGCAGGTCCGGCCTCTCGATGCCCCGTTGGACGTGGCCCAGGCGGAACTCGGACCTGCCCACCAGCTGGTGGCAGGGGTAAAGCTCGCCGTCCGGGGTAACAGCCATATAGCTCACCCCCGCTCCGCAACCGTACAGCCGCTTGGTAAGACAGGGGCCCCCGCCCAGGTCCAGGTTAAAGTGAAAGAACTCAAAGGGCCGCCCTTCCCGCCTCGCACTGCAGTAAAGATCGGCCAACCGGGAATATTCCCTCCTCACGGTGGGTATATCCTCCATCCTGAGGCTGTAAGGTGCCTGGGGCGGGGCCACTACCGGCTCCAGGGAAATAAACCGGAAGCCCAAACTTAAAAGGTGCTCGACGTCCCGGCTGAAGTCGAGATTGTCCCGGGTATAGGTGCCGCGTATCCAATAGTCCTCGTGACCGCGGGCGGCTGTAAGGGCTTTGAGGCGCGGGACTACCTGGGCATAGCTGCCTTCCCCGTCCGGCAGGCGGCGGTACCGGTCATGGGTATTTGGCCGCCCGTCCAGGCTCAAAATCACGCTGATGCGCTCCCGGTTTAAAAACTCCTCTATTTCCGGCGTCAGGCCCAGGCCATTGGTGGTGAGGGTGAAGCGTATTTCCTTCCCCGCGGCTTCGGCCCGGGCGCGGCCGTAAGCTACTAATTCCCGCACCGTATCGAAATTGAGCAGGGGTTCGCCGCCGAAAAAATCTACTTCCACCCGCGGCCGCCTTCCGGCGAGGCGGAACAGAAGGTCCAGGGCCGCGCGGCCAACTGCGCGGCTCATGAGGCCACGGCGGCCGCCGAAGGGACCTCCCCCGGCAAAGCAGTACCGGCAGCGCATGTTGCAGTCGTGGGACACGTGGAGGCAAAGGGCCTGCAGTACCGGCTCCGGCGGTCGGTAAAGGCCAGCGGCGAGGTCCCGGGTAAAAAGACTGCCCTCCTCCTGGCAGCGCGCCAGGTCGGCCAGCACCTCGTCCACCACCTCCCGACCGTAGCAGCCGGTGCTGCGCGCCAGGGCAGAATACTCTATGCGGTTACAACCGGCCAGATCAGCGAGAACGTCCTTGGTGGGTTGGTCGATGATATGGAGGGCGCCGCTGTTGACATCTAACAGGAGGTCCAGGTCGTTAAAGGTAAACCAGTGTATATCGGCCTGCCAGTCTACATCCCGCAGGTCGGGTATCCTTTTCGTCATTCTCCCACACCCTCATACGGTACTAGGTCGGAGCCCGGGGGATTTCCGGGCTCCCGCGGTGTATCGCCCGCTCACAGGGGAGTGACTTATAACTCGCAAGGGGGCTTCAGCCTAAGGGGAAGGCGGGCCCTTGCGCAATTGGAGCCGCCGGCCGGGCTAAAGCATAAGGCCGCCTGCGGCCCGCTCCTGAGGCAAGGGGTTCGAATGATGCGGGAGACCCGTGGCTGAAAACCGGGTACCGATCTTCCTCCGCCAATCTCGTTGACCCACCCAAGGCCGTGCCGCAGAGGCCTTAAGGACGCCAACAAAAAAGCCGGCTCCCTGCGAGGGGGAAACCGGCTTCCCTACCGCCCCATTTTGTCCCCGGGGACGGGAACGGGTACCCACGCCCGGAGGTTGCCACCCTCCCGTGCCCTCCCGAAGCTGACCATGGCCTCCGCCTGACTCCCCAGCAAGGCCATAGGCGGCATCTCCTGCCCTGCCCTGTGTATCCCACCCCGAGCTGACCCCTTAGCCATGGCGGAGGCCCGGCGACCCTTCGCCCGCGGCATCGATCTCGTCCCCGCGGCTCCGGGCGGGACCCGGGACCCTGAGGAACTGGCGATGCTCCAACCTCTTTGCCTCGCGCCACCGGGCAGGGGCTTAAGTACTGCCGGAGCCCGGGAATGACCACTGGTCAGGGCCGGGCAAAAGGCCCCCAGGGGGGCCAGGCCGAGGGCCCCTTTCCGGAGTGCCAGCCGGCGGGGTCCGGCTCCCGCCGGCACCCGGCTCTTCTACTTCATCACGGATGGACGAGAGCTGGTCCTCTGGCCGTTTTCACAAGCCTGATTGCTGACAGTAATGGAGGTTTTGCAGGCCGACTGGCAGGAAACCCGGCAGTATCCGCAGCCGCCCCTTTGCAGGGTCTCTTGCAATCGCGGTTGGCTCACGGTAATGATATGCATTATAGGCTCACCCCGGCTTCTAGCGTTTGGAGAATTGAGGTGCCTTGCGCGCTTTTTTCAGCCCGTACTTGCGCCGCTCCTTCATGCGGGGATCCCGGGTAAGGAACCCGGCCCGCCGCAATACCGGTCGCAGTTCGGCGTCGGCCTGAAGGAGGGCCCGGGCTATCCCCAGGCGCACCGCCCCGGCCTGGCCGCTCAAGCCGCCCCCTTCTACCTTGGCCACCACATCGAAGCGGTCCGCCATCCGCGCCACCTCGAGGGGGCGGCGTATCATATCGGCCAAAACCTGCTGGCCGAAATATTCTATAGGCGTCCTATCGTTTATGATTATACGGCCTTCCCCTGGAATCAGCCTTACCCGGGCCACCGCTTCCTTGCGCCGTCCCGTGCCGTAGAACTGTACCTGTGCCAAACCCTTCGCCTCCTTCTTTAATCCCTAGCCGTCCATACTTCTGGCTTTTGTGCCTGGTGGGGATGGGTGTCGCCCCGGTAGACTCTCAGCTTCTTGATGATCTTGCGTCCCAGCCGGTTGTGGGGTAGCATCCCCCAGACGGCCTTGTGCACGGCCTTTTCCGGCTGGGTTTTGAGCAGGGTGCCGTACTTGATCCGTTTGAGCCCTCCGGGATAACCCGAATGGCGGATGTACTCCTTCTGCTCCAGTTTCTTGCCGGTCAACCGTACCTTCTCGGCATTTATGATGATGACGTGGTCACCGGTGTCCACGTGGGGAGTATAGATGGGTTTATGCTTTCCCCGCAGCAGGGCTGCCGCCGTGGCCGCTACGCGCCCCAGGCTCTTGCCGGCGGCGTCGATGACGTACCACTTGCGCTGCACCTCATGGGGTTTGGCCATAAAGGTCTTCATTTTCTCCCTCCTGTTTCCGCTCAGCCTAATTTTACGAGAATACACGATCCAAGTCAACTAAAGGACATCTAGCGTATCCCCATTTTGGGGGTAGAGGCTGCCTTGGCTTGAAAGCGAGCGACTAACCCGAGCGGCTGCCAAACTTCATGAAGTCGAAAGCGGAGGCGGACCCGAGGCCATGGACGGCCGAGGCCCGCAATTGAGATAGGAGGATGTCGAATTTGCCGGGAAGTCCGCCGGAGCTTAAGACTGAGTGATAGTTTAGCCCGCGAGGGTTTCTGGAGCGAGCGAAAGCCGAGCAGACCTATGCTCGAAAATGGGATCGCCAGAAGAGCCATGGCACATCCCTCTATGGTCACCCTTCCCTGCGGGACCCGCAGGCCGGGCCGACCCCAAATTCCCGGGTCAAGGAGGATTTTCCGTCGCCCGGCCGCCGTGCTCCGGGAACCGGGCCCGGGAGATAACCCTTCCCTGGCCCTGCCCCATCCTCGTAACGCCCGGGCCTTCCGCCCGCCTCGGGTAGCCCCCTTGCGGGATAAACCCCCTTTTAGACGGGGGATAGTCCGCGGCGGCCGTATAGCCTCGCTTTTTCTTCCAGCACCGGCGCGCCTCAATACTCCACGCGTTCCAGGCACAGGCCCTGGGGCGGCGCCGTAGGTCCCGCTTCCTCCCGCCGGCGGCCGGCCAGAATCCTTCCCATATCCCCGGGATCTCGCCGCCCCAGACCGATTTCCACCAGGGTGCCGACGATAATGCGCACCATGTGGTACAGGAAGCCGTCGGCCGTAATGTCCAGGTAGAGGAAGGGTTCCCGGCGGGTCCACCTGATATCCTTAATTTCCCGTTCGAAGTTCTTAACGGGCCGGCCCGCCGCGGCGAAGGCGCGGAAATCATGGCGTCCCTTTAGGCTTGCGGCCGCCTCTTTCATGGCATCCAGGTCCAGGGGCCGCCGGACGTGCCAGGCATAGCGCCGTCGAAACACATCGGGAAGGGCGCCGTTGTCGATGGTATAGCGGTAGGTCTTGCTCCTGGCCGAATAGCGGGCGTGAAAGTCCGGCCCCACCTCCTCGGCCTTGAGGGCCACGATGTCCGGCGGCAGTACGCTGTTTAAGGCCCACGGCCAGCGCTCTGTAGGTATCTTGCTCCCAGTGGCCAGGCTTATTACCTGACCCCGGGCGTGAACCCCGGCATCGGTGCGGCCGGCCGCTATCACCCGGATCCTTTCACCCGTCAGCCGGGCCAGGGCTTCCTCCACCCTCTGCTGGATGGTAGGGCCGTGCTCCCGGGGCTGCACCTGCCAGCCGGCGTAGTCGGTGCCGTCGTAGGCCAGGGTGATCTTCAGGTACCTCATAGGCTTCCCCCAAGGCTATCTATATCCAGCGCAGGGCCAGGGCCAGGCCAGCCAGTATGCCGCATAGAACCAGGAAGGCGTAATCCTGCCACACCATTTTCAGTTGCTCCAGTGAACCCCGTCTGCGCCCGGCCTGGTAACACCGGGCTTCCATGGCCTGGGCCAGGTCTTCGGCCCTCTTAAGGGTACCCACGAACAGGGGTATCAGAAAGGGCAGGAAGTTTTTCCCCCAACCTATGATCCCCCGACGTTCGAGGCTGAGGCCGCGGGCCGCCTGGGCTTTGAGTACCCGGTCCGCCTCTTCCACCAGGGTAGGTACAAAGCGGAGGGCCAGGGTGAACATGAGGCTAATTTCGTCCACCGGCACCCTAAGCGCCGCCGTCGGCCGCAGGAGGTGTTGGATGCCCCGGGCTAGGGTCAGGGGGGTGGTGGTAGCCGTAAGGAGGGTTGCCGCCACCAACAGGAAGCCAACCCGGCCCGTGGCCACCAGACCCAGCTCCAGCCCTTCGCGGGTGACCACCAGGGGGCCTACCTGGCTCCAGGGCGTACCCGGGGTAAGGGTAGCCTGGAGGGCTACCACTATAAGGAGAAAGAGCAGTACGGGTTTCATCTGCTGCCAGAGATAGCGCCATGATAAGTGCGCCAGGAACACCCCTGCCAGGGAAAGGGACCCCAGGGCAAAAAGACTGCCGAGGTTGGGGGCCGCGAGGAGGGCTACCCCATAGAGGAAGAGACCCCCTATTTTGCTCCGCGGATCCAGGCGGTGGAGGAAGCTTCGGCCGGGCACATAGCGCCCTAATTCAAAGGTCATGGCCTTCACTCCTGTACCAGCGGAGTATTTCTTCCTCCGCCGCCTCCAGGCTGAAAACCGCCGACGAGACCGGGGCCCCCAGGTGCCGCAGCTCCAGGAAAACCTCCGTTATGGGCGGCGGCCTCAACCCCCAGCGGGACAGGTCAATGCGGCCGTCAAAGGCCTCCCCCGGACTCCCCCAGAAGACCAGCCTGCCCTGGTGGAGGACCGCGATCCTCTGGGCCAGGGCGGCAACTTCCGCCATGTTATGGGATATAAAGATGACGGTATTCCCCTGGCGGTGGTATCCCTTTAGCACCTGCAGAATCAGGTTCCGGCCGGCCGGATCCAATCCGGCGGTGGGTTCGTCGAGGATGAAAACCTCCGGCTCCAGGGCCAATATCCCGGCGAGGGCTACCCGCCTCTGCTGGCCGCCGCTCAAACTAAAAGGTGACCGCCCGGCCACCTCCTGGTCCAACCCAACACTCCGCAGGGATTTTCTTACGCGCCTCTCCACCTCCTGGGGCGGGAGGCCCAGGCTGCGGGGGCCAAAGGCCACGTCCTGCCCTACGGTTTCAGCAAAGAGCTGGCGCTCCGGCTGTTGTAGCGCCAGTCCGATCCTACCCCGCCAGGTGGGGGTGCCCTTGCCCCGGGATCGCCAAAGGGGTACGCCGTCGAGGTACACCTGCCCCCGGCTGGGCCGCAGGAGGCCGGCCATGATCTGAGCCAGGGTCGATTTTCCCGATCCCCCGGCTCCGATAACTGCCAGCCACTCGCCCGGCCGTACGGTGAGGCTGACGTCTACCAGAGCGGGTATATCCTGGCCTCCGGTCTGGTAGTGAAAGGACACTTCCTTCAAGGCGATCTCCATGACTCTAAACTTCACGTCCCCCTTAACCTTCGGCCGCCAAAAAAAATACTCATCCCCTTCTCCCTCGCCCGGCCTTCTTCCGTGGAGCTGAAGGCCCTTTTCCCGCCAGGTCTCGCAGTGCCCGGGCCACTTCCCCGGGGGTCAGGAGTCCCGGCGGCAAGGGCAGGCCCCTTCTGGCCAGCCTGCCGGCCAGCACGGTTGCGGCCGGGGCTTCCAGGCCCAGGGGTTTCAATTCCTCCGGCCGACTGAAGATTTCGCGGGGCTCACCCTCCTGCAGGATGCGCCCTTCGTGGAGGAGCACCACTTTGTCGGCCAGTACGGCTTCTTCCGGCTGGTGGCTCACCAACATTATCCCCAGGCCTTTCTCCCGGCAGAGGAAGGAGAGGAGGCCCCAAACTTCCTCCCGGGATCCGGGGTCCAACATGGCCGTGGCCTCGTCCAGCAGTATATAGCGCGGCTCCATGGCCAGGATACCCGCCAGGGCCGCCCTCTGCTTTTGCCCCCCCGAAAGGCGGTGGGGCGGCCGCTGCCGCAGTTCCGTGAGGCCCAGGGTACTTAGGGCCCGCTCTACCCGTTCTCGGATGACCTCCCTGGGGAGGCCGAGATTCTCCGGGCCAAAGGCCACATCTTCTTCCACCGTGGCTGCCACCAGCTGGTTGTCGGGATCTTGAAAAACCATTCCCACCAGGGGACGGATGCGCGGGAGCTGGTCCTCGGCTCGGGTATCCAGGCCTTCTACTACTACTCTGCCTTTGGTGGGCCGGAGCAGCCCGTTGGCGAGCCTGACCAGGGTGGACTTTCCCGAGCCGTTGGGTCCCATGACCACCATGAATTCCCCGGGGGACAGGGTGAGGTTGATGTCCTCCAGGGCGGGCCGCGGGGCTCCCGGATAGGAAAAGCTTACCCCCTCAAAGGCGAGCATTTATACCAGCTCTACCAGCACCAGGGGTGCGCCGTCGCCGCGGCGATAGCCCACCTTTACCAGCCGCGTATAGCCACCTTGGCGGTCGGCATACCGCGGTCCGATCTCCTTAAAGAGCTTGGTCACCACGTCCTCGTCCAGCAGATAAGCCAGGGCCTGGCGCCGGGCATGGAGATCGCCCCGCTTGGCCAAGGTAATCATCTTGTCGGCTATGCGCTTGATTTCCTTGCCCCGGGGCTCGGTGGTCTGCAGCCGGCCTTCCCGCAAAAAAGACGTCACAATGTTGCGCAGTAGCATGTTGCGGTGGTCGGACCGCCGCCCCAGCTTACGGTATCCCATGTTCTTCCCCCCTACTCATCGGAACTGCGCAGGCTGAGACCTAGCTCTGCCAGCTTCTGCGTGACTTCTTCCAGGGATTTCTTGCCCAGGTTCCGGACCTTCATCATATCCTCTTCGGTGCGCTGGATGAGCTCGCCTACGGTATTGATGCCGGCCCGCTTCAAGCAGTTATAAGACCGGACGGAGAGGTCCAGCTCTTCGATGGTCATGTCCAGGAGACGGTCCTTTTTCTCTTCTTCCTTGGCCACCATGGTTATCTCCTGGCCGTCGCGATCCGTCAGGCCGAGGAAGAGGCGGAAGTAATCCATGAGGATCTTGGCCGCCGTGCTAACCGCCTCGTCCGGCGCCAGGCTCCCGTTGGTCCAGACTTCCAGGGTGAGCTTGTCGTAGTCGGTAACCTGGCCCACCCGGGTGTTCTCTACGATATAGTTTACCTTGTGCACGGGTGAAAAGAGGGAATCCACCGGGATAACCCCAATGACCTGTTCCTCTTTTTTGTTCCTCTCCGCCGGTACGTAACCGCGGCCCCGCTGGGCCGTCATTTCCATAAACAGGCGGCCGCCCTTCTCCAGGGTAGCGATGTGCAGGTCCGGGTTTAGGATTTCCACGTCGGCGCCGGCAATGATGTCGCCCGCCGTAACCTCCCCTTCGCCCTCCGCTTCTATGCGCAGGATCTGGGGTTCGTCGCTGTGGATCTTGAGGGCGAGGGTCTTCAGGTTGAGAATGATGTCCGTGGTATCCTCCACCACACCGGGAATGGTGGAGTACTCGTGGAGTACTCCCTCGATCTTAACGGAGGTAACGGCGGCCCCGGGCAGGGAGGAAAGGAGCACCCTCCTGAGGGAGTTACCCAGGGTTATGCCGTAGCCCCTCTCCAGGGGCTCGATTACGAAGCGGCCGAATTTGGGCGTCATCTCCAAGCATTCCAGCTTGGGACGCTCGATTTCCAGCATAAAAACCCCCTCCTTCTCGCAGGCTTTATTCCGCCGCACCCACGATAGGGCCTATTTGGAATAAAGCTCTACGATCAGGTGTTCCTGCACGGGGACGTCGATCTGGTCGCGGGTCGGCAGGGCCAGTACCCGCCCTTTAAGGTTAGCCGCATCGGCTTCCAGCCACGCCGGCGGCGTGCGGTGGGCGGCCTGGTCGGCAATTTCCTTAAACTTGGCGGATTCCTTGCTCCTTTCCCTGACCTCAATCTCGTCTCCCGGCCTCACCAGGTAGGACGGGATGTTGACCTTACGGCCATTAACCTGGAAATGGCCGTGGCGAACTAACTGGCGGGCCTCGGCGCGGGATGCGGCAAAGCCCAGGCGATAAACTACATTATCCAGCCTCCGTTCCAGCAGTCGGAGGAGGTTTTCACCCGTGACCCCCTTCTGCCGCTCGGCGCGCTCAAAGTAGCTGCGGAACTGGCGCTCCAGGACGCCGTAAATGCGGCGTGCCTTTTGCTTTTCCCGCAGGCGCAGGGCGTATTCTGAGATCTTACGCCGTTCCTGGCCATGCTGGCCCGGAGGATAGGACCGCCTGGCTATGGCGCACTTGTCGGTGTAACAACGTTCTCCTTTAAGGTAGAGTTTCATCCCTTCCCGTCGGCAAAGACGGCATACAGGTCCCGTGTATCTGGCCAAAAGCTATGACACCTCCTACTAGACTCTACGGCGCTTGGGTGGGCGGCAACCGTTGTGGGGAATGGGTGTGACGTCCTTAATGGCGCTTACCTCCAGTCCCGCTGCCTGCAGGGATCTAATGGCCGCCTCCCTCCCGGCTCCCGGGCCTTTAACATAGCATTCTACTTCTTTCATGCCGAATTCCATGGCCTGCTTGGCGGCCGATTCAGCTGCCAGTTGAGCCGCATAGGGCGTGCTCTTCCGTGTGCCCTTAAAGCCCACCGTTCCGGCGCTGGCCCAAGCCACCGTATTACCGTTTTTATCCGTAATGGTAATTATGGTATTGTTGAAGGTTGATTTGATATGGGCAACGCCGCTTTCTATATGCTTGCGCTCCCGCCGCTTGGTGCGGGCACCTCTCCGCGGCATCCACAACCCCTCCTCTAAAGACTACTCAAGCCTGGGCTTTACTTCTTGCGACGGACTCCTACGGTCTTCCGCGGACCCTTGCGTGTGCGGGCGTTGGTCCTGGTACGCTGTCCCCGCACGGGCAGCCCCCGCCGGTGTCTTAATCCCCGGTAACACCCGATCTCCATAAGGCGTTTGATGTTCAGGGCCACTTCCCGGCGGAGATCCCCTTCCACGGTATAATTCTTATCGATGAAATCGCGCAGCCGGGCCACTTCGTCCTCGGTCAGATCCTTCACCCTAGTATCCGGGTTCACCCCGGTTCCGGCCAGGATCTCTTTAGCCCTGCTACGGCCGATGCCGTAAATATAGGTTAGGGCCACCTCCACCCGCTTGTCCCGCGGCAAGTCTACCCCCGCAATACGTGCCATCTCTCAACTCCACCCCGTTTCTGTGGTTAGCCTTGTCTCTGCTTATGCTTAGGGTTCGAACATAAAACCATGACCCTGCCCTTACGCTTGATGATCTTACACTTTTCACATATGACCTTCACCGACGGCTTTACCTTCAACTCCGGACACCTCTCTTATTCTTGCAGGCTTTTACCGGTAGCGGTATACGATACGACCCCGGGTCAAATCATAAGGAGAGAGCTCCACCATGACCCTATCCCCCGGGAGAATGCGGATGAAGTTCATGCGGATTTTGCCCGACACATGAGCCAGGACCTTGTGCCCATTGGCCAACTCCACCCGGAACATGGCATTGGGCAGGGATTCCACTACGGTCCCTTCCACTTCAATGACATCGTCCTTGGCCAAACAACACATCCCTCCTTTGTCCCAGGTTACTCCTCTCCCAAAAGCCGGGCAATGGCCCGCCGCACTTCCGCATCCGAGACCGGCTCCCCCTTCTGCCGCTTGGCGGCAATGTCCTGCGCCATGCGGCTGGCGGCCTGCACGTGCAGAGTATTTTTAATCTTGGGTTTGACTACGCGGCGCAGCTTACCGTCTACCAGGGCGATACGCCGGTCCGAAATTATCTCCCAGACTAGAAACGGCCGTCCCCGATCCCGCCCGGCTTTAGAGTATACCAGCTGTCCCACCTGCAGGTTAGGCCCTATAGGCGGACCTGATGACACCGCTCCCCCTCCCTTGTACCCGCGAATCTCCGGTCCTGCGCCGGGCCGGGTCCCCCCTCGTCCGGGCGACCTAAAGAAGGGTGAGGACCTCCGGCCCGTTATCGGTAATGGCCACCGTGTGTTCAAAGTGGGCCGATGGACGGCCGTCCGCCGTCACCACCGTCCAGCCGTCCTCCCGGGTCATTACCTGATGGCCGCCGGCGTTGACCATGGGCTCAATGGCCAGAGTCATGCCCGGGCGCAGGCGGGGCCCGCGGCCAGGGCTGCCGAAGTTGGGCACCTGGGGCTCCTCATGCATCTGGCTGCCTATCCCGTGCCCCACATAATCCCTCACCACCGAGAACCCCTCCTTCTCCACATGGGACTGGATGGCGTAGGATATGTCCGACAGGCGGTTGCCCACCACGGCATGACGAATACCCTGCCACAGGGCTTCGCGGGTTACCTCCAGCAGGCGCCGTTTTTCCTCATCGATGACTCCCACAGGGAAGGTAGCCGCTGCGTCGCCGTAATATCCATTTATTACCGCACCGATGTCAATACTAATAATATCCCCTTCCACCAGTTTTTTTAAACCGGGTATACCGTGAACCACTTCCTCGTTCACAGAGGTGCAGATGCTGGCCGGGAACCCCCGGTACCCTTTGAAGGCGGGAACGGCTCCCCTGCGTTCCAGTATTTCCTCGGCCAGGCGGTTCAGCTCCAGGGTGGTGACTCCCGGGGCTATACGGCGCTCCAGGGCCGCCAGGGCCTCGGCCACTACCCGCCCCGCCTGGCGCATAAACTCGATTTCCCGGCGCCCCTTAAGGATGATCATGACCAGTCTCTTCCCAGGACTTTCCCGATTTCCCGTCCCACCTGTTCTATCGGCTGGGCGCCGTTGATTTCCCGCAGGATGCCGCGGCGGCGGTAGTACTCCTTCAGGGGCGCCGCCTGTTTATCATAGGCGGCCAGCCGTTCCCTTACGGCAAACTCTTTATCGTCCAGGCGCTGGGTAAGCTCCCGGCTGCACCCGTCGCAGTGCTCTGGCACCCGGGGAGGATTGTATACCGTGTGGTAAGTGTTGCCGCAGAATAGGCATACCCGGCGGCCTGTAATGCGCTCCAGGAGCAAATCCCGGGGAACCTCGATGTCCAGGACCGCGTCCAGCCGTAGCCCGTTTCCTTCCAGCCACTCGTCCAGGGCCGTGGCCTGGTTCACCGTGCGCGGAAAGCCATCCAGGATAAAGCCCTCGTCGCAATCCCTCCGGCTAAGGCGGTCCTTTACCAGCTCAATAACCACCTCGTCAGGGACCAGCCTTCCGGCTTCCAGGTATTCCTTGGCTTTCCGCCCGACCTCATTGCCGCTCCTGATGGCTACCCGGAGCATATCGCCCGTGGAGATATGGGGTATATCCAGACGGCGGCTGATCTCCTGGGCTTGCGTTCCTTTCCCTGCCCCTGGAGGCCCCATCATTACCAGACGCATGCGACTACCTCCTGCCTTTATTTTATAAAACCTTGGTAGTGCCGGAGCAATAGATGGGATTCCAGTTGTTTCATGGTTTCCAGGGCTACGCCGACCACAATGAGGAGGGAGGTACCCCCGAAGTAGATGTTTATGCCCGTAACTGCCATGACGAAATTCGGCAGAAGGGCTATGAAGGCCAGGAATACAGCGCCGGCCAAGGTAATCCGGGCCAGAATGCGCTCGATATATTCTGCCGTGGGACGGCCCGGCCTCAAGCCGGGGATAAAGCCACCGTATTTCTTAATATTGTCGGCCACGTCCTGGGGATTAAAGGTCACGGCAGTGTAAAAATAGGTGAAGAAGATAATGAGCAGGGCGTAAAGGCTCATGTAGAGCACCGACCCGGGGTCGAACATGGCCGTTATGGTCTGGGCAAACCGGTTATGGGGAAACCAGGATGCCAGGGTATGGGGGAAGAACAGGATTGACATGGCGAAGATCACCGGGATAACCCCTGCCTGGTTCACCCGCAGGGGAATATGGGTGCTCTGTCCCCCGTAGACCCGGCGGCCCACCACCCTCTTGGTGTACTGCACCGGGATGCGCCGCTGCCCCTCCTGCATGGCCACCACGGCCGCAATGACCACTATGGCAATGACCGCGAATAGGAGCACGGAAAGGATACCGGCCGTTCCACTGGTAATATACTGGTAGATGGACACCGCCCCCGCCGGTAGCCGCGACACTATGCCGGCGAAGATGATCAGGGAGATGCCGTTGCCGATGCCCTTTTCGGTGATCAGTTCTCCCAGCCACATGAGAAATACGGTGCCTGCCGTAAGGCTGATGACCGTCACCGCATGGTTGAAGAATCCGGGCGTAACATAGGCTCCCTGGCGGGCGAGCAGGACGGACATCCCCACGGCCTGGAGCACGCTGAGGACTACGGTACCATAGCGGGTGTACTGGATAATCTTCTTCCGCCCGTCGATTCCCTCCTTGGCCAGCCTCTCCAGGGAGGGTATTACCACCGTCAGGAGCTGCATAATGATAGAGGCGTTGATATAGGGCATAATACCCATGGCCAGGATCGTGAACCGTTTAAAGGCGCCGCCGGAGATGACGTCAAAAAACCCGAAGATTAACCCCGTGTCCAGCAGTTCCTTTAGCATTTCGGCGTTGATACCGGGCACCGGGATATGGGCTCCCAGGCGGAAGACCAAAAACATAAGGAGGGTAAAGATTATCCTTTTTCGCAGGTCCTCCAGTTTCCAGGCCTTTTGCAGGGTACCCAGCACCTATATCACCTCGACTCTGCCGCCCGCGGCCTCAATCTTGGCAATGGCCTGGCGGCTCGCCGCCTGGGCCTTGACCACCAGGGGCTTGGTAATCTCCCCGTCCCCTAGGACCTTTACTCCATCACGGCCTTTCTTGACTAGCCCTGCTTCCCGCAGGAGCTCGGGGGTCACGACGGTTCCGCTATCGAATCTTTCCAGGTCCCCGACATTAACCACCGCCAGCTGGCGCTTGAAGATGTTGGTAAACCCGCGCTTGGGTATCCGGCGGCTAAGGGGCATTTGCCCGCCCTCAAAGCCCGGCCGCACTCCTCCGCCGGCCCGGGCCTTTTGGCCCTTGTGCCCCCTGCCGGCGGTCTTGCCCAGTCCTGAACCGGTTCCACGCCCGACGCGGGTGGGTGAGCGCCGTGCGCCGGGGGCCGGGCGCAGCTCATGCAACTGCACCTTCCTCACCTCCTCATTCGGCCTCTTCTACCTGCAGCATATGGGCCAGCTTCCGGATCTGGCCCCGTACCGCGGGATTGTCGGGTTGAAGGACCTGTTGCCCTATCTTCCGCAGCCCCAGGGCCTCGGCCGTCCGGCGCACCTGGGGCGGGTGCCCGATAAGGCTGCGCTTAAGGGTCACTTTGAGCTTGCCCAACTTTGCCACCTCGCTTGCTGAGGGTGAACTGTTCAACCGCCAACTGCCCGGGGCGGCCTCGAAAACTTTAGCCTATGAGTTCCTTTACCGTTTTGCCACGCAGCCGCGCAACCTCTTCCGCCCGCTTCAGGGATTTCAGGGCCTCCATGGTCGCATAGACCACATTAATGGGGTTGTTGGACCCCAGGGATTTGGTAAGGATGTCCCGTACACCCGCCGCTTCCATCACGGCCCGGACCGGTCCGCCAGCGATAACCCCTGTACCGGGTGCGGCCGGCTTTAGGAGCACCTTGCTGGCCCCGAAGTGGCCCAGGACTTCATGGGGAATAGTGGTCCCTACCATGGGCACTTCCAGGAGGTTCTTTTTGGCGCCCTCCACCCCTTTGCGGATGGCGTCCGGCACCTCTCCGGCCTTGCCCAGGCCCGCACCTACGCGTCCCTGGCCGTCCCCTACCACTACCAGGGCCGAGAAGTTGAAGCGGCGGCCGCCCTTTACCACCTTGGCCACGCGTCGTACATGTACTACCCTCTCCATCAGGTTGGATTCCCTGTTTTCCATGCGTGTCCGCGCCATCCCGTTCCTCCTTACCTAACGCCGTTAGAATTCTAGCCCGCCGGCCCGGGCGCCTTCGGCCAGGGCCGCAATGCGCCCGTGGTAGATGTTGCCGCCGCGGTCGAAGACCACTTTCTTGATACCACGCTCCAGGGCTTTTTTCGCGAGCAGCTCTCCCACCTTGTAGGCCGCTTCCTTGTTACCCGTGTAGGACAGGGAAGTCCGCAGGGAGGGTTCCAGGGTAGAGGCTGCCACCAGAGTGCGACCCTCAACATCGTCGATTATCTGGGCATAGATATGGCGCAGGCTCCTGTAGACCGAAAGACGGGGCCGCTCGGGTGTACCGAATATTTTCTTGCGCACGCGCAGATGCTTGCGCGCCCTTATTTCTTTCCGAGTAGGTTTCTTAATCATACCAGGCCTTTACCCCCTATTTCTTGCCGCCCTTACCGCCGCCTTTGGCGCCCGCCTTACCCACTTTGAGGCGCACTTGCTCGTTTTCGTATCTGATCCCTTTGCCCTTGTAGGGTTCCGGCTCCCGCACCGACCGGATGTTGGCGGCCAGGGTTCCTACGGCTTCCTTGTCAATACCCTTTACGATTATTTTGGTCGGCGCGGGTACCTCTATCTCCAGGCCGGCCGGCGGCTCGATTTCCACCGGGTGGGAATATCCCACGCTTAAGACCAGCTTCCGCCCCTGTTTGGAGGCCCGGTAGCCGACGCCTACCAGCTCCAGGTTCTTTTGGAAGCCCTTCGTTACCCCCTCCACCATATTGTTTAGGAGGGCTCGCGAGAGGCCGTGCAGGGCCCGGTGGGGTTTAGCGTCGGAAGGACGGTTTACCTTCAGGACATCTCCTTCCCGGGTGATGGATATGGGATCCGGGAAGGTCCGGGTCAGCTCTCCTTTAGGGCCTTTTACCGTAACGGTGTTGCCCTCGATCTTCACTTCCACTCCGGCCGGTATCTTCACCGGCATTTTACCTACGCGCGACACCTGAAACCACCCCACCTACCAGATATAACAGATTACTTCACCGCCCAGCCCTTCCCGCCTGGCTTGCCTGTCCGTCATAATGCCTTTGGAGGTGGAGATGAGGGCTATCCCCAACCCCCCTAAAACCCGCGGGAGCTGGTCCTTCTTGGCATAAATCCTCAGGCCGGGCCGGCTGATGCGCTTCAGTCCCGTGATGACCCTTTCCCGGTTGGGCCCGTACTTAAGGTAGATCCGCAATATCCCTTGCTTGCCGTCTTCAATATACTCATAGTCCTTGATGTATCCTTCGTTCTTGAGGATCTCGGCCATGGCCCGCTTAACCCGGGAGGCCGGGACCTCCACTTTCTCGTGATAGGCTAGATTGGCGTTGCGGATGCGGGTGAGGAAATCGGCAATGGGATCCGTCATCATTGGTTTATAGCTACCCCCTTCCTTGCTATGCCCGGGCTTACCAGCTGGCTTTGGTAATGCCGGGAAGCTCCCCCCTATGGGCCAACTCGCGGAAGCAGATGCGGCAAAGCCCGAACTTCCGCAAGTAAGCTCGAGGCCGACCACAACGCCGACAACGGTTGTAGGCGCGCACCCGAAATTTGGGCTTTCGCTGCTGTTTGGCGATCATGCTCTTCTTGGCCATGTTGGTCCCCCTTTTGTTAACTCTCCCGGAAGGGCATTCCGAAAAGGCGCAGCAATTCCCGGGCCTCCTCGTCCGTCTTGGCCGTGGTCACTACGGTAATATCCATGCCGCGCACCTGGTCGATCTTGTCGTAATCTATTTCGGGAAAGATGAGCTGTTCCCGCAGGCCCAGGGTATAGTTGCCCCGGCCGTCGAAGGAATTGGGCGATACACCCTTGAAATCCCGCACCCTGGGCAAGGCCACGTTGATGAGGCGATCCAGAAACTCATACATCCGGTCTCCCCGTAGGGTGACCTTGCACCCGATCTTGTTACCTTTGCGCAACTTAAAGGCCGCAATGGATTTTTTGGCCCTCGTCACCACCGGCCTCTGGCCGGTAATGGCCATCAGGTCCTCCACCGCCCCGTCCAGGGCCTTAGGGTTCTGGGTGGCTTCTCCGATGCCCATGTTTACCACTATCTTTTCCAGCCGTGGTATCTCCATAATGTTGCGGTAGCCGAATTTGGTCTGCATGGCCGGACGGATATCCTTAAGATATTTCTCCTTCAATCTTGCCACCGTCACGGGGCTCACCCCCTACCTTCACGCTAGTCAATGACCTCACCGCACTTCTTACATACGCGGACCTTTCGGCCGTCGGCCAAGATCCGCCGCCCGATCCTTGTAGGCCGGTCGCACTTAGTGCAGACCAGCATAACGTTGCTGCTGTGCAGGGGCGCCTCCTTCTCAATAATGCCGCCCTGCTGGAGTTGGGGATTGGGCCGCATGTGCCTCTTTACTTTATTCACTCCCTCCACAATTACCCGTTGTTCCGAGGGAATGACTCGGAGGACCTTGCCCTTCTTGCCCTTATCCTTTCCGGCTATAACCACTACGGTGTCGCCCTTGCGGACATGCACCTTAGGCCGCGTCACGTCGCCATCACCTCGCTTGCTGGCTGCCTATAGCACCTCTGGCGCTAAGGAGATGATTCTCATAAAGTCCTTCTCCCTCAGCTCTCGGGCTACCGGGCCAAAGATACGGGTTCCGCGGGGATTACCCTGCTCGTTAATGATCACTGCCGCGTTCTCATTAAAGCGGATATAGGAACCGTCCTCGCGCCTTATGGGTTTCCGGGTGCGGACCACCACCGCCCGCACGACATCTCCCTTTTTAACCACGCCTCCGGGGGTGGCCTCTTTAACCGAAGCTATAATAACGTCCCCCACGGAGGCGTAGCGGCGTTTGGACCCGCCGAGGACGCGAATGCACATTATCTTCTTAGCCCCGGTATTATCACCGACTTTGAGGATGGACTGTTGCTGGATCACCGCTTACTACCTCCTTCCCGGCTAGCCTATCGCGCCAAAACGTTACTCGGGACGCTCGATAAGTTCGACCACCCGCCACCTCTTCTCCTTGCTTAAGGGCCGGGTCTCCATGATGCGCACCTTATCTCCCACCCGGTACTGGTTTTCTTCATCGTGGGCCTTGAATTTCCTGGTCCGGCGGATGGTCTTGCCCAGCAGCGGGTGGCGTTCGAAGCTTTCTACCGCTACCACCACGGTCTTATCCATCTTATCGCTGACCACCCGGCCCACCCGGGTCTTGCGCCTTCCTCTCTCCAAGTTGCCGAACCTCCCCATTGCAGCTGTTTAAAAGCCGGCCGTCAAGCCTGGCGGCGCTCCTTAAGCTCCCTTTCCCGCAAGATGGTCTTGGCCCGGGCGATATTGCGCCGCACCTCCCGCAGCCTCATGGGATTGTCCAGCTGCCCGGTCGCCTGCTGGAAGCGCAAATTGAAAAGCTCCTGCTTCCAGTCTAAAACTTTGCGCGCCAGCTCTTCCGTGCTCAGTTCGCGGAGCTCACTCGCTTTCATGGACCTCACCATCCAATCCTACCCGCGTTACAAACCTCGTCTTAATGGGCAGCTTGTGCGAGGCCAGACGCATGGCCTCCCGCGCCACCTCCTCGGGGACCCCGCCCAGCTCGAAAAGAATGCGGCCTGGCTTTACCACGGCTACCCAGAGTTCGGGCGAACCTTTGCCGCTGCCCATACGGGTCTCAGCGGGTTTGGCCGTAATGGGCCTGTCGGGGAAAATGCGAATCCATATCTTACCACCGCGCCGAATAAAACGGGTGATGGCCACGCGGGCAGCCTCGATCTGCTGGCTGGTAATCCAAGCCGGCTCCAAAGCCATGAGGCCGTAGTCGCCGAAGGTGACCTCTGTGCCCTTGCCGGCCTTGCCCCGGGTATCCGGCCGGTGGGGTTTGCGCCACTTAACCCTCTTTGGCATCAGCATTGGTCGTACGTCCCCCTATCGTGCCTTTAGCTCTTGTCTGCACCTTCTCGGGTAAGACCTCACCCCGGAAAATCCAAACCTTGACCCCGATCTTGCCGTAGGTGGTGTTCGCCTCGGCAAAGCCGTAGTCGATATCTGCCCTCAGGGTATGAAGGGGCACTTTGCCTTCGCTGTACCATTCAGTTCGGGCGATCTCCGCCCCGGCCAGCCGGCCCGACACGGCGATCTTGATCCCCTCGGCCCCCATGCGCATGGCCCGGCCCACGGCCTGCTTCATGGCCCGGCGGAAGGCCACGCGCTTCTCCAGCTGGGCCGCCACGTTCTCGGCCACCAGCTGGGCATCCAGCTCGGGCTTTTTGACCTCCGCTATATTCAGGTTTACCTGCTTGCCGGTCATCCTCTCGAGCTGCTGCCTGAGGTTCTCCACTTCGGCTCCCCCGCGGCCGATGACCACCCCGGGTTTGGCCGTGTGAATGGTCACTCTAAGCCGGTTAGCCGCCCGCTCGATTTCGATGGTCGAAACGCCCGCCTGATAAAGGCGTTCTTTGATGAACTTGCGTATCTTTAAGTCCTCATGCAGAAGTTCCTTATACTCCTTGCCGGCGTACCAGCGGGCGTCCCAATCGCGTATTATGCCGAGGCGCAGGCCTTTAGGGTGAACTTTTTGCCCCACTTAATCAATCCTCCTTTTCTGCTACCACCACGGTAATGTGGCTGGTCCTTTTCCGGCGCAGGTCGGCCCGGCCCAAGGCCCGCGGCCGGTAGCGTTTCCAGGTCGGGCCTTCATCCACATAGGCTTTAGTAACCACCAGCTTATCCCGATCCAGGTTATAGTTGTGCTCGGCATTGGCCACGGCGGACTTCAGAACCTTGGCAATGATACTGGACGCCCTCTTGGGTGTGGCCCAGAGGATGGCTTCCGCTTCCCGCACAGTCTTCCCCCGGATGAGGTCGATGACCTGCCGCGCCCGACGCGGGGATATACGGATATATCTTGCCACAGCTCTAGCTTCCATTTATTCCTAACCTCCCAGATTACTTCAACGCTGTAGACCGCTCGGTATGGGCACCGTGGCCTCGGAATACACGGGTGGGAGCGAACTCCCCTAGTTTATGCCCCACCATGTCCTCCGTAATGTAGATGGGCACATGTTTGCGGCCGTCATGCACGGCTATGGTATGGCCCACCATTTCCGGCATAATGGTCGAGCGCCGGGACCAGGTCTTGATGACCCGCTTTTCCCCCTTCTCGTTCATTTCCATAATACGTCGGAGGAGTTTTGGGTCGCAATAGGGCCCCTTTTTCAAGGACCTCCCCATTCTTTAACCCCCTTTGGCCTCTATTTGCGCCGCTTTACGATGAGTTTATCCGAAGGCTTGTGTTTCTTTCTTGTTTTAACACCCAGGGCGGGCTTGCCCCACGGTGTTACAGGATGCCGGCCGATGGGCGACTTGCCCTCACCTCCGCCATGGGGGTGGTCCACCGGGTTCATAACCACTCCGCGCACCGTGGGCCGGATACCCAGCCACCGCGACCGGCCGGCCTTGCCGATGGTGATGTTCTCGTGGTCCAGGTTGCCGACCTGGCCGATGGTTGCCCGGCAGTCCAGGTGCACCATGCGTATCTCCCCTGAGGGGAGGCGCAGCTGGGCGTAATCCCCTTCCTTGGCCATAACCTGGGCGGCCGAACCCGCCGAGCGCACTATCTGCCCTCCCCGGCCGGGCTTCAGTTCTACATTGTGGACCAAGGTGCCTACCGGGATGTTGCGCAGCGGCAGGGCATTCCCCACTTTAATGTCCGCCTGGGGACCCGAGTAAATTACGTCTCCCACCCTTAAGTTCTCCGGCGCCAGGATGTAGCGCTTCTCGCCGTCCGCATAATGGATGAGGGCTATATTGGCCGAGCGGTTGGGATCGTATTCAATGGTGGCCACGCGGCCGGGTATGCCGTCCTTATCGCGTTTAAAATCGATAAGGCGGTACAGCCGCTTATGACCCCCTCCCCGGTGCCGTACCGTAATGCGTCCCTGGTTGTTGCGGCCGCCGGTTTTGGTCAGGGGCACCAGGAGGGATTTTTCCGGCTCCGTCGCCGTAATTTCGGCAAAGGTGGAAACCGTCATCTGCCGCCGTCCGGGCGAGGTTGGTTTAAACTTCTTGATAGCCATCGTACCCTACTCTCCTTTTCCTACTCCAACCCTTCAAAAACGGGGATCTTCTGCCCGGGCGCCAGGGTCACAATAGCTTTCTTGCGGTCGGGCTGGCGGCCCTGGAACCGTCCCATCCGCCGGAGCTTGCCCCGGTCCGGCAGGGTATTAACCTTAAGGACTTTGACGTTAAACAGCTTCTCAATGGCGTGCTTGATCTCGATTTTATTAGCATCCCGGGCCACGATAAAGGTGTACTTATTATCAGCCATGAGATTGGTAGTTTTCTCCGTAATCAGTGGTGCGATTACGATGTCCTGAGGAGCGCGCATTTAGGCAAGCACCTCCTGCACCCGCTCCACAGCATCCCGGGTGATGACCAGCTTGTTGTGGGCCAGAATATCGTAAACATTGATGTTCTGGGAAGGCACCAGCGTTACCCCCGGAAGATTGCGGGCGGAGAGCTCTACGTTCCTATCCTTGTCGGCCGTTACTATCAGGGCCTTATCTTCCTCCAGACGGAGGGCCTTAAGAATTCCCACCATATCCTTGGTCCGCGGCCGGGAAAGGGCGAGACCTTCCAGGACGATAAGATTCCCCTCCTGGACTTTGGCCGAAAGGGCCGAGCGCAAGGCCAGCCGCCGAACCTTCTTGGGCAGCTTATAGCCGAAGTCCCGCGGCCGGGGCCCGAACACCACGCCTCCCCCTCGCCAGAGGGGCGACCGAATAGTCCCTACCCGGGCGCGGCCGGTGCCCTTCTGCCTCCAGGGTTTGCGCCCGCCGCCGCGGACCTCAGACCTGGTCTTGGTGTCCGCAGTACCCCTCCGCCTAGCGGCGAGGTGCGCGACTACGGCTTCATGGAGGGCGGCTTCGTTAACCTCTATCCCGAAGACGCGGTCGTCCAATTCCATTTCGCCCACCTGCTGGCCCTGGGTATTATATACCGCCACCTTGGGCATAGGTCTTTTAGTCCCCCTTCACTGAGTTCTTAATGATTAGAAGGCCGCGGCGCGGTCCGGGCACTGCCCCCTTGACCAGCAAGAGGTTGCGTTCGGGATCGCTCTTGATTACCTCCAGATTCAAAACCGTTACCCTTTCGCCGCCCGTGCGCCCCGGTAGTTTCCGGCCTTTGAAAACCCGTGCCGGCCCCTTGGCCGCCAGAGAGCCGGGGCGCCGGTGATACTTGGAACCGTGGGCCATGGGCCCCCGCCGGAAACCGTGCCGTTTAATTCCCCCGGCAAAGCCCTTGCCTTTGGAAATACCCGTCACATCCACGTGGTCTCCCGGCTGGAAGATATCCGCCCTGATTTCCTGGCCGACCTGGTATTCGGCGGTATTGGCCAGGCGGAGCTCCCGGAGGAACCGGAAGGGCTTAACCTTAGCCCGGGCAAAATGACCCCGCAGGGGCTTATTGACCCGGCTTTCAGGGATGGGCTCAAAGCCCACCTGTAGAGCCTCATACCCGTCCCTTTCCACGGTCTTTTTCTGGACGACCACGCAGGGGCCTGCCTGGATGACGGTAGCCGGCACAACGCGGCCTGCCTCGTCAAAAACCTGGGTCATGCCCAGTTTCCTTCCTAGGATACCCTTCTGCACGCGAACCAAACCCCCTACAGCTTGATCTCAATGTCCACCCCGGCCGGGAGATCTAGGCGCATCAGGGCGTCGATGGTCTTGGGTGTTGGCTCCAGGATATCGATGAGCCGCTTGTGAATGCACATCTGGAACTGCTCCCGGGAATCTTTATTCACGTGGGGTGAACGCAAGACCGTAAAAACGCTCCGTTTAGTCGGCAGGGGGATGGGGCCGGAAACTACAGCACCGGTGCGCCTGGCCGTCTCCACTATCCTCTGGGATGACTGGTCCAGAACCCGGTGATCGAAGGCCTTGAGGCGGATGCGGATTTTTTGTCTGGCCATGGGCCTGCTTACCTCCCTCGTAGGTTGCCCGACATCTCAAAATGGGGGATATGCCCTTCTTTAGAGTCCGGCCGGACATATCCCCGCGTTATATCTACTCCAGTATCTTGGTTACCACGCCGGCGCCGACGGTACGGCCGCCCTCCCGGATGGCAAACCTTAACCCTTCTTCAATGGCAATGGGGGTGATCAGCTCGATGCTCATCCGGATGTTATCCCCAGGCATGACCATCTCTACTCCCTCCGGCAGCTTCACTACCCCCGTTACATCCGTCGTCCGAAAGTAAAACTGCGGCCGGTACCCGTTGAAAAACGGCGTGTGCCGACCCCCCTCCTCCTTCGTTAGAACATATACCTCCGCCTCAAATTTCGTATGGGGCTTGATGCTCCCAGGCTTCGCCAGCACCATCCCACGCTCTACTTCCCGACGCTCTACCCCGCGCAGCAGGGTACCTATGTTGTCCCCTGCTACCGCCTCGTCCAATATCTTCCGGAACATCTCTACCCCGGTCACTACCGTCTTCCGGATCTCGTCCCGCAACCCGATTATCTCTACTTCGTCCCCTACTTTCACTTTCCCGCGCTCCACTCGCCCAGTCGTTACTGTGCCGCGCCCCGTTATGCTAAATACGTCCTCTATCGGCATCAAGAAAGGCTTGTCAACGTCCCGCTCCGGCGTCGGTACGTATTCGTCTACTGCGTCCATTAACTCCCATATCTTACCGCACCACTCGCATTCCCTCTTCCCACATCCGCATTCCATGGCCTTTAACGCCGAACCCGCTACTACCGGTATCTCGTCCCCAGGAAATTCATACTCGCTCAATAGCTCCCGTACTTCCATCTCTACCAGTTCCAAAAGCTCAGGGTCGTCTACCATGTCCACTTTGTTTAAAAAGACTACTATATACGGTACCCCTACCTGACGCGCTAAAAGTATGTGCTCCCGCGTCTGCGGCATCGGCCCGTCCGCCGCCGATACTACCAGTATCGCCCCGTCCATCTGCGCCGCCCCGGTGATCATGTTCTTCACATAGTCCGCATGACCAGGACAGTCTACGTGGGCATAGTGCCTCTTCTCTGTCTCGTACTCTACGTGCGCCGTGGCTACGGTGATCCCCCGCTCCCGCTCCTCCGGCGCCTTGTCGATCTGGTCGTACGCCGTGGGCACCGCCCCGCCTACCTTCGATAAACAGAACGTTATCGCCGCCGTCAACGTCGTCTTCCCATGGTCTACGTGCCCTATCGTCCCTACATTCACATGCGGCTTCTTGCGCTCAAATTTCTGCTTCGCCATCCCTTTGCCTCCTTACTAAACTGAATTAGTTTGATTTATTAAGTATCAGTCCCCCGGCAGGCCAGGCCGCCGGGGTTTAAGGCCCGGGGGATTACATCCCCCGCTGCCTCTTAATAATCTCCTCGGCCAGATTCTGGGGTACTTCGCTGTAATGGGAAAACTGCATAACATAGGTTCCCCGGCCCTGGGTGCGGGAGCGGAGATCCGTGGCATAGCCGAACATCTCGGCCAGGGGTACGTAGCCGCGGATTACCTCGGTCCCGCCCCGCGGCTCTAGGCCCTCGATCCGTCCCCGGCGGGCGTTGATATCGCCGATAACGTCTCCCATATACTCTTCCGGGACGGTAACCTCCACTTTCATGATGGGTTCCAAAAGGACCGGATCGGCCTTTTTTACCCCCTCCTTAAGGGCCTGGGAAGCCGCAATTTTGAAGGCCATTTCCGAGGAGTCTACCTCGTGGTAGGAGCCGTCTACCAAGACGGCCCGGATGTCCACCAAGGGATACCCTGCCAGGACACCGGTTTCCATAGCTTCCCGTACCCCGGCGTCCACCGCCGGGATGTACTCTTTGGGCACCACTCCGCCGACGATTTTGCTGACGAATTCGTAGCCCTTGCCCGGCTCCAGGGGTTCCAGTTCCAGGACCACATGGCCGTACTGGCCGCGGCCGCCCGACTGGCGGATATACTTGCCCTCCGCCTTGACGGCCTTGCGGATGGTCTCTTTATAGGCCACCTGGGGCTTGCCTACGTTGGCCCCTACTTTGAACTCCCGCACCAGCCGATCCACAATAATCTCCAGGTGCAGCTCTCCCATGCCCGAGATGATGGTCTGCCCGGTTTCCGGATCGGTATGCATGCGGAAGGTAGGGTCTTCTTCCGCCAGCTTCTGCAGAGCCAGGCTCAGCTTCTCCTGGTCGGCCTTAGTTTTGGGCTCGATGGCTACGGAGATAACCGGCTCCGGGAACTGCATGGCCTCCAGCACAATGGGGTGTTCCTCGTCGCACAGGGTATCACCGGTGGTGGTGAACCTCAGGCCCACGGCGGCAACGATGTCGCCGGCAAAGGCCTCGCCCACCTCCTCCCGATGGTTGGCGTGCATGCGCAAGATCCGACCAATGCGCTCCCGGCGGCCCTTGGTGGAATTATACACATAAGAGCCGGAAGAAAGGGTTCCCGAGTAGACGCGGATAAAGGTCAGCTTGCCCACATAGGGATCGGCCATGATTTTAAAGGCCAGGGCCGAAAAGGGTTCGCTGTCGCTGGAGCGCCGCCGGTCCTCTTCCCCCGTCTCCGGATCCACGCCGCGGATAGCGGGTATATCGGTGGGCGCCGGCAGGTAATCCACAATGGCGTCCAGCAAGGGCTGCACGCCCTTGTTCTTGAAGGATGAGCCGCAGAGAACCGGCACCATTTTTAACGCAATGGTGGCCTTGCGGATGCCGGCCTTGATTTCCTCCTCCGACAGTTCCTCACCTTCCAGGTATTTAAGCATGAGTTCTTCGTCGCTTTCCGCCACTGCCTCCAGCAGCTTTTCCCGGTACTCGGCCACCCTGTCGGCCATCTCCGGAGGAATGGGCTGCTCCTCCATGGTCGTCCCCAGTTCGTCGGTGTAAACCACGGCCTTCATGCGCACCAGGTCCACAATGCCCCGGAAATTATCCTCCGCGCCGATGGGAAGCTGAATGGGAACCGGCGTTGCGCCCAGGCGTTCCGCAATCTGGCCTACCACTCGGAAGAAATCGGCTCCTACCCGGTCCATCTTATTCACATAGGCGATCCGGGGCACACCGTACTTGTCGGCCTGCCGCCACACCGTTTCCGACTGGGGCTCCACCCCCCCAACGGCACAGAAGATGGCCACCGACCCGTCCAGGACCCTCAGGGACCTCTCCACTTCTACGGTGAAGTCCACGTGGCCTGGCGTGTCTATAATGTTAATACGACAATCGCGCCAGAAGCAGGTGGTAGCCGCCGACGTAATGGTAATGCCCCGTTCCTGCTCCTGGACCATCCAGTCCATGGTAGCCGTACCTTCGTGAACCTCACCCATCCGGTGTACCCGCCCGGTGTAGAAAAGGATCCTCTCGGTCGTGGTGGTTTTACCGGCATCGATGTGAGCCATGATCCCGATGTTTCTGGTCTTTTCGAGTGGGTATTCGCGCGGCATCCTTTATCACCCTTTCCTATCAGGTTGCAGGCCTCCGGGCTCCGAAAGGAGGACCCCGTTGCACCTGGGCCCCTGACCCCCGCAGCTACCACCGGTAATGGGCAAAGGCTCGGTTGGCTTCAGCCATCTTGTGGGTATCTTCCTTCTTCTTCACCGCACCGCCCGTATTATTGGCCGCATCAAGGAGTTCGGCAGCCAATTTTTCCTGCATGCTCTTCCCGCTGCGCGCCCGAGCGTAATTCACAATCCAGCGAATGCCCAGGGTCTGGCGCCTTTCGGGCCGGACTTCCACCGGCACCTGATAGTTAGCGCCGCCCACCCTGCGCGCCCTTGTCTCCAACACCGGCATTACGTTCATCAAGGCCTGCTCAAAGACTTCCAACGGATCTTTGCCGGTTTTTTCCCTGATTATATCAAAGGCTCCATAGCAAATCTTTTGAGCCAGCGATTTTTTGCCATCCAGCATAACTTGGTTGATGAGCTTGGTTACCTTGGTACTCCCGTACACGGGATCCGGCTCTACTTCCCGCCGGGGTACCCTTCCCCTTCGCGGCACCTTCTATCCCTCCTCCTAATCAGATATCCCTTTTCCCACTGTGGTTCAGCTCTTGGGACGCTTGGCCCCGTACTTGGAACGGCCCTGGCGCCGGTTCTGGACCCCGGCGGCGTCCAGAGTGCCGCGAATGATATGGTATCGTACGCCCGGCAGGTCCTTTACCCTGCCTCCCCTGACCAGCACGACCGAGTGCTCCTGGAGGTTATGGCCAATGCCGGGGATGTAGGCGGTAACCTCAATGCCGTTAGTTAGGCGTACGCGGGCCACCTTGCGCAGGGCGGAGTTGGGCTTTTTGGGCGTAGTAGTATAAACCCGCGTGCACACCCCGCGCCGCTGGGGAGCTCCTTTAAGGGCCGGTGCCGATGACTTCTTCTCCACCTGCCGGCGGGCCTCACGTACCAGCTGCTGTACTGTCGGCATGTTCTTCCCACCTCCTTCCCCAGCCGTCTATTCCTCAAGGATGGCAGCCGAGGCCGAACCCACTTCAATGCCGCAGGCCCGGCCCAGCTCCTGCATGGAATCTACCATAACGACTTCAACGCCTTTTTCTCGGCAGAGGGCCAGCAAAGGCTCGGTTACATGAGCCTCGGCATCCCGCGCCACAAAAACCACCCGAGCATTCCCTTTTTGCACGGCTTTCATGGTCTGCTTGGTACCCACCGTCTTCTTGCGGGCTGCCCGTATGCGCTCGCAGGACATCTCTCGACCCTCCTAAAAGTCACACGCTTGATATATTATCATTTTCCAGCCGCAGAGTCAACACCGGCCATGCCTTCCTCCTGCTCCGGACAGACCACCTTGATCTGCCGGTACCGGGCCATACCGGTGCCCGCCGGGATAAGCTTGCCGATAATCACGTTTTCCTTTAAGCCCATGAGGGGATCCACCTTCCCCTTAACCGCCGCTTCGGTCAGCACCCTGGTAGTCTCCTGGAAGGAAGCCGCGGAGAGGAAGGAGTCGGTAGTCAGGGAAGCCTTGGTGATGCCCAAGAGCACCGGCCGCGCCGTAGCCGGCTTCCCGCCCGCGGCCCTCACTTTTTCGTTGGCCTCCATAAACTCGAAAGCATCGATCAGGCCGCCGGGCAAGAGGGCGGTATCCCCCGGATCCTCGACCTTAACCTTGCGCAACATCTGGCGGATCATGATCTCGATATGCTTATCGTTAATCTCCACCCCCTGCATGCGGTAGACCCGCTGTACCTCCCGCAACAGGTATAGCTGTACGCCGCGCACACCCTTCACCCTCAGGAGGTCGTGGGGGTTAACCGAACCTTCCGTGAGCTCGTCCCCGGGCTCTACCCGCTGCCCTTCTTCCACCCGCAGGCGGGACCCGAAGGGCACCTGGTAGGTATAGCGCTCGCCGTTGTCGGCGGTAAGCTCTATCTCCCGCCGGCCTTTGATTTCGTGGATGTGTACCACACCGGCTGCTTCGGCGATGACGGCCTGCCCCTTGGGCTTGCGGGCTTCAAAGAGCTCCTCCACCCGGGGTAAGCCCTGGGTGATGTCCTCACCAGCCACCCCTCCGGTATGGAAGGTTCTCATGGTCAGCTGGGTGCCGGGCTCACCTATGGACTGGGCGGCAATTATGCCCACGGCTTCACCTATCTCGACCGGCTGGCCGGTGGCCAGGTTGCGGCCGTAGCACTTGCAGCAGACACCGTAACGGGTCTGGCAGGTGAGGACGGAGCGGACGGGTACCTTCTTGATCCCGGCCGCCAGAATGGCCTCTACGGCCTCCTCGTCGATCTCCTCATCTCTTTTGACGAGAATCTCACCCGTTGCAGGGTGGACGATGTCCCGGGCGGCATACCGGCCCAGTATCCGCTCTCCCAGCTTTTCGATGACCTCGCTGCCCTCCCGCAGCTCCTCAATCTCGATGCCTTCCTCCGTACCGCAGTCCTCTTCTCGCACAATAACGTCCTGGGCCACATCCACCAGGCGGCGGGTAAGATAGCCGGAGTCTGCCGTGCGCAGGGCGGTATCGGCCAACCCCTTACGCGCTCCGTGGGTGGAAATGAAGTATTCCAGCACCGTCAATCCTTCGCGGAAGTTGGCCTTGATGGGCATATCGATGATACGGCCGGAGGGATCGGCCATGAGGCCCCGCATACCGGCCAGCTGCCGGATCTGCTGGATGTTGCCGCGGGCGCCGGAGTTGGCCATCATGAACACCGGGTTAAACTTATCCATCTTCTCTACTAGACAGCTGGTAACCCGATCGGTGGCCTCGTTCCACAGCCGGATGACCTTCTGGTAACGTTCCTCCTCGCTGATGAGGCCGCGGCGGTACTGCATATCGACCTTCTCTACTTCTTCTTCCGTCTCCCGAATAATGCTCTGTTTCTCCTCCGGCACCGCGATGTCTTCCAGGCCGATGGTTATGCCGGCCAGGGTAGAGTAATGGAAGCCCAGCCGCTTCATCCCGTCGAGCATCTGCGCCGTGGCCGCGGTGCCCAGTTCCCGGTAGCAGCGGGCCACAATCTCGCCGAGCTGCTTCTTACCTACTTCACAGTTGTAAAAGCCGAGCTCTTGGGGAATGGGAACCTCCTTGTTGAAGATCAGGCGGCCTATGGTGGTCTCCATCAGTTTGCCGTCTTCCATCCGGACCTTAATTAGGGCGTGGAGGTCGATAACCTTGTTTAAATAGGCCAGGTAAGCCTCTTCGTAGCTGGCAAAGGCCCGACCCTCCCCCTTGGCGCCGGGCCGGGCTACCGTCAACCAATAAACTCCCAGGACGATATCCTGGGTTGGAGTCACCACCGGCCGGCCGTCCTTGGGATTCAAAATATTATTGCTGGCCAGCATTAGTAGACGGGCTTCTGCCTGGGCCTCGGCCGACAGGGGCACGTGAACGGCCATCTGGTCGCCGTCGAAGTCCGCATTGTAAGCCGTGCAGACCAGGGGGTGTATCTGGATGGCCCGCCCCTCTACCAGCACCGGCTCAAAGGCCTGAATGCCCAAACGGTGCAAGGTGGGAGCCCTGTTCAGCAGTACGGGATGTTCCTTAATAACCTCCTCCAGGACGTCCCAGACCTCATTGCGTACCCGCTCCACCATGCGCTTGGCGCTCTTAATGTTGTGGGCAAATCCCTTGTCCACCAGCCTCTTCATGACGAAGGGCTTGAAGAGCTCCAGGGCCATCTCTTTGGGCAGACCGCACTGGTGCATTTTAAGCTCCGGCCCCACCACAATGACCGAACGGCCGGAATAATCCACCCGCTTGCCCAGCAGGTTCTGCCGGAAGCGACCCTGCTTACCTTTGAGCATGTCGCTTAAAGACTTTAATGGGCGGTTGCCCGGCCCCGTCACCGGCCGGCCCCGGCGGCCGTTGTCGATGAGGGCATCGACCGCTTCCTGGAGCATGCGTTTTTCATTGCGCACTATGATGTCCGGGGCTCCCAGGTCCAGCAGCCTCTTCAACCGGTTATTCCGGTTGATGACCCGGCGGTAGAGATCGTTTAAGTCCGAGGTGGCAAAGCGGCCGCCGTCCAGCTGGACCATGGGCCTGAGTTCCGGCGGGATAACCGGGATGACATCCAGAATCATCCACTCCGGCCGGTTGCCGGACTGGCGGAAGGCTTCCACCACCTCCAGCCTCCTGATGGCCCTTATCCGTCGCTGGCCGGTGCTCTCCTTGAGCTCCTGTCTGAGTTCTTCGGCCAGCTTGTCGAGGTCGATCTCCATAAGGAGCTCTTTAATGGCCTCGGCGCCCATGCCGGCCTTAAATCTCTTGCCCTCGCGTTCGCAGCGTTCGCGCCACTCCCGGTATTCGGCTTCGGAGAGAAGCTGTTTCTTGGTCAACCCCGTGTCCCCGGGGTCGATTACAATATATGATACGAAGTAAAGCACCCGCTCCAGGGACCTGGGGGACATATCCAGGAGGAGCCCCATGCGGCTGGGAATACCCTTGAAATACCATATGTGGGATACAGGGGCCGCCAGTTCGATATGGCCCAGGCGCTCCCGCCGGACCTTGGACCGGGTAACCTCTACGCCGCAGCGGTCACACACTACTCCCTTGTAGCGCACCCTCTTGTACTTACCGCAGTGGCACTCCCAGTCCCGGGTAGGACCGAAGATGCGCTCGCAGAAGAGGCCGTCGCGCTCCGGCTTCAAGGTCCGGTAATTAATGGTTTCCGGCTTTTTTACTTCCCCGCTGGACCAGGCCCGGATCTGCTCCGGGGAGGCCAGGGCAATGCGCATACGCTCGAAATTGCTTACATCCAGCACACGGACTCCCTCCCACAGGGTTATTCTTCCTCAAAGTCTCCGTTGGGCACTACTTTAGCCCGCTGGAAGCGCTGGCCGTAAGGCAACCCTTCATCCTCTTCCTCAGCCTCCTCCAGACCCCCTTCGCCTGCCAGGTCGGCTTCCAATTCCACCAGGTCCAGATCTTCTTCCGCCTCCTCCTCGGCCTCTTCCTCCTCTGTTTCAGCCGTTTCATCTTCCGGCCGGCTACCTGCCCTGCGGCTCAATTTTTCTTCGGGGTGGAGGTCAAAGCCCAATTCCTTGGCCGACTCGGCGATATCCTCGTCGTCGTCCTTAATCTCTATCTCCTCGTCCTCCTCCGAGAGGACCTTTACGTCCAAACCCAGGCTCTGCAATTCCTTGATCAACACTTTAAAGGATTCGGGTACGCCGGGTTCGGGTACGTTTTCGCCTTTAACGATGGCCTCATAAGTCTTCACCCGGCCCACCACGTCATCGGACTTGACGGTCAGAATCTCCTGGAGGGTGTAGGCCGCCCCGTAGGCCTCCAGGGCCCAGACCTCCATTTCTCCGAAGCGCTGGCCGCCGAACTGGGCCTTGCCGCCCAGGGGCTGCTGGGTGACCAGGGAATAGGGGCCCGTTGAACGGGCGTGGATCTTATCGTCCACCAAGTGGGCCAGCTTGAGCATGTACATATAGCCCACGGTTATAGGCCGGTCGAAGGGCTCGCCGGTACGCCCGTCATAGAGGATGGTTTTACCGTCTTCCGGCAGGCCGGCCCGGCGCAGGGCTTCCCTTATCTCTTCTTCATCCGCGCCGTCGAAGACCGGGCAGGCCACATGGATGCCCAGTTCCTTAGCCGCCCACCCTAAGTGGGTTTCCAGGATCTGGCCGAGGTTCATGCGTGAAGGTACGCCCAGGGGGTTCAGTACGATGTCTACGGGAGTACCGTCGGGCAAGAAGGGCATATCCTCCTCCGGCAGGATGCGGGAAATGACCCCCTTGTTGCCGTGGCGGCCGGCCATCTTGTCGCCCACGGAAATCTTGCGCTTCTGGGCTACGTAGACGCGCACCAGTTTATTCACTCCCGGCGCCAGCTCGTCGCCGCTTTCCCGGGAAAAGACTTTAACATCCACCACCTTGCCCGACTCACCGTGGGGTACCCGCAGGGAAGTATCCCGTACCTCGCGGGCCTTTTCTCCGAAGATGGCCCTCAGCAGCCTTTCCTCGGCCGTGAGCTCCGTTTCCCCTTTGGGAGTCACCTTGCCCACCAGGATATCTCCGGGCCTTACCTCGGCCCCCACCCGGATGATGCCCCTCTCATCCAGATCCTTTAAAACGTCCTCGCCCACATTGGGAATATCCCGGGTGATCTCTTCCGGGCCCAATTTGGTGTCCCGGGCCTCGCACTCGTATTCCTCAATATGAATGGAAGTAAATATATCGTCCTTCACCAACCGCTCACTGATGAGAATGGCGTCTTCGTAATTGTAGCCCTCCCATGTCATAAAGGCGACCAGCACATTCCGGCCCAGGGCCAGTTCACCGTTTTCGGTGGAAGGTCCATCGGCGATGACCTGACCTGCCTCCACGCGCTGACCTTTACGGACGATAGGTTTTTGATTAATGCAGGTACCCTGGTTGGACCGGACGAATTTCTGCAGCCGGTAGGTATCCAGGGTGCCCCCGTCAGTACGAATTACTATTTCCCGGGCGGTCACCCGTTCCACAACCCCGGCGTTTTCGGCCAGCAGGGCCACGCCCGAATCCCTGGCAGCCCGCCATTCCATACCCGTGCCCACCAAGGGGGCTTCCGTCCTCACCAGGGGTACCGCCTGGCGCTGCATGTTGGCGCCCATCAAAGCCCGGTTGGCGTCATCGTGCTCCAGGAAAGGAATGAGGGAGGCCGCCAGACTAACCATCTGTTTGGGAGACACGTCCATAAGGTCCACCCGGTCGGCGGGTACTACCACGATCTCGCCGCGGTGCCGCGCGGTAACGCGGGGCTCCAGAAAACGTCCCTGTTCGTCCACGGGCGTATTGGCCTGGGCGATGATGTACTGGTCCTCCTCGTCGGCGCTGAGGTAGATCACCTCGTCGGTGACTATACCCCTCTCTTTATCCACCTTGCGGTAGGGCGTCTCGATAAAGCCGAATTCGTTGACCCGGGCATAGGTGCTTAAAGAACCGATGAGCCCGATATTGGGTCCTTCCGGCGTCTCAATGGGGCACATGCGGCCGTAGTGGGAGGTATGCACGTCCCGTACTTCAAAGCCGGCCCGTTCCCTGCTCAGGCCGCCCGGGCCAAGGGCCGAAAGGCGGCGCTTGTGGGTCAACTCCGATAGGGGGTTGGTCTGGTCCATAAACTGGGACAGTTGGCTGGAACCGAAGAACTCCTTAACGGCCGCCACCACCGGGCGAATGTTGATGAGAACTTGGGGTGTTATGGCTTCTATATCCTGGATGGTCATCCTCTCCCGCACCACCCTCTCCATGCGGGCGAGACCGATGCGGAATTGGTTCTGCAGGAGCTCTCCCACCGAGCGCACCCGGCGGTTCCCCAGGTGATCGATATCATCGGGCTGCTCCTGGCCGTCCATGAGGCGCAGCAAGTAGCGGATGATGTGGACTATATCCTCCTTGGTCAACGTACGGATATATTCCTGGCGGCCGTTAACCTCATGGGTAAGAACGCCGTGACCCAGTTTCTTATGCAACTTGTAGCGACCGACCTGGCCTAAATCGTAGCGCTTGGAATCGAAGAAGAGGGACTCCAGGAGGTTCCGGGCGCTCTCCACCGTCGGAGGCTCGCCGGGCCGGAGGCGCTTATAAATTTCCACCAGGGCCTCTTCTTCGGAATCCGTGGGGTCCTTCTCCAGGGTGGTCTGGATGCGCACATCGTAATCGAAGAGTTCCAGGATACGGGCTTTGGTGTTATATCCCAGGGCCTTCAGCAAAACGGTAGCCGGAATTTTGCGGGTACGGTCCACGCGTACGTACACGCTGCCCGTGTTGTCCGTCTCGAATTCGAGCCAGGCTCCCCGGTTGGGAATCAAAGTAGCCCCGAAAATCCTGGCGCCGGAGGGATCGGCGCTTTCCGAATAATAGACCCCGGGGGAGCGTACCAGCTGGCTCACGATAACCCTCTCGGCCCCGTTGATGATAAAGGTGCCCTTGGAAGTCATAAGGGGCAGATCCCCCATAAAGACCTCCTGCTCCTTGACCTCGCCCGTCTCTTTATTGATGAGGCGCACTTTGACCCTTAAAGGCGCGGCATAGGTCATATCGCGCTCCTTGCATTCTTCCACGCTGTATTTGGGGTCGCCTATGGAATAGTCCACGAACTCTAAAATCAAGTTGCCCGTAAAATCCTGGATGGGTGATATCTCCTGGAAGGTTTCCCGGATTCCTTCTTCGATGAACCACTGGTAGGATTGGCGCTGAACCTCGATGAGATTGGGAAGATCCAGGACCTCCTTGATGCTAGCGTAGCTCCAGCGTTCCCTATTGCCGACCTTAATGGGATAAGGCATGGCCAGGTCCCCCCCGAGAGAAATTACAAAAGCAAGGTTTGGGAAACCTCGCTTTTCCTTCTAAAGCAAAACGTTGCTTAACTAATTATTGCCCTTGGTGGAAAAGTTTAATCGTGGAGTCGCAAAATAATGGCATTCTAGTATGCTATCATAAGGTAGGCCCCATGTCAAGGGAAGGAAGGATTTTTTGTGATCCGTCTGTGATATTGTCAGGGTGAAATCCATCAGTGAAAATGTCAGTATGAGCAGGGAGAGGATTACTTTGTCACAGACGGAAATGAACCGGGTAATTATTTTACAAAAAGTTTTAGATGGAGAAGTTTCATTACCGTATGCAGCCCTCATCTTGGGAATTAGCGAACGCCATGCCTATCGCCTTAAGGCAAAACTTCAAACCTCGGGTCCCGCAGGCCTGGCCCATGGAAATCGTGGCCGTAGACCCGCTCATGCTATCCCTGATAATATCCGCCAGGTGGTGGTGCAGCTCGCTCAAACTAAATACAGGGGGTGTAATTATACTTTCTTGAGCGAATTGCTCCGCGAGCATGAAGGTATTTGTTTAAGCCCGGCTTCTGTGGGCCGTATCCTTAAAGCCGCCGGTATCCTTAGTCCTAGAAAACACCGACCCCATAAACCCCATTGTCGCCGCCCTCGTAAACCGCAATTCGGCATGCTGGTTCAAATTGACGGTAGCCACCATGATTGGTTGGAGGGCCGTGGCCCTTCGCTGGTTTTATTATTGGCAGAAAAAGTGCGGGCCCTACCCCTTCTCTTCCTCGTAGGACCGCTGCAGACCATCCATGGCGTAAACCATGGAAACCTCGCAGGCCAATTATACCACATCCCTGACATTTTCACAGATGTGTTTTACCTGACATTTTCATGGATGCTTGACAGACCTCTCTTAGTGTGGGGCAATTCTCTACTCTGCCAGCTTTCTGTTACCAGCCGGGTATACTTATAATTTATAGCAGAAAATATCCTATCCTACATCCCTCCGGCTGAACACCCATCCGGCCAGCAGCCCCAAAGCCAGGTAGCAGATCAGGGATGCCAGGAGCAACCCCGGCAGGAAGTACCCGGAGTCAACAGTTATATGATCCACCACCCACCCGATGACCGGGCGAAATAAGGATGGAAACGCCAGGGGTAAAAGGCCCAGAAGGGGTAACAACATTACATAAGAAGCGCGTTTATAATCCCAGGCAAAGAAGACCAGGAAAAACAATCCTTCCAGAACCAGCACCAGGGCCAGGGGGAAAGCCAGGGATATGAATAGTAGGCTGATTCCGCCCGGTAGCGCAAACCAGCCCAGACAGTATGCCAGGCTGCCCGCAGCGATTACCAGGAGGCTGCCGCCTATGGTTAGCAACAGGCCGCCGGCGAATTTGCTGGCCACAATGGCGCCGGGGCTTACAGGCAGGGAGCGCAGCAGGCCCAGGCCCCCGTCTAGTTCCTCCTGATAACACATGCGGCTAACATAAAAGTAGGGTAAGAAAATACCCCAAAAGGCTATGAAGGCATTCCCATTTTCCATCCGGCTAAAAAATAAGATTATGGCCGCAGCGATCAAGGTATAAGTCAAGATACTCGAGCGCAAAACCCTCAGGTCCTTGGCTATAAGGGTCCACATGTTTTCTCCCCCCTGGAATTTATTTTCAAGGGAAAATAGCTTTTTCCTTACTTTCTCCGGTGAAAATTAAACCCTCGCTCCTGTGATTGCTCTGTTTAACTTTAGCTACGGTCGGATCTGCCTTACGGCCGCCAGGAGCAGGTCTTCTAGCTTTAAAGGACTCGTCTCCAGGTACCGGGTCGCCTCCGGGAGCTGCTGCAGCAGGTCGCGGTAACTGCCCGTTACTCCCAGGCAACGCCCGCCTTCCTGCTGCCAGGTTTTCAGCCAGGGCTTCAGTTCCTCCAGGCGCGAAACAGGGAAGGCCAGTACCTTCCAGTCGGCCAGGAGGTCGTCCTTCTCCTGGCACAGGAGCAATCTGCCCTCGTTTAAAACCGCCACATAATCGGCCACCTTCTCCACGTCTTCCATGATGTGGGTGGAGAAAAAAATGGCCCGTTCTTCATCCTGGATGAAGGCCAGCATCTCCTGGAGGACTTCGTGCCGGGCGATGGGGTCCAGGCCGGCCATGGGCTCATCCAGGATGAGCAGGCGGGGCCGGTGGGCCAACGCCAGGGCCAGGGAGAGCTTGGCCCGGGTCCCCTTGGAAAGTTCTTTAATCTTCTTGTCGCGGGGCACATTAAACTTTTCCAGGAGCCGGCGGCACAGCCCATCGTCCCAATGTCGGTAAAGGCGGGCGTAAAAGCCGGCCGTCCAGGACACCGTCATGTCTTGGTAATAGGGGTGGGTTTCGGCAACGTAGCCTACCAGCTGGCGAATTTCCTGTTCGTCCCGGCGGGAATCTAGGCCATATACCCGGATTTCCCCGTCGTCAGGGTGGAAAAGATTCAACAGGCATTTAATGGTAGTGCTTTTGCCGGCGCCGTTGGGACCGATGAAGCCCATGATATAACCGGCAGGCAGTTCCAGGGATAAGGGCCCCAGGGTAAAACCGGGGAAAGACTTTGTTAAGTTCCGTACTTCCAGGGCGGCAATCATTGCGTGTCACTACCTCCTTGCAGGATTTGGTGGCAAAGGGCGCTGATTTCCTCATCCGTAAGCCCCAGCCTGCGGGCCTCCGCCAGGGCCCGGCTAAGCAATCCGGCCGCTATTTTCTTGGCCGCCGCGCGGGCGGTTTCCCGGTCCACCCGGGCTACAAAGGTCCCCACCCCCTGGCGGGTGGTAAGCAAACCCTCCCGCTCCAGCTCCAGGTAGGCCCGCCGGGTGGTAATGACGCTGGTGGTAAGCTGCTGGGCCAATTCGCGGATGGAGGGCAGGGGGTCCCCCGGGGAAAGCTCGCCGGTGAGAATCAGGCGGCGAATTTCGTTAATGATCTGCTGGTACATGGGCTCCGGGTTTTCCCCTGATACTTTGAGGAGCAAGGATATCCCTCCCCTCTTACGCTTTCGGGTGACCCGTCCCCCCTGGTGGCAAAAATGCCCTTCAAAGGAAATGCTGTATATACTGTCTATATACAGTATAGATGTAATTGAGGCCCCTGTCAACCGCTGGTCACCACTATGACAAGCTTTTCGGCCACAAGAAACAGGATGGATTTGGCAACCTGACCCACCTCAACACCCACTGCCCTGGCTGCCAACCCGGCCGTACTGGTGCTTAGTAAATTGCACTGCAAGCTAGAAACAACCGCAAGACAGCTTGCCAGACTGCTTGTTACGAGCTACAATGGTACTAGGTAAACTATATAAACTATTCTAGTATTATTAGTTTCCGTGAGCTAGTTTTAAGGAGCCATATACTTCCTGGCTCTGAGTAGTTTTTCAGGGGGAGGGTTAACCACTTGGGTAAAGGTAAAACAGCTAGCCTTGTGCTGCTGGCAGTTTTAATACTCACCCTGGCGTTACTAACCGGCTGCCAGTTCCAGGAGACGGAAAATGTCCTTACAGCCAGCGGCACCATCGAAGCTACCGAGGTTAAAGTAATTGCTGAAGTGGGCGGCACGCTGCAGGAGCTCACCGTCAAGGAGGGGGACACCATCCACGCCGGCAAGATCATCGGCCGTCTGGATCCAGCCCTTTATCAAATTCAGGTGGCCCAGGCCGAAGCCGGTGTGGCCGCAGCCCGGGCCGCTTTAGCCGAAGCCCGTGCCGGGGCCAGGTCCGAGGAAATTGTCGCCGCCGAACAGGAAGTAGCCCGCCTGGACGCCCAGGTAGCCGCCGTGCAGGAGCAGGTAACCCTGCTGGAAGATAATCTTCGCCGCGCTCGGGAACTCTTCCAGGCCGGGGCCCTGCCGGAACAGGAACTGGTAAACCGGGAAAGCCAATATAACCAGACCCGGCACCAGCTGGAAGCAGCCCGCGCCCAGCTGGAAGGAGCCAAATCCCGGCTCGCCCTACTCCAGGCCGGGAGTACGCCGTACACCCTGGAGCGCCTGGTAGCCGGGGTAAAGCAGAGTGAAGCTAACCTGGCCGTGGCGCGGTTGAACTTGAGCAAAACTGCCCTGCGGTCCCCGGCTGCCGGCCTGGTAGCCAGCGTTAACTTTGAAACGGGAGAACTGGTCCCCCCCGGGGCGGAAGTGGTCACCCTCCTGGACCTCAACAACCTGTGGCTCAATGTCTACATCCCGGAAAACAGGCTCGGGGAAGTGCAAATAGGCCAGCCGGTCCAGATCCAGGTAGACCCCTATCCGGGCCAGTCCTTCCCCGGCCGGGTAGAGTATATCGCTCCTCGGGCTGAATTTACCCCCCGCCAGGTCCAGACTAGGGAGGACCGGGTCAACCTGGTCTTCCGGGTAAAAATCCGGGTAACCGGGGGGCAGGATAAGTTGCGGCCGGGACTGCCTGCCGACGTTACCTTTATGCCCACCACCCCCTGAAAAGGAGGTTAACTTTATGAAACTTCGTTATCAGGTCCCCGAGCCAGGGGCCGGTGAGCAGCCAGACCCAGCCACGCCCGATCACCAAGCTCCCCCGGCCATTGAGGTCACCAACTTAAGCAAGAACTTCGGCCCCATCCAGGCCGTACGTCAGGTGAGCTTCCGGGTCCCTGCCGGTAGCATCTTTGGCCTTCTGGGCCCCAACGGTTCGGGCAAAAGCACAACTATCCGTATGCTGTGTGGCCTGATGCGGCCCAGTAGCGGCAGCGGCCGGGTCCTGGGCCTGGACATTGTTACCCAGGCTGAAGCCATCAAGGCCGGCATCGGCTACATGTCCCAGAAATTCAACCTCTACGAGGATCTCACCGTGGCCGAAAACCTGCATTTTTTTGGGAGCATTTATGGCCTTCGGGGGGAGGACGTTACCCGGCGCTGCCGGGAACTCTACGAGGACATGCGCCTTTGGGGATGCGAGAAACAACGGGTGGGTACTTTATCCGGTGGCTGGAAGCAGCGGGTGGCCCTGGCCTGTGCCTTTATTCACCGCCCGCGTTTGCTGATCCTGGACGAACCTACTGCCGGCGTCGACCCCGTTTCCCGCCGCCTCTTCTGGGATCTCCTGGAGGGGCTGGCTGCCGAGGGCATCACCATCCTGGTTACTACCCACTATATGGACGAGGCGGAACGCTGCCACCTTATAGCCCTCATGGACCGCGGCCGGCTCCATGCTTTTGGTCCCCCGGCCCGGCTCATGGCAGCGGCCGGCCTGCCCACCCTGGAAGACGTCTTCATCAACATGGCCGGTACAGAGGGTAATTAAAACGAACCGGCAGCTCTCCCGGCCGCCTGCCGGCTTATTCTATGCCATCGCAGGGAGTGATTACTACGAACAGGCAGCGGTTACTGGCCATTATCCGGAAAGAATTTATCCATATCCGCCGGGACCCCCCCAGCCTGGTGATAGTCTTTATTATGCCGGTACTGATGCTGCTCCTTTTTGGCTATGCCGTGAATACCGATGTCAATCACATCCCCCTGGCCGTCTTTGATCAGGACCGGAGCCAGGACAGCCGCTTACTGGTTGCCAGCCTGGTCAACACCGGCTACTTCGACCTGGCCTTCCAGACAGAGAGCGAAGGGGAGTTGAAAGCCCTCCTGGACAGCGGCCGCGTCCACGCCGGCCTGATCATCCCTGCCGGCTATGCCCGGAGCTTAAAGCGCCAGGAAACGGCCACCGCCCAGCTTCTCGTCGACGGTTCCGACCCCCTGGTGGCCCGTACCGCCCTTTCCATGGCGGAAATAGTTGCCCAGGTCAGGTCACAAGAATTACGCCTGGCTGCTCTGGCCAGGGAGGGCCCGGCCCTGCCTCCCGGCCCGGCCATTGACCTGCGGGCGCGGGCCTGGTACAATCCCGGCCTGGAGAGCCTGAAATTCAACATCCCGGGTCTCATCGGGTTAATCATGCAAAATATAACCATGATGTTGACGGCCTTTGCCCTGGTGCGGGAACGGGAACGGGGCACCCTGGAGCAATTGATGGTAACCCCCATCCGGGGCCCGGAATTAATGCTCGGCAAGCTTATCCCTTACATTGTCATTGCCTTCATCGACATGGGCCTGGCCCTGGTGATAGGTACCCTGTGGTTCAAGGTGCCCATCGCCGGGAGCCCCCTGCTGCTCCTGGGGCTGACCGTCCTCTTCCTCGTCTTCGCCCTGGGACTGGGCATGTTTTTCTCCACCATTGCCCGTACCCAGCTCCAGGCCATGCAGATGACCATGCTCTTCATCCTACCCAGTGTCCTGTTGAGCGGTTTCATTTTTCCCCGCGCTTCCATGCCCCGTCCCATCCAGTACCTGGGCAACCTGCTACCCCTCACCTATTTTCTGGAAATTCTCCGGGGTATTATGCTCAAAGGTATAGGAATTAACTATCTATGGAAGGACGTCTGGGCCCTGGCCGGCTTTGGTGCCGGCATCATCGCCCTGGCTGCCTTACGTTTTCGCAAGCAGGTAGAGTAAGGCTGAAAGCAGGAGTGAGCGACAAGTGGAAATCAGGGACAAGATCCTGGCCACCATGAAAAGGCTGGCCGGCGAAAGAGGGTTCCGCGCTGTGACTACCGATGAGCTGGCAGCCGCCTGCGGGATAAGCAAGCGCACCCTGTACCGCTACTTCAACAGTAAAGATGAAATTGTGGAGCAAGTGCTGGATAATATGCTGCAAGAGGTGGGAGACCGGGTGGAGGCCATACTTACCGGCCCCCTCAGCCCGCCGGCGAAGCTGCAGGCCATGGCCCGCGCCGTTGCCGAGGAAGTACGCTTTCTGGAACCCCATATCTTCCATGACCTGCAGCACTATTACCCCCATCTATGGGAAAAGATCGACCGTTTTAGGACCGAACGATCAGAGAGACTGGGGCAGGTCTACCTGGAAGGTTGCCAGAAGGGATTTTTTAAAGAGTTTAATGTTGCCCTGGTGATCAATTCCTTCATAGCCGCTGCCCGCGCCGTAATCAGCCCTGGCTTTCTTATCAACCATAACATTTCTCTACCGCGGGCCATGGATACCATGGTGGAAATCTTCCTCTACGGCATCAGCCTGGCAACGCCACGTAATGCAGGCAAAGTGCCCCGAGAGCATAATTTCACCCCCCGCAGTAAAGGTTAATTAAGGGGTGCCGTTCCTTGGAAGAAAAAGAGCTCATCCGGAGCCTCAACTGGTTTTATACTTTAGAGATCGAGCAGGTAGATCTCTACCAGACCCAGGCCCGGGCGACGCCGGATATTTATCTCCGCAAGGTGTTGACCCGGGTGGCACAGGTCGAACAAGAACACGTCATCAATCTGGAAGCGGAAATCCGCCGCCGCGGCGCCAACCCCACCCGCACCGGGGCCGTTATTGCCCCCCTTCTGGGGGTGGCGGCAGGAACCATCCTCAACTGGACCGACACCCGCACCGTGCTTTGGGCCAACATAACTCTAGAGGAAAAGGCCATGGCCGACTACAAAAGGCTAATTCTCAAAGTTGCCGAAAAGCCTCTCTTTGACCTCCTCTGGAGCCACCTTATTGATGAAGACCTCCATACCGCCTGGTTCAGCAATAAGCTGAAGGAGCTGGACCGCCTGGCCCTTAATTAACGACAGTAAGAGCCATCTGCGCTGACGCGGAAATAAGAAAGGTGAAGGTATGAAGGGATTGGGGGAAAAAATTTTACCCCGGGAAAGGCATGAATTTGGTTGGGGTTGAGGGGGATTGGGTTTAAGGAATTAAAAAATTGACCCCAAAAAAGAGGATGACCCTCCTTCAGAGCGAATCTGTTAAGTAAGACCAAACCAACCAAACAAAGGAGGGTCATCCATGGCTATTATACCACAACAGAGGCTTTTTGGGTGGAGGGAAATCGAAAATTTAGGGGAGCTCGAACGACTTAGGCTAGTACTTGAATACATGCCGGACGAAGAATTGATGGTGGAACTGGAGAAGGAACGGGCGAATGGGCGGGATGACTATCCCATAAGGGCCGTATGGAACTCTGTACTGGCAGGGATAGTATACCAACATCCTTCGATAGAAAGTTTAAGGCGGGAACTTTGGCGTAATGCCCAATTACGAGAGCTATGCGGATTTGACCTAACGAAGGGAGAAAAAGCCGTACCGCCGTCATGGGTATACAGCCGGTTTTTGGGGAAACTGCTTAAGAAAGAAGAGAAGGTCGAAGAAATATTTTACCGGCTGGTAGAGGAGCTAAGGGAGGAACTACCGGGTTTTGGAGAAGTAGCGGCCATAGACGGCAAAGCCTTGGCGAGCTTAAGTCGTGGGAGGAAGAAGGAAAAAGTGGGGGAGCTTAGACCTGACGGTCGGCGGGAACAAGATGCAGACTGGGGGTGTAAGGTTTACCGGGGTAAGAGGGAAGACGGCAGCCAGTGGGAAAAAGTAGTGAAATGGTTTGGATTTCGGCTGCACCTAATAGTAGATGCCCTATACGAACTGCCTCTAGGGTTTAAAGTTACCAAGGCGTCGGCGAGCGAAGTAAAAGAGGCGCCCAAGCTTCTGGAGAGGGTAAAAGAGAAGGCACCGGGGACCTTTGAAAGGATTAAATATCTTACAGCAGACAAGGCCTACGACTCCACAGAACTAATCATCGAGCTATGGGAAGAGTATCAAATAAAGCCGGTCATAGACATAAGGAACCAATGGAAAGACGGGGAAGAAACTAAACTAATAGCGGGGCAGGAGAGCGTAGTATACGACTATAAGGGGAAAGTATACTGTTACTGTCCGGAGACGGGGATAAAGAGGGAGATGGCCTATGGAGGATTTGAGAAGGACCGGGAAACATTAAAATACCGCTGTCCGGCCAGGCATTATGGGTTAAGATGCAAGGGAATAGATAAATGTCCGGTTAAGAGCAGTATTCGGATACCCCTTAAGGAAGACCGGAGGGTGTTCACGCCGCTAGCACGTTCCAGCTACCGCTGGGAGGAACTTTACAAGAAGCGTACAGCGGTGGAGCGAGTAAACAGCCGATTAGACCAGAGTTTTGGTTTTGAGCAACACTTTATTCGAGGATTAAAGAAGATGAGTTTAACATGCGCTCTAGCGTTAGCGGTGATGCTGGCCATGGCGCTAGGGAGGATACGAGAAAAGAAAGGAGAAAACCTACGCAGTTTAGTAAAGGCAGCCTAAATTAAGTGGTAGATACTACCATAAAGGGTGGTAGAAGAAGTAATATACCCTTTTTGGGGTTATTTTACCAACGCTTGCCATCTCCTTAAGGCTTTTTATATTCCTGAGGCGCCTACCCTATTAATTATAGGGTTGCTTCTGTAAGATTATGTCAAGGCCTTCTAAAAAATCGGCCACAACGCAGATGCCTCAGTAATAGAAAAACTTGACAGCAAAATTAGGATGAGTTATTATTACTATAAACTATACCAATTGAATATACTTTAGAGTGGAAGTAGTTTTACATGCCCTTAAACCAAGCCACTGATTACGCTTTGCGCGCCGTCCTGTACCTGGCCAAATTGGAACCAGGCACCATTGCTGAAGCCCAGATGATTGCTTCCTCCGAAGAGATCCCCATGCGCTTCTTGCTTAAAATCATGCGTTCCCTGGTTCAGGCCGGGATAGTGCAATCCTACCGCGGCATTAAAGGCGGTTTTTCCCTTGCCCGGCCGGCCCGGGAAATTACCCTGCTGGATGTCGTCGAAGCTGTAGAAGGACCAATCAGCATTAACCGCTGCCTTCTTGATCCCGGGTATTGTAATAAACACGGCGCCCCTTACTGCCCGGTCCACCGAGCCCTGGCTTCAGTCCAGGATGCCATGCGCCGGGAGCTGGAGCGTTACAACTTCGCCGAGCTGGCCGGAAAAAGCGAGTAAAATAGTGGAAAGGAGGGATTTTATATACAAATAAACTATACCTCTTTAGTACACTTTTTAATAACCCGAGGGGAGGAGAAAATTGATGGATGCGCTTTTACTGGCCCGGTGGCAGTTCGGGATTACGTCGGTTTACCACTTTCTCTTCGTCCCCCTGACTCTGGGGTTGTCTGTCCTGGTGGCCATCATGGAAACCATCTACGTCCGCACTGGTGATGAAACTTACAAGAACATGGCCCGCTTCTGGGGCAAACTCTTCCTCATCAACTTTGCCATGGGCGTCGTGACCGGTATCGTCCAGGAGTTTCATTTCGGCATGAACTGGTCCGAATACTCCCGTTTCGTCGGGGACATTTTCGGCGCCCCCCTGGCCATAGAAGCCCTGGCCGCCTTTTTCCTGGAATCCACCTTTCTGGGCTTATGGCTTTTTGGCTGGGATAAGCTGTCTAAAACCCTCCATCTTGCCTGTATCTGGTTGGTAGCCTTCGCCACCAACCTTTCCGCCTTCTGGATCCTGGTGGCCAACTCCTTTATGCAGGAGCCGGTGGGTTACGTCCTGCGTAACGGCCGGTCCGAGATGACAGATTTCTTTGCCTTGCTCACCAATCCCCATGTCCTCTATCAATTCCCCCATACCGTCCTGGCCGGTTTTGTGACGGCAGCCTTCTTTGTCATGGGGATCAGTGCCTATCATCTCCTGCGGCGAAGCCAATTAGAGCCCTTCCGCCGTTCCTTCCGGCTGGCCTTGATAATGGGCGTCATCTGCAGCCTGCTGGTGGCGGCCGTCGGCCACTTCCAGGGCCAGTACCTGGTCGATACCCAGCCCATGAAGATGGCAGCGGCCGAGGCCTTGTGGGAGAGTGCCGACCCGGCCCCTCTGGCTCTGGTGGCCCTGGTTGATGAAAAAAACCAGACCAATACCTTCGAGATTAAGATTCCCGCCCTGGCCAGCTTTCTGGCCTACAACAGCTTCCAGGGCGAGGTTAAAGGCCTGAAAGAGCTCCAGGCCGCGGCAGAGGCCAGCTTCGGCCCCGGCAATTATATTCCGCCCGTCGCTCCGGTTTTCTGGAGCTTCCGCCTAATGGTCATCGCCGGGCTGTGGCTAATTTTGCTGTCCCTCTACAGCCTGTACCTCTGGCGGCGGGGGCGGCTGGAAGAAAAACCCCGGGTCCTCAAGGCCCTCCTCTGGAGCATTCCCGTGCCCTATCTCGCCAACACCGCCGGCTGGTTGATGGCCGAAATCGGCCGCTATCCCTGGATTGTCTACGGGCTGCAGCGGGTCGAGGCGGCCGTCTCGCCCGGAGTATCCGCCGTCGCTATTTTAACGACCCTGGTGGCCTTTACCCTGCTGTACGGGGTCCTGGCGGTAGCCGACATCTTTCTCCTGGCTAAATATGCCCGGCAGGGTGTTGAGGCAACTCCTGCCACCAGGATGTTAGATAATTCCGGGGAGGTATCATTATGGATCTAACTGTCCTCTGGTTTATCCTGGTAGCCGTCCTTTTTGCCGGCTTCTTTTTCCTGGAGGGTTTTGACTACGGCGTCGGTATCTTGTTGCCCTTCCTGGGGAAAAGTGATGGGGAGCGCCGAGCCATTATCAACAGCATCGGCCCCTTCTGGGACGGGAACGAGGTGTGGATGCTCACCGCCGGCGGGGCCATGTTTGCCGCCTTCCCCCACTGGTACGCCACCCTTTTCAGTGGCTTCTACCTGGCGTTATTTCTTATCCTCGTAGCCTTAATCTTGCGCGGGGTAGCCTTTGAATTCCGCAGCAAGGATGACCGCCCGGCCTGGCGTAACTTCTGGGACTGGATGCTGTTCCTGGGGAGCTTTTTGCCGGCCCTCCTCTGGGGCGTGGCTCTGGCCAACCTGATCCGGGGCGTACCCATTGACGCCAAGATGCAGTATACCGGTACCTTTTTCGATCTCCTTTCTCCTTATACCCTCTTAGCAGGCATAACCTCCCTTCTCCTTTTTACCCTGCAGGGGGCGCTTTTCCTGGCCCTCAAGACGGGAGATGAATTACCGGAGCGGGCCCGGCAGGCGGGGTTAAAGATCGGTACCGGCGCCGCGGTGGCCTTCCTCCTGCTGTTAATTATGAGTTACCGCGAAACCGATATCTTTACCCGCCTGGGACCGGCATTGGCCTTCTGGAGCGCCCTGGCAACCCTCATTCTGGCAAGATGGTTGCTCAGAGCCCGGAACTATATTCTGGCCTTTATCTTTAACGGTCTGACCATCCTCCTGGGTACCGGCGCTATCTTCGGCGGCCTCTTCCCCCGGGTAATGGTTTCCAGCCTGAACCCCCAGTGGAGCCTGACCATTTACGAGGCCTCCTCGAGCCCCTATACCCTTAAAGTTATGACCATCGTCGCCCTTACCCTGGTACCCGTGGTCCTCCTTTACCAGGGCTGGACCTACTGGGTCTTTCGCCAGCGGGTTAAAGACAGGAACCTTGAATATTAGTAGCCGATCCCGGGGCAGGGGAGGCCCGGTTATGCTAGTTCCAATTTTAAATCCATTAGCGGTAGAATGGGGTTGCCAAAGGAGGTTTATTTAATGAAGAGATAGATAGAGTAATGAAGGTCCTAAAGGGAGAGGAGAAGGCAATTTGTTGCTGGAAGGGAATCTCCTGGGCGAAGCCCGCCGGGTACGCCGGTATCTGGCCTTCACCACCGGCCTGGGCCTGGCGGCCGGCTTGCTGGCTATCCTGCAGGCCGGTTACCTGGCCCGGGTGGTAAACGGGGTCTTCCTGGAAGGCCGTAATCTGCGGGAGGTCTGGCCCTGGCTTGTGGTCTTCCTGGGCATCATTCTCTTGCGGGCGGGCCTGGCCTGGGGTGTAGAGGTGGCGTCCCACCGGGCCGCGGCCGAGGTCAAATATGACCTCCGCCAGCGCCTGGTAGCTCACCTTTTAGCTCTGGGGCCGGTTCCTTTAAAGGATGAGCATACCGGGGAGCTGGTAAACATTCTGGTGGAAGGTGTAGAGGACCTGGAGGCTTATTTCGCTCGCTATTTGCCCCAGCTGGCCCTGGCAGCCCTGGTGCCCCTGGCGGTGCTGGGTTTTATTTTCCCCCTGGACCTGTTTTCCGGCCTGCTGCTACTGTTTACCGCTCCCCTCCTACCCCTGTTCATGATCCTCATCGGCAACCGGGCAGAAACCCTCAGCCAGCAGCAGTGGAAAACCCTGACCACCCTGAGCGGCCACTTCCTGGATGTATTGCAGGGTCTACCCACCTTGAAAATCTTCGGCCGCAGCAAAGCTCAGGCCGAAGTCCTGGCCCGTATCAGCGAACGCTTCCGTTCCACCACCCTGGGGGTGCTGCGGGTGGCCTTTCTCTCGGCCCTGGTGCTGGAACTCGTAGCTACCATCAGCACCGCCCTGGTGGCCGTCACCGTAGGACTGCGCCTGGTCTATGCCCGCATACCTTATCAAGAAGCCCTTTTTCTCCTATTGCTGGCCCCGGAATTCTACCTGCCCCTGCGCCTCCTGGGTAGTCAGTTCCATGCCGGCCTGGCCGGTGTCAACGCTGCCCGGCGGATCTTCGCCCTTCTGGATATGGCCTCTCCCTGCCCGGCATCGGCATTAGGGAACGCGGGGGTTAAATCCCCGCCTCACGGCTCAGGAACAGGAAATGATCCTGGGGCTGGGGCCAACGCAAGGCAGCAGCCGGGGCTGCATATTGTCCTGGCAGACGTTCATTATACTTACCCGGACAGGGAGCGGCCGGCCCTGGAGGATGTCACCCTGGAACTCCGGCCGGGGGAAAAGGTGGCCCTGGTTGGTCCCAGCGGCGGGGGGAAAAGCACCATCGCCCACCTGCTCCTACGTTTCCTGGAACCCGACAGGGGGCTAATTACCGCCAACGGACTTCCCTTAAACCAGATCCCCCTGGAGGAATGGCGCCGGCAGGTGGCCCTGGTTCCCCAGCATCCCTACCTTTTCAGCGGTACTATAGCCGACAATATCCTCCTGGGACGCCCGGAAGCCTCGCGGGAAGAAGTGGTAGCGGCAGCCCGCCTTGCCGGTGCCCACGAATTCATTGTCGCCCTGCCCCAGGGGTATGACACGCCCATAGGTGAGCGGGGGCTGCGCTTGAGCGGCGGCCAGGCCCGGCTCCTGGCCATAGCCCGGGCCATCTTGAAGGACGCCCCCCTGTTAATCCTGGATGAAGCTACGGCCAACCTGGACCCGGCTACCGACCAGCTCATCCAGGCGGCCCTGGAGCGCCTGATGGAAAACCGCACGGTGTTGATTATCGCCCACCGCCTCAGCACCGTCTACCGAGCTGACCGCATCGTGGTCCTGGCCTCCGGCCGGGTAGTGGAAACAGGACGGCACGAGGAATTAATGGCGCGGCAGGGTGTCTACTACCGCCTGGTCACGGCCTTCCGCGGCGCTAGCATGAAACACGCTGCCGGGGAAAAAAGTCGTCGTCATAAGCTCCTCCCGAACCAGGCAGTCGGCAAGACCCCGTACCGGCAGATAGGGCCTAGCCTCCTTCAACGTGGGAATGCTGCCGGTACCTTCATCCGACTCCTGGGTTTAATTATGCCTTCCTGGCCGACCGTAGTAATGGCTGCTTTCCTCGGATTTTTTACCGTTGCCAGCAACGTCGGCCTCATGGCCACTGCGGCCTTTCTCCTTGCCAGCGCCGCCCTCCACCCACCAGTTTCTGACCTCATGCTCCCCATCGTCGGGGTACGCTTTTTCAGCCTCTCCCGGGCCGCAAGCCGCTACTTGGAGCGTTACGTCAACCATAGCGTCACCCTGCACATCCTCACCCGGCTCCGGGTTTCCTTTTACCGCGCCCTTGAGCCATTGATCCCCTCCCGCCTGCCGGATTACCATAGCGGCGACTTGTTACATCGCATCGTAGCCGATGTGGCGACCCTGGAAAACTTTTATCTCCGCGTCCTAGCACCACCCCTGGTAGCCCTGCTGGTAATGGTTGCCGTTTTCATGTTCCTGGCCCATTTTGCCTGGCAACTGGCCATAGCCTGGCTGTTGTTATTCCTTGGGGGCGGCGTAATCGCGCCCCTGGGCATTAAGGTTGCCGGCCGGCGAACGGCCCGGCAACAGGGAGAAGTACGGGCGGCCCTTAACACCGCCCTGGTGGATACCGTCCAGGGCATGCCTGAAATACTGGCCTTCGGCCGGGCCAGACAACAGCAGGAGCGCATTGCCGCTTTGAGCCGGGAACTGGAGGTTCTCCGGGGGCGCGAAGCAGGGGTGGCCGGACTGGCAGCAGCCGTCACAAGCCTGGCTATGAACCTGACTATCTGGCTTGTACTGGTACTGGCCGTTCCCCTGGTTAACGGCGGGAAAATGGCCGGTGTTTACCTGGCCGCCCTGGCCTTGGGAGCGGCCGGCAGTTTTGAGGCCGTCACACCCCTGGTCAGGATTCCCCAGTACCTGGAAGCAAGCCTGGCTTCCGGGCGACGGCTTTTCGCCCTTATTGATACCCGCCCTGCCGTCCAGGACCCTCCCGGCTCGACGCCTCAGCCCGCCAATTACCAGCTCCAGGTCAAAGGGCTGCGCTTTCGCTATGCTCCGGAAGAACCCCGCGTACTGGACGGCATCGACTTTACCGTGCCCGAAGGAGGCCGGGTAGCCCTCGTCGGTCCCAGCGGAGCTGGCAAAAGCACATTAGTAAACCTGCTCCTGCGATTTTGGGATTACGAGGAAGGGACCATCAGCCTGGGCGGCTATGAACTCAAAGCCTATCCCCAAGAGGAATTGCGCCGTCTAATAGCCGTAGTCTCCCAGCAGACCCACCTTTTCCATGGCACCATCGCCGAAAACCTATTGCTAGCCAGACCGGATGCCAGCTGGGAGGAAATCGAGGAGGCAGTGCGGGAGGCCAGGCTGGACGATTTTATCCAGAGCCTGCCCCGGGGATATGCTACCTGTATCGGTGAAGAGGGGCTGAAACTCTCTGGAGGGCAGCGCCAGCGCCTGGCCATCGCTCGCGCCCTTTTAAAAAACGCCCCTATCCTGGTACTGGACGAGGCGACATCGGGTCTGGACGCGGTGACCGCGGAGGAAATAAGGCAGGCTCTCTACCGTTTAATGGCCGGCCGGACCACCCTGGTCATAACCCACCACCTGGCAGGCCTGGAAGCCATGGATGAGATCCTGGTCCTGGATAAAGGGCGGGTTGTCCAGCGGGGACGGCATGAAGAACTCCTCCGGCAAGAAGGGCTTTACCGCCGCATGTGGGAGCTGCAGCACGAAATACTGGAGATGGACAGTTAGCCTTCCCTTTTTAAAGCCTTGGGGAATACTGCTCTAAAATGCGAACCAGCTTTTCCCCGGGCATAAGGATAGATACAGGCTAAGGAGCAGAAAAAGCCCGGTGCTGGTGAACACCGGGCAAAACAAGGGGCCGAAAAACGGCTTTTGCAGCCCATCCGCATCTCTTAGAACAAATACTTGTGTTCCTTATAGGTGGTCCAGAGGAGGTCCTGGAGGCCCGGTTCCAGTTCCTTATCCGCCCTACCGGCGGCGTCGAATTTGACCTCCAGCACCTTGTCGCCCCTCCGCACCCTGAAGAGGGGTTGTTCCCCATTCTGCAGGAGAAGGAAGCCGTCGTTCCGGCTGTTGCTAAAGTCCTCCTCGCTCCAGAAGAGGGTAAACTTATCCTTGTAGGGGGCCCCGTCATAGGGGCAGAAGGTGGCGCAGTTGCCGCACTCGTTGCACATGCCGTCCACATGGATGATCTGGCTGGGATCCCTTAAGGCCTCGCCCTTTACCTCCACGGCCACGTTGGCCCGGTTGGGACACACTTCCACGCAGAGGTTGCAGAGGTAACCGCACTCCAGGCAGCGCAGGTGTTCGTCCGCCAGGTCCGGGGAGGCTCCCTTGAGGAGGCCTTTCTTCTGGATTATCTCCTGCTGGCGTCTTGCCCCGTCAAAGGAAGGCCGTGCCACAACCCTTTCAGACGCCAGGCCTTCTTTCTCCATGATGGCCCGGGCGACCTTCCGGCCGTCGGCCATAGCCTGGACTATGGTAGAGGGGCCGGTACGGGCATCGCCGGCCACCAACACGTTCTCCACGTTCGTCTCACCGGTGGCCGGATCCGCGTCAATCCGGCCCGCCTCGTCTACCCGGATACCGTTTTTCTTTAGGATATCGTAATCAACTTGCTGCCCGATGGCTGCAATGACGGTATCTACCTTGAGGTCCTCGAACTCGCCCTCCCGGGGAACCGGCCGCCGGCGCCCGGAGGCATCCGGTTCGCCCAGCTCCATCTTCTGGCACCGGAGCACGCCCCCGGACCAGGAATAGGGCGCCAGGAGCTCTTTGAGGATAACCCCTTCCCTCAAGGCCGCCTCCAGCTCTTCCCGGTCCACAGGCATATACTTACGGGTTCGCCGGTAGACCACGTAAACCTCTTCTACGCCCTCCACCCTGAGGGCAGCCCGGGCCGCATCCATGGCCGAATTCCCGCCGCCGATAACCGCCACCTTTTTACCCAGCTTGAGGGCCTTCTTGTCCCTGTTAAACTGCTCCAGGAATTCCAGGACGTCCATTGCTCTTTCCGAGCCGCCCTTGAGGTCCAGGGGATTAGCCCGGCCCGCTCCGATGGCCAGCACTACATATTGGTAGCCCTCTTCGCGGAGGCCCTTTACGGTAAGGTCGGGATCCACGCCCAGGCGGAATTCCACCCCTGCCCCCCTGATGAGGTCCAGGTCCTTCTCGATATATTCCCTGGAGATGCGGAAATCGGGGATTACCCAGGCCACGGTGCCTCCAGGACGGTCCCGGTGATCGAAGACCGTTACCTTTACCCCGTTCCTGGCCAGGAAATACCCTGCGGCCAGGCCGGCAGGTCCTGCCCCGATAATCGCCACCCTGGCGGCGCTGGCCTCCGGCCGCGCCGGGGGCCGGTAGAACCCATGGCCCCTTTCGGCGGCCACCCTCTTAAGGGCCCGTATGCACACCGGCTCTTCGTAATCGAGGCGGGTGCACTTGGTAGCGCAAAACTGGGGACACAGGGTACCCGTAATGAAGGGGAGGGGGTTCTTGTCCACGATAACTTCATAGGCCTCCCGGTACCTCCCCTCGCCGATAAGCCTGATATAGTCGGGAACATCCTGTCCAATGGGGCATCCCACAGTGCAGGGAGCCACAAAACAGTCCGTCAGGGGAAGGCGCCGGGAGATCTTCCGGCTCTCCACAACCCTTCTTTCTTTATGGTAGTTTACATCCTGGAGGGCGCTGTCGGCCAGCTCCTGGAGTTGCCGGACATCGGTAAGCCCGTCCCGGGCTTGGACCAGATAGGGCTCCAGGTCTTCGGCCATCTGCTTAAGCCGCGCGTATCCACCCGGCTTTAGGAGGGTGGTGGCCACTGTGATGGGCCATATACCGCACTGGAATATCCTGGCGATGTTGAAGGCGTCCGCCCCGCCGGCGTAAGAGATCTTGAGCCGGCCCTGGAATTCCGCCGCCAGCTTGGCGGCCAGGTTGATGGTTAAGGGGTATAGGGCCCGGCCGGACATATACATTTCTTCCCCGGGTAATTCGCCGCGCGTAATCTTCACGGGCAGGGTATTGGAAAGCTTAACCCCGAAACCTAGCTGCCGTTCCTGGGCGAAGGCCAGGACCCGCCGTAGAAGTTGCAGGGCATCGCCGTACTGCAGGTCATGGGCAAAGGACTCTTCCTTAAGCTGTATATAGTCGTAGCCCAGACCCGCCAGGGCCCTTTGGACAAATTCATAACCCAAAAGGGTGGGGTTCAGCTTCACAAAGGTATGCAGGCCCTTCTCGCCCAGAAGATATTTGCATATGGCCTCAATTTCTCCCGGCGGGCAGCCGTGGAGGGTCGAGAGGGTCACCGAGCTGCAGATGCGGGGCGAGATATCTTCAATAAATTCCTCGTCTAGGGCGGAAAAGGCCCCCAGCTCTTCTTTCAAGACCCTCTTGCATTCTTGGAAAACGGGGCTCTGGGAGGCATCCTTTAAGCCTTCGATGAACTGATCTACTTTAGGGGACTTGATTCCTTCTAAGTCATAACCCACACTCATATTGAACATGAAGGAGCGGGGTCCCCTCAGGCCCCATTCCCGCTCCAGAACGTGGAGCAGGAACCAGGCCTTGACATACTCGCCAAAGGCCTCCTCCACCGAGAGCTCCGTGGACCACTCCACATTGTAGCATTCGTCCTGGGCGGCAATACACGGTTTGGGGATGTCGAGGTCATCCAGGATCTGTACCGTTTTGAGTTCAAAGAACCTGCCCCCGCTGAGGTAGGCCGCCACGATATTCTGGGCCAGCTGGGTATGGGGTCCGGCCGCCGGTCCCAAGGGGGTGCCCAGGTGTTCCCCGAAGAGGGACAGGAGGGTACCGTCCTTCTTCCGGTAAAACTTTTCCTCAGGAATACCGAAAATTCTCCGGTAACGGCGCCCCTCTTCCCGTACCCAATTTAAGAGCTTTCTGAACGGGATGGGACGCATGACATCGCTCATGTGTTCTCCCCCTTGCGTGTTTGAATCGTTGCCAAGTTTTAATAGTACTTATATTCTACGCATACAGGTGAATTCCTGCTAAAACACCATAAAATTAAGGCTAATGGTCACTTTTCCCTGTCTATTCTGGCAACAGTGCCGTCCAAATCCCCTTTATTAAGACGGCGGGAGGCCGCATGGCCGTGGGCCACACTGCCTCCCGCCCGGAAAGGACTTTTCCCTGCCCCTAAGTTCTACTTTACCTCCACCGTAGCGCCAGCTTCTTCCAGCTTTTTCTTGATGCTTTCGGCCTCTTCCTTGCTGACCTTTTCCTTCACCGGCTTGGGTGCGCCGTCCACCAGGTCTTTAGCCTCTTTAAGGCCGAGGCCGGTGATCTCGCGTACCACTTTAATTACGTTGATCTTCTTATCCCCGACCTCTTTGAGGATGACATCGAATTCGGTCTGCTCCTCCGCCGGCGCCTCGGCCGGAGCCGCCGCCGCGCCGGGCACTGCGGCCACCGCTACGGGCGCTGCCGCACTAACGCCGAACTCTTCCTCCAAGGCCTTCACCAGTTCGGCCAGTTCCAGTACCGTCATCCCTTTTACCGCTTCGATAATCTCGGCTACTTTGCTCATAGTGGATCCTTCCTCCTTAACCTTGATATTCCCTTACGAGGCTTCCTTTTGCTGCCGTATGGCCTCCAGCGCATAAACCAGGCTGCGCAGAGGCCCGGACAGTACGCTGACCAGCCCGTACAGCGGGCCTTGCAGCCCGCCCACCACCTTGGCCAGTAATTGTTCCCGGGGCGGCAGCTCGGCCAGGGCTTTAATCTCCGCCTGGCTGATGATCTTGCCCTGGAGCACCCCGGCCTTGAGCTTAAACTCCTCTTTCGTCCGGGCCAAACCGGATACGACCTTGGCCGGCGCCACCGGGTCCTGGAAACTAAAAACTATGGCCGTGGGTCCCTCCAGATAAGGGTCCAGGCCTTCCAGGCCTGCATCGCGGGCGGCGATCCTGGTCAGGGTATTCTTGACCACCTTTAGTTCGGCCCCTGCTTCCTTAAGCTGCCGCCTGAGCTGGGTCATTTCGGCCACGTTCAGGCCCCGGTAATCGGCCAGGATTAAGGCCGAAGACTGGCTGATTTTGCCCTTAATCTCCTCTACTGCTGCCACTTTCGCCTGCCGCTGCTTATTCAAAACCTTAGCACCCCCTTCCCGCAAGGCAAAGATAAAGCCCCTGCCGAAGCAAGGGCCGATCTATCCCTCCGTGACAACGGAGAAATACGCGCCGCCCACCGGCCTCGGCAGGCCACTTTAAGCTCCCGGAGGAGCACCTGCTGTCTGCGGCCTCTGGGTTTATCCATCTTGTAGTCTTTGCTCCCTAAACCTTTAGCTTCAAGAGGCGCCCCGTACCCACCATCCATCCCGCCCCGGGGTTCGCGTCCGCCATTGCACGGCCGGGCCTATCGGGGCACCGCCTTAAGGGGATTGATCTTGATACCCGGGCCCATGGTGCAGGACAGGCTAACGGCCTTAATGTACTGGCCCTTGGCCGCCGCGGGTTTGGCCCTGACCAGGGCTTCCATAAGGGCCCGGAAGTTTTCCACCAGTTTATCTTCGGGGAAGCTGACCTTGCCTATGGGGGCATGCACAATGCCGCCCTTGTCTACCCGGAATTCAATCTTACCGGCCTTGACTTCCTTTACCGCCCTTGTTACATCCATGGTCACGGTGCCGGCCTTGGGGTTGGGCATTAAACCGCGCGGACCCAGGATCCGCCCCAGTTTGCCCACCGTCCCCATCATATCGGGCGTGGCGATGGCCACGTCGAAATCCATCCATCCGCCCTGGATCTTCTCCACCAGCTCTTCGGCCCCCACGATATCCGCGCCGGCTTCTTCCGCTTCCTTGGCCTTATCCCCCTTGGCGAAAACCAGCACCCGCGGCGTCTTGCCAGTGCCGTGGGGTAGGACTACCGTACCGCGGACCTGCTGGTCGGCGTGGCGGGGATCCACGCCCAGGCGTACTGCCGCCTCCACCGTTTCGTCAAACCTGGCGGTGGCCGTTTGCTTAACGAGGCTAACGGCCTCGGCCGGCTCGTAGAGGCGCTGCCGATCCACCAGTTTCTTGGCTTCTAGATATTTCTTGCCGTGTTTGGGCATAAACATTCCTCCTCGTGGTTCTAGCGGATTGCTCCTCCCACTCGGGAAGGGCGAGGGATTACCCTTCCACCTCGATGCCCATGCTGCGGGCCGTGCCCTCGATCATGCGCATGGCCGCCTCTATGTCGGCGGTATTGAGATCCTTCATTTTCTGCTCGGCTATTTCCCTGATGGTGGCCCGGGAAACCTTGCCCACCTTCTTGCGATTGGGCTCTCCCGAGGCCGTCTCTAGGCCCAGGGCTTTCTTGAGCAACACCGCCGCCGGCGGGGTTTTGGTGATAAAGGTGAAGGAGCGGTCTTCATAAATAGTAATTTCTACCGGGATGATCAACCCGGCCTGACCCGCCGTGCGCTCGTTAAATTCCTTTACAAAGGCCATTATGTTGACGCCGTGCTGGCCCAAGGCAGGCCCTACCGGCGGGGCCGGTGTAGCCTTCCCTGCAGGAACTTGTAGCTTAACCACCGCCGCAACCTTCTTGGCCATCTCGCCACCTCCCCTTTCCCGTCTAATCCAGCTTCTCTATCTGGTCGAATTCCAACTCTACCGGCGTTTCCCGGCCGAACATGGAAACCAGTACCTTTAATTTCCCTTTATCTGGATGTATTTCTTCCACGGTGCCGATGAAATTCTCGAAGGGACCGCTGATGACCCGTACGTTTTCACCGATGCTGACGTCGATGCGCGGCCTGGGCGTATCGGTACCCGCCCGTTCAAGGATCTGCTGGACCTCTTCCTCCTGTAGAGGGATGGGTTTGCTGCCCGCACCCACAAAGCCGGTGACCCCCGGGGTGTTCCGCACTACGTACCATGAGGCATCGGTCAGGATCATTTCCACCAGGACGTACCCCGGATATATCCTGCGCTTGGTGATCTTTCGCTTGCCGTCTTTGACCTGAATCTCGTCCTCCATGGGGACCACAATGCGGAATATCTTGTCCCCCATATTCATGGATTCCACGCGCTTTTCCAGATTGGCCTTCACCTTGTTCTCATACCCGGAGTAGGTGTGGATAACGTACCAGGCCTTCTCCATGAGTTATCCCTCTACAGAATCAGTTTAAATATAAAGCTGTACAGGGAATCCATGACCCACAGCAGGATCCCCACAACAAAAACAGACACCAGCACCACGCCGGTATAAACGGCCAGCTCCCGCCGGGTAGGCCAGTGTACTTTTTTTAACTCCGCCCAGGAGCCCTTAATAAACTTTACGGCCCTTTCACCCAACTTAGTTCTATTGCCGGCAGGCTTGGCTACTGACTTGGTCACCATGCCACCCCACATCCCTTACTTGGTCTCTTTATGGACCGTATGCCTGCCGCAGTTGCTGCAGTACTTCTTAAGCTCCAGGCGATTGGGATCATTTTTCTTGTTCTTGGTGGTAGTATAGTTCCGGCGTTTGCATTCGCTGCACTCCAGGGTTATACCTATACGCACTACGCCCACCTCCTCCAAAGGTGCCGCTCAAAGGATACCGAACCAACGCAGAGACACCATGTACCCTTCCAGTCACACGCCCCACGCCAGGAATGCCTAACCTAATTTAGCATAAAAGTAATACCCTGTCAACAAAGGCCCGGCCTGGGCCCAGCCCCACCTTGTGGCCCGCGGCCGGCAGTCCCCATGATACTTCTGGCGCTACAACCCCCTGTTTCCAGCGCCGGGGGACTAGGGCTGCTAAACCCAGGAAGGCTCCCCTAGGGCGTCAAAAGCAGGGAAGCGATATTAAAGTAAACTATTAAAGTCAGGGCGTCCACCACGGTGCTGATGAGGGGACTGGCCATAATGGCCGGATCGATTCTAAGACCCTTGGCCATTAACGGCAACAGCCCTCCCACCACCTTGGCCAGGAAAATGGTTATCACTAGGGTCAAGCTGACCACCAAGGCAATACCGAGAGGAACCCGCTCCAGAAAGAGCAGACGGATAAAATTTACGGCCGCCAGTACCAGGCCCACCACCAAGCTTACACAGCTCTCCTTGGCCAGGACCCGCCAGGCGTCCCGGGGCCTGATCTCCCCCAGCGCCAGGCTGCGAATAACCGTGGTGGAAGACTGGGACCCCGCGTTCCCGCCCGTACCCATGAGCATGGGAATAAAGGCCGCCAGAATCACCATCCCCTGGAGCACCGTCTCAAAATGCTCGATAATCCGGCCCGTGAAAGTGGCCGAAAGCATGAGGGCCAGCAGCCAGAAGATGCGGTTGCGGGCCACGGCAAAAATACTCTGGGCCAGGTAGGATTCCTCCGTAGGCTTGATACCGCCTATCCTGTGAAAGTCTTCCGTAGCTTCCGCTTCTATGACGTCCATCACATCGTCGACGGTAATGATACCTACCAGACGGTTTTCCTGATCTACTACCGGCATGGCCAAAAGGTCGTATTTCTTGAAGAGGGCAGCCACCACTTCCCTGTCTTCGTGGGTTTTGACGGCCACGACATCCCGGGTCATTAAATCTCTTATCCAGGCTTCCGGCCGGGCCAGTACCAGGTCTTTGAGGGTGATGGCCCCTACCAGGCGGCGTTCTTTATCGATGATATAGCAGGTGTAGATGGTTTCTTTATCCGGGCCGGTATAGCGTACGTGCTCCAGGGCCTCCGCCACCGTCATACCCTCGCGGAGGTCCACAAACTCGATGGTCATAATGCTGCCGGCCGAGTCCTCCGGGTAATTCAGAAATTCGTTTATGAGCCTGCGTTCGCTCTCCGGTGTGCGCTGGAGGATTTTCTTAACCACGTTAGCCGGCATTTCCTCGAGGAAGTCGATTTTATCGTCGAAGGATAAGGCCTCCACCAGGCTTTTAAGTTCATCCTCGGCGATCATCTGGGATAGGGCGGTCCGGATCTTTTCCGACAGATAGGCAAATACCTCCACCGCCTTTTCCTTGGGCAGAAGCCTGAAGGTAAGCAGGCTGCGCTTGGCATCCAGCCGGTTGAGGATTTCCGCAATATCCTGCACGGGGGCCTGTATAAGGTAGGTCTTCAACTGCCGGTAGTTCTTTTCCTCAATCCACCCGCGAAACAATTCCACGGTGCGGTCTACGTCTTCTATCTTGTTTCCCCCTTCGAGGTGGGGGAGTCCGGTAGGCGGCAGACGGTTGGCCACGATAATCCCCCACTCTTTAGTTTACTGTATGAAGTTGTAAAATATAGCGCGTCGAACCATCGTGGGAGCGGGTCCACCGTACCACCACCCTTCGCTAAAAGTAGAAACTAGGAAAGCGGACATATCATAGCACATTGAAGGGAAAAGATCAACGAACGCAGCACAAAAGGGCCGGGCCATTATCCGTAATCCTTACCCGGCCGTTGGAGCGTTCCTGAGGCCCTTGGAAGAATTCGCCCCGGCCCCCCTTTGCTCAGACGCCTCACTCGCCTACCCCGATAGGGGGCCTTCCGGTCCTCGGCACCGCCGGGGTTGGGAGTCCGCCAGGGTACGGCCATCTCCCAGGGAGGCGACATGGTCCGGCTGGTCTCCGGGCTCTACGCCATTGGGAAAGGGGCCAAGGCTTACCGAGGGGCCGCGGTAGAAAGGGCACCGGTCGGTCCCCCAGCGTGCATGGGCCTCGGTCCTGACTAGGCACCTCCCCCGCAAGGGCGGGGTCCCCGGCGCCAGAAAGCCGAAAGCCCCGGGGCGTCTCCCGGGGCTCTAGCTCCCTTTAAACGGCATTCTCCTCAATATTAATTTAGTCCCCTTCGGCGGCGGTAAAACGTCCCCGCGCCTTTACCCTGCCAGGGCCTCTCCTTCCCGCCGGAGAACCCTTTGGAGGTAAGGCAACAGCAGGCGGTCCAGGCCGTACTGGTAGGCGGCAGGCCCGGCCACCAGAAGGAGGATGGCTACAGTGTACATAACCGGATTAGTGCTGGCCGTACCCGCGAGCATAAAATTCAAATTCATAAAGGCACCGACGAAGAGGGCAAAAACCGTAGCGGCTCCCAAGATTAAGGCCAGCCCCGTCAATATCTCGCCCAGTACTACCAGCTTGGCAAACCAAGAGTAGTGGCCGCCGTCCAACAAGCCCTGGATGAAAGCCTTGTACCAGCCGTACTTGATGGCCGGCTGGGACTCGGGCAAAGCCCCCACCGCCCTGGCCCAGAATCCCTGAAGGGCTTCCCCTCCCCTCATCCACCTGGGATCGGACAGCTTGTGCCAGCCCGCCTGCAACCACTCCCACCCCAGCCAGATCCTGAGCACGGTCAAAAGGGGCGCCAGGGCTTTGCTACGTAAAAAGCTTGGCATGAAGACCCCCTCCTTGTTTATGCTTGACCTTTTTACCTTTAACTATACGGTCCGGAGGAAAGCCTTTCTATCGGCCCTGGAACCCATTTTGGCTAGGGTGCTGACCCTAGGGTCCGTGCCCTATGGGTTCTCTAAAGCTACCCCCTCTACATCATAGACGAGGGACCGCTCCCCTAACTCTTTACTCCCCTTTCGAGGGCGCCCAGCTGTTAACTTTCTTCCTCCTCCAGGGTCCAAAAGCCTTTCCTGAGGGCGTATTTCACCAGATCCACCCGGTCGTGGACACCCAGCTTTTTCATAAGGTTGGCCCGGTGGGCCTGGACGGTCTTTACGCTTATGAAAAGGCGCCGGGCGATTTCCGCATTGGTCAGTCCTTTGGCTACCAGCCGCAAAATCTCTTGCTCCCTGGGAGTGAGTTCGGGGCCCGCTTCCTCCGCCGTGCGCCCTCCTCCTACTCCTGTCCTCTGCAGCCCTTCCACTACCCGGCGGGACACCGCCGGGTCTAGGTAAACCTCACCCTGGGCCACCAGCCGGATGGCTTCGACCAGTTGGGACACCCCGGCCCTTTTCAGCACGTAACCCGAAGCCCCCGCTTTCAAGGCGCGCAAGATCGTATTCTCATCATCGTACATGCTAAGAACGACAATACCGAGGTTGGGAAAGGCTTCTCTCAGGGCCCGGGTGGCCTCTATGCCGCTCATGCGCGGTAGGCGCAAATCCATAACCACTACTTGGGGGTCGGTCCGCGCCGCTACCTCGAGGGCTTCCTCTCCGGTAGAGGCCTCACCGACTATAACCACATCTTCTTCGGCCGCCAGTAAGGTCTTCAGGCCTTCCCGCACCACTACATGATCCTCTACCAGCATGACCTTAATGACCATTCCCGTTGTCCCCTCCCGGGGCGCTGTAAGGCAGCCACACGGTAACCCGGGTACCTTTACCTGGCAGGCTCTTAATATCCAGCCTTCCCCCGGCCATAGCCGCCCGTTCGCGCAAATTGAACAGGCCCATACCCCGGGAATCGGCCGCTTCTTCCCATCTGAAACCCACTCCGTTATCCGCTACGGCAAGGCCTAACCCCGTGCTTCCCAGGTCCAGCTGCACCTCCACCCGGGTGGCAGACGCGTGCCGACGGATGTTGCTTAAGATTTCCGACGCCATATGATAGAAATGACTCCGCTGATCCGCATCCATGTCCTTCTCCTGCCTGCCCCGCCAGTGAAAGTTTACTTCCATCCCCGTACTCGCCGTAAAGTCGGCCAGCAAATCCTCCAAGATGGGTACGGCCCTGCCCGGCAAACCGGGAGCCAGCTCCAGCTGCTGCAAATAGCGGCGCAGCTCGTTGAGGAGGCCATCGGCCCGGTCCCTCAACCGGCGCAGCTGAGCCCCGCAGGCCTCTGGTTCTTTTTTCAACAGTGCCAGGGCGTGGTCCAGTCCCAGGGAAAAGCCGTAGACGGACTGGATGACGCCGTCATGCAGGTCCCTCCGAATGCGCTCCCTTTCCAACCACACCAGTTCCCGCCGGCGCAATTCCTCTAACCTGCGCCTGTTTTCGATTTCGTACAAATCCAGGGTGCGGATGATAAAATAAGCTGCAAGGACGGCGGCGGCGGTTCGCCATAGCTGGACCGGCAGACCCCATTGCAGCAGGAGGGAAGTGTTAATGAGACTGGCCGGCGGGAAAGGGGCCGGAGGCACTACCATCCCACCGGCAAAGGCGTAGAGGGCAAAGGCCAGGGAAGCCCCTACCAGGCCCCGGTCCAGGGGCGGATAATGGACTTCTTTTACTTCCTCCCTCTGGAGGAACAGGCCCAGAGAGCTCGTCACGGCACCCGGCAGGGCCAAAAAATAGCGCGCCATGACTTCCGTGGAGGTTAGCCATGCGGAAAAGTTTCCGGGGTCGGCGGGACGGCGGGCCAGGAAAACATAGAGCCAGACCGCCGCCATGAGGAAAGGCAGCCTCTGCCACCCCTTTGACCAACCCCACCTGCTGGCCAAGAGGGAAAGGCCAAAGCTCAGCAGGAAGGCAAAGGATAGGGCCATTAAGGCGGCATGCCCGCCGGTAAGCACTGCGCCCTGGAGGGTCTGCCGTCCCCTGGCCGCCATGCCGGGGGATAGGAAAATATATAGCCATTCGGCCAGGCCATGGGTCAGGCCGAAGACGGCCAGCAGAGGAAGATACTGGCCCAGGCGGAAGGAGCTCGGCCCCCTGCCCCGCAGGGCAATACTAAAACCCATGAGGAAGAAGGCTAGCCCGTAGACAAAAAATACCAGATACCAGTTGTGGTCTAAAATTTCCAGCAGGGTGCTGCGCAGCATCTCGGATCTCCCTTGGCGACCAAAGGGGGTCCCGGGGCCTACTCCGGCCGGATGGCCTCCAGGCCGCCCATGTAGGGCCTTAAGGCGGGAGGGATGACCACCGAGCCATCTTCCTGCTGGTAGTTTTCCAGGATAGCGGCCACCGTACGGCCGACGGCCACACCAGAACCGTTCAGGGTATGCACGTAGCGGGGTTTCTCCTTGGGACCCGGCCGGAAGCGTATGTTAGCCCTCCGGGCCTGGAAATCTTCGCAATTACTGCACGAAGAAATCTCCCGGTAAACACCGGCCGCCGGGAACCACACTTCCAGGTCGTAGGTCTTGGCCGAAGCAAAGCCCAGGTCTCCGGCACATAAGAGCACCACCCGGTAGGGGAGGCCCAGGAGCTGTAGAACCTCCTCCGCATCCCTGGTCATCTTCTCCAGCTCTTCATAAGATTGTTCCGGCCGGGTGAACTTAACTAATTCCACTTTGTTAAACTGGTGCTGGCGGATGAGGCCCCGGGTATCCCGGCCCGCCGCCCCCGCCTCGGCCCGGAAGCACGCGCTGTAGGCCACGTGGTAAAGGGGCAGCTGCTCCCCCTCCAGGATCTCTTCCCGGTACAGGTTGGTTACCGGCACCTCGGCCGTGGGTATAAGATAGTAATCCGTACCGCTGATATGGAACATATCTTCTGCGAACTTGGGAAGCTGCCCCGTCCCCAGCATGGCACCGCTGTTGACCAGATAGGGAGGGAACACTTCAATATAGCCGTGCTTCTCGGTGTGTAGATCCAGCATAAAGTTGATGAGGGCCCGCTCCAGTTTGGCCCCGGCTCCCCGGTAGAAGACGAACCGTGCCCCGGCCACCTTGGCACCCCGTTCAAAATCGATAATGCCCAGCCTTTCCGCGACCTCCCAGTGGGGCCGCGGGGCAAAAGTAAAGGCCGGCTTATCTCCCCAGAGCCGCACAACTTGGTTGTCTTCCTCGCCGGAACCGTCGGGCACCGAGGAGTGGGGCAGATTGGGTAGAGCCAGCATTTCCTGGGCCAGCTGCTGTTCTACGACCTCGAGGTCCTCGTCTAGCTCCTTAATGCGCCGGGAAACCTCCCTCATTTCCGCGATAAGATCCTCCGCCCCCTGCCCCGCCTTTTTCAGCCGGGCGATCTCCTCCGACACGGTGTTGCGCCGGTTCCTGAGGCCTTCTACTTCCGTAAGCAAGCTGCGCCGCCGGGCATCCAGGTCCAGAAACTGTTCCAGCGGGGCGGCCAGGCCCCGGCGCCGCAAGCCCTCGACCACCAATTCAGGATTCTGGCGCAATAACTTTATGTCCAGCAAAGTACATCCCCCTTTGTCCCCTAGCCGGGTCGCCCGTCGTCGCGGCCCGCAATTCCCTTTCGTGCCAGTGCTGGCTGTTGCTTGTCACTATTATGACACGATTGTCAGCGGTTGGCAAACCCCGGTCGAGCGCCCCTAGCCCTCTCCCTCCGGTCCGGGAAAGGCCGGATTCCTGTTTTCCATCCCCTCCGCATAAGGGAGGCCGGCCTTGCCAGGGGGAAAAGCCCTGGCCGCCCCTGCCCGGACCGACACCTAGACCTCCTCCACCTCGACTTAACCGGCCGTCCTCCGGGGAAGGCCCTTTCGACCTCCAGGGCTGCGGCCGCGCGGGCCGGAGCCGCCGGCCTTTTAAAGGTGGAGGTAGCGGACGTCCAGCACCCCTGAAATCCGGCGAAGGACCTGGAGGACTTCCCGGGGCACCTCGGAATCGATGCTCATGATCATGACCGCCTCTCCCCCCGCCTCCCGGCGTCCTACCTGCATGGCCGCAATATTAATACCGTGGTCGCCCATGGCCAAGCCCACGGGTCCGATGATTTTGGGCCGGTCGATGTGGGGAACGTAGAGCATATGCCCTTTCAGTCCCGCGTCCAGGCTATAACCGTTGAGACCCACCAGGCGGGGCTCGCCAGCCTGGTTCACCGTACCCGCGGCCAGGAATTCTTCCCGGCGGCCTTGGAGCCGGGCCCTGACCAGGTTGGTGTAATAACCCATATCCCGGCTCTTGTTTTCCCTTACCCGGATGCCCCGCTTTTTGGCCACTACGGGAGCGTTTACGTAGTTTACGGCATCACCCAGGAGCGGACGGAGGAGCCCCTTAAGAAAGGAACTGGTCAACGGCGAGAGGTCGTATTGGGCCAGGTCGCCGTCAACGGTGAGCTCCGCTTCCAGGACGGGCCCTTCCATGAGCTGGCCCAAAAAACCTCCGAGCCTTTCGGCCAGCTCCAGATAGGGCCGCAGGACCTCGGCCTGGGGTCCCCGCACCACCGGAATGTTCACGGCATTGTGGACTGGTTCCCCTTTAAGGCAGCGCACAACATCCTGGGCTACCTCCGCGGCCACCGCCCTCTGGGCCTCGGCAGTAGAGGCGCCAAGGTGGGGAGTTACGATGACGTTGGCCAGCCGGAACAGGGGGCTTGCCGTCACGGGCTCCTGTTCAAAGACATCCAGGGCCGCCCCTGCCAGGTGCCCGCCGGCCAGGGCGTCATAGAGGGCCTCCTCGTCCACTATACCCCCCCGGGCCACGTTCAAGAGGCGGGCCCCCGGTTTCATAAGGCCCAGCTCCCGGCGGCCCAGGAGATGATAAGTATCCTTCGTCAAAGGCAGGTGGATGGTGAGAAAATCGGCCTCCTTAAGGACCTGTTCCAGGGGGGCCAGGCCGACTTCCAGGCGTTCCGCCTGTTCCGGTGGTACAAAGGGGTCATAGGCGAGCAAGCGCATATCAAAGGCCCGGGCCCTGCGGGCAACCTCGCTGCCGATCTTGCCCAGGCCGAGGATGCCCAGGGTTTTATCCTTGAGCTCTACACCCAGAAATTTCTTTTTTTCCCATATCCCTTCCTTGAGAAACTTGTCGGCCTGGGGAATATTCCGCGCCAGGGCGAGCATCAGGGCTAAGGTGTGCTCTGCAGCTGCAACGGTGTTGCCTTCGGGTGCGTTGACCACCAGGATACCCCGCTCGGTGGCCGCGGCCACATCGATGTTATCCGTTCCCACTCCCGCCCGTCCGATAATGCGCAGCCTCCGGGCTCCTGCCATGGCTGCAGCGGTAACCCTGGTGGCGCTGCGCACGATTAAAGCATCATAAAGGGGCAGAACTTTTTTTAGCTCTTCTTCGTCCATCTTCCCCCGGGCCTCCACTTCCAGCCCCGCCTCTTCCAGGATCTTTAGACCCTGGGGATCGATATGGTCCAAGGCGAGAACCCGCATAGGAAACATCCTCCTTTGGGGATTTTGTTATGCTCTATCCTTCGCCTCCCTCTCTCGCCGGAGAGCCCCTGTGGGGATCCTCACGGCAACCCCTCCCACCGCTCCGGCCGGGTGCCTTTCCCCTCCAGGTTCCCAGGGACAACTGCCGGCGAGTTCGGCTTTCCACCGGGGTTGGGGTGCTCCCGTTCCCCTCTGTGCGGAGAACCTTAAGCCGGCCTCCCCGTAGCGTGCGCCCGGAGGGGGGATTTTGCCCCCCGGTGAGGATTAAAGGGGGTTGGGGGCCGGCACCCGGTTAGGATGCCCGCCCCTCCTGGTACACCCTTAGGGCCGCCGTAACCCCCGCCCCGTCGCGGGTCCTTATACCCAACCGGTCCAGGACGTCCTCTAACGCCGCCAGGCCTGCCAGTATGTCATGGGTAGTGACATAGCCCAGGTGGCCGATGCGGAAAATGCTGTCCTTTACCTCCCCCTGGCCCGCGGCTACTATTACGCCGTGCCTTTCCCTCAAGGGAACAATGATGTCGGAGGGTTTAAGTCCCTGCGGCACTTTAACGGCGGTGACCGAGGGCGAAGCTACCTCGTCCGGCGCCAAAAGCTCCAGGCCCAGGGCTTTGAGGCCGGCCCGGACCATATCCCGGAGGAGGGCATGCCGCCGGAAACTGCCCGCCAAGGTTTCTTCGGCCACCATATGCAGTGCTTCCTCCAATCCGTAAAGGAGGGAAACGGCCGGCGTGTAGGGGGTACAGCCCCGGGCAGCCTGCTCCCGGGCCGCCAGGAGATCGAAGTAGTAGCGGCGGTTGGTACACCGCTCCACGGCCTCCCAGGCCCGCCGGCTCAAGGCCAGCATGGACAGGCCCGGCGGAACCATAAAGGCCTTCTGGGAACCTGCAATGGCCACATCCACCTTCCAGGCGTCCACGGGGAGATCGGCGGCTATGAGGCCGCTTATGGTGTCAACCACCAGCAGGGCCGGGTGCCCGCGGCGGGCTTCGCTGATGGCGCGGATATCATTGAGAACCCCCGTTGAAGTTTCGTTATGCTGGACCAGGATGGCTTGGATCTGGCCCCCTTTGTCCCTCTCCAGCCTCGCGGCAACGGCCTCCGGATCGGCAGCCTGCCCGTAGGGAAAGGCCATTACCTCCACGTCGACCTCGAAACGGCGGGCTATCTGAATAAATCGTTCCCCAAAGGCCCCTACGCTCACGGCCAGGGCCTTATCCCCGGGGGACAGGAGGTTGGCCACGGCTGCTTCCATGGCCCCCGTACCGGAAGAGGTGAGGACTACTACGTCGTTATTAGTCTGAAAGACCCCTTGCAGGCCGCGGGTCACTTCCTGCAGGAGCCGGACGAACTCGGGTCCCCGGTGGTTTATGGCCGGCCGGGCCATGGCCTGAGCCACCCGGGGCGGTACCGGCGTAGGGCCGGGCAAGAGCAAGATTTGCTTGTCAAGCATACTCTAATATCTCCTCCTTCCCTTTAATCGGGTTAAAACAAGAACTCCCGTCCCTGCCGAGTCGTCAGGGACGGGAGTCTCTTCCCGCGGTGCCACCCTACTTGGCCAGGAAAGACCGTACCGGTTTTCCTGACCCCCTCTGCATGCGTAACGGACATGACCGGGCCGGTTTGCCCCGCCGCTGGCCTTCTCCGCTGAAGAGACCCTCCCCGACGGGTTTATCGCCGGCCACTCAGGGGTGCCTGGCTGCAGCCTCCGGGCTGGTTCCCACCGACCACCAGCTCTCTCGCTTACCGGAGTGGGCGCGCCTCCTCCCCCTCATCATTTTGGCGGTATCCTTTGTTTTTGGCAATGATTTTAGCACAGGCCCGGCGACAAAGCAAGGGCCTTTTTCCCCTGAGTTATCCCCTGTTCTTATTCCAGACCTGCTTGGCTTTCGCTGGCTCCAAAAACCCTCGCGGGCCAAACTAGCGACCGGCCGCAAGCTCCGGCGGGGTTCCCGGCCCAATCGGCATCCTTGCCGGTGGGGCCGGTCTCGGACATCCTATCCTCGACCCCGCCTCCGCTTTCGGCCGAAGCTCAAGCTCGGCTAGCCGCTCGTGTTTAGTCGCTCGCTTTCAAGTCCAAGCAGGCCTCTCCTTGCTAAAAGTGGAGATGCGCCAGCCTTTTCCCCAGGCGCGACGGCTGCCGGAGCGGGCCCTAGGGCAGGCAGATATACTGGCCGACCTGGAGATTGTACGGGTCTATGCCCGGGTTGAGTTCCAGCAGGCGCTCCACCGTGGTGCCCACGGCCTGGGCAATGCGGAACAGGGTATCGCCCGGAGCAACTTCCCAGAAGGCGCCGGAAGGACAAGGAGGCCTCACTTCTCCCATAAGCATAACCCCCTGGAGAAAACTTTTGCACTTCCCCGCTTTAATTTATGCTGTCTCCTGTCAAAGGGGTATAGGCCGCCCTCTGGGGTTTGAGGGACTTGCCGGGGGTGTGCCGATACGCCTTGCTCGGAAGTCAGCGGCCTGCGTTGGCGTAGCAATAAAGGCAGCCCGAAGGGCAGACCATGTTGTACCAGCCCAGATCTACTGCATGGGTACAACCGCATAAGGGGCGCTGTCCCCTGGCCCTATCCGTACGGCACGGTTCACCGCGGGGGTGGAGCTGGCTCAAGAGCCGGCCGTCGATACAGCTTGAGGTGGGCAAGCCCGGAACACAGCAGGCATATAAGGTTGCCCCGCACGCCCCGGCGGCTGCGGCCAGACGGCTCCATATCTGCCGGCGCTGGTCGCCGTCAAAGGGCACCGCCTCCCATCCCCGCCCGCCGAGGCGGCGCCGCACCTTGGGATATAATTCCACAAAGGAAGTAGAAAAGCTTTTTACCCCCCGCGCGGCTGCTTCCCGTATAATGTCCACGGCTTCTTCTACGTTAGTAAAGGTCCGTTCACCGCGGCGGAAGATCAGCAGGGGATCCGGGCGCACCCGCAGGCGGCGGGGATCGCCCAGGAAGTCCACCAGGTCCGGGATCCTGGCCAGGACCTGCTCGGGTGGGGGTACTTGGGGCTCGACGGGCGTGCCTCCCAGGCCGGTGATGGTGAGGTGAAGGTAGACTTGGTCATAGCGCCTCAAGGCCGGCCGGAGCCCTCCCAGCACCGCCTGGGGAAACTTAGTCCACACCACCACTGTGTGCACTCGTTCCGGGGGATAGCGGCTGGTCAGGAGGTTGGCCAGCCTGTCGGCGTAAAAGAAAGGCTCTGTCCGGCGGGAAAGGCTTACCACGACCTTCACGGCCCCGGCCTCCCTAACCTCAGCCGATGACAATCCGCTTGTCGCCGACGCGGCGCGTAAACTTGGTGTGGTCCAGGTATTCCAGGAGGGGCAGTACATACTTGCGCGAGCTTCCCAAGAGGTCCCGCACCTCGGCCAGGGTAAAAGGGCCCTTTTCCCCCAACCGCCTTATGGCTTCCCGGGCCTCTTCCAGGGCTTCGCGGTGAAAGTATAGGCCTTCGGATACTTTCACCAGAATTCCCTGGCGCACCAGGTAATGGAGCAACTCTTCCAGTTCCCCTGCCGTAAGGTCCAGGTCTTTCCCGGCCTCCTCCGTCGAGGGTGGCTGGAAATGGCCCTGCCGGTAGCGCTCCTCCAGCACGGAGATGGCCTTTTGCTGGCGCGCATCCATCTGGGGGCGGTAGCCTGCCAGGTGCACGCTGTTCCCCTCTACGCCGATTCTTCCTTCGGCCTCCCAGTGTTCCAGGAGACCGTAGAAAGTGCGCCCGTCCAGCCGGGGGAAGAATCGCGTCCGCAGCTCCTCTTTGGGAAGGCCGGATCTCAAGGAGTAGCGGCGGTGAAACTCCTCCAGGGCGTCCCGGACCCTCTCCCACCACCGGTTCAACGAGGCCGGGGTCACGGCATAAAGATCCCCCTCTCCTGCAGGAAGGAGCACCACCTTGCCTTCTTTCTCGGCGACCGCGAGGATCTCATGGGCCTCCTTACGATCCACCTCCGCCCGGGCAGCTGCCTTCCGCAGGCTAAGGCCCTCCCTCTCCTCCCCCACTACACTTAGGAGGATGTCCCGGGAGGTCCCGGCCATCCGCCGCGCCAGGGTCTGGATCACCTCTTCCCGGAATCGCCGTCGCCGGGGAGGATTGATGCTGATTACCTCCCCCCCTCCGATGGTTTCCAGGGGGGAATAGGTGCGCAGGATAAAACGATCCCGCGCGGCCGCTACCACCGGTTCCTCCAGGAGGAGTTGGGCAAAGGCTTCTTGTCCCCCGCCCAATTCCTCCCGGTCCAGCAGGGCCACCCGTCCCAGGGCTTCTTTAGTGCCCAGGTAGAAGCGGATCCGCTGCCGGTGTTTTAAAGGCTGGGCCTCCGGCAGGAGCTTTAGGCTTACGTCCAGCCGCCAGGCCGGCCTCCACCATCCCGGCTCCACCACCACGCTACCCCGGTGGACTTCTTCCACGTTCACACCCGTGAGGTTGACGGCCACCCGCTGGCCGGCCTGGGCCCGCTCCACAGACCTGCCATGGACCTGCAGGCTTCGCGCCCGGCTCTTTAAACCTTCCGGCTGGATTTCCACTTCACTGCCGACCTGGATGGTTCCCGACCACAGGGTACCGGTCACGATAGTACCGAAGCCGGGGAGGGAAAAAACCCGGTCGATGGGCAGTCTTACCCTCCCCGAGGCCGGACGGGGCGGAATTTCACGGGTTTCTTGGGCCAGGAGGTCCTGGAGTTCTTCAATCCCCTCCCCCGTCACGGCCGAAACCTTCACGAGGGGCGCCCCTTCCAGGACCGTCCCTTTAACGGCGTCCCGGACTTCCTCCTCCACCAGGGCCAGCCAATCCTCCTCCACCAGATCTATCTTGGTCACCACCAGGATACCCCGGGGAACCCGGAGGAGGTCGATTATGGCCAGGTGTTCCCGGGTCTGGGGCATTACACCTTCGTCCGCAGCTACCACCAGGAGGACGAGGTCAATGCCCGCCACCCCGGCCAGCATCTGCCGGATGAAACGCTCGTGGCCGGGGACATCCACCAGCCCCAGCTGCCGACCGTCGGGCAGCCGCAGGGGCGCAAACCCCAGCTCTATAGAGATGCCTCGTTCTTTCTCTTCCTTCAGCCGGTCCGTGTCCACGCCGGTGAGGGCTTTGACCAGTTCGGTTTTCCCGTGATCTACATGGCCCGCCGTGCCTACCACCACATAATCCAAGGAGCTTCCCCCTTATGCCAGGACCTGGGATAGGGCCCGCACTATCTCCGCTTCTTCTCCCGGCAAGACGGTACGCAGGTCGAGGATCAGATTCTCATCCTGTATGCGGGTCAGGACGGGCGGCTCCACCTGTCGTAATTTTTCTGCCGCCCGGGCGGCGCTGACCCGGAGGGGACGGACCGTCACCCCCCACGAAGGAAGCTCGGCCAGGGGCAGGGCACCGCCGCCCACCTGGGAAGATACTTCCTTGACCCCCACCTCGGCCCGGCCTCCTATCTTCTCCCCCAGCAATTCGCTAAGCCTGGCGGCCCGCCTGGCCAGCTCTTCCCCGGAAAGGGTTAAAAGCCGCAAGGTGGGGATCTCCTGCCGGGCCCTTTCCGGCTCCCGGTACGCCCTTAAGGTGGCTTCCAGGGCAGCTAGGGTCATCTTATCGATGCGCACGGCCCGGTTCAGGGGGTGACGGGCCACCTCCCGGACTAAATCCGCCCGGCCTACAATAATACCTGCCTGGGGCCCTCCCAGGAGTTTATCACCGCTAAAGGTGAGGAGATCCACCCCCGCCGCCACTTCGTCCTGGACCGTGGGCTCATGGCCTAGGCCGTATTCACCTAAATCCACAAAGCAGCCGCTTCCCAGGTCTTCCATGACGGGAATACCGTACTTGCGGCCCAGGCTCACCAGCTCGGCGGTGCTCACCTCCCGGGTAAAGCCGAGGACCCGGTAATTGCTGGGATGGACTTTGAGGAGTAGGGCCGTATCCGAGGTAATGGCCCTTTCATAATCGGAGAGGTAAGTCTTGTTGGTAGTCCCCACTTCCACCAGCCGCGTCCCGCTATGGGCCATGACTTCCGGCACCCGGAAGGAGCCCCCGATCTCTACCAGCTGGCCGCGAGAAATAACGGTCTCGCGGCCGGCGGCCAGAGCGGCCAGGCAGAGAAATACGGCGGCCGCATTATTGTTGACCACCAACGCCGCTTCGGCCCCCGTAATCTCCTGCAACAGCTCTACTACGTGGCTGTACCGGCTGCCCCTCTCCCCCGTGGTCAGGTCCATCTCCAGGTTGCTGTAATGGGCAGCACAGATGGCCACGGCTTCCACGGCGGCGGGGCTTAAGAGGGCCCGCCCCAGATTGGTGTGAAGGACCACCCCGGTGGCGTTGATAACCCTTCGCAGGCTGGGCCTTTCACGGCGTTCAAAGAGGGCGGCAGCTTGGGCCGCCAGTTCCGCCGGGCCCGGGGGTTCGGCCCCCTCCTTTAAGATGCGTTCCCGCCACTCCTCCAGCACCCGGCGTACACAGTCCCTGGCCCGCAACCGGTCCCTGGCCACCGCTGGTGCCAGTTCCTCGCGCTGCAGCACTTCATGGACTGCCGGCAAGAGGCGCAGCAATTCTTCCGGCCCCATCCTTAACACCTCTTCTTCTGCCTGGATTATATCCTTCCCGGCCGTCCCGCGCAACCTAGGCGCTACCTGAGTTATCCCCACTTTTTGCGGGAGAGGCCTGCCTTGGCTTGAAAGCGAGGGACTAAACCCGAGGGGCTGCCGAACTTCACGAGGTCGAAAGCGGAGGCGGACCCGAGGCCGTGGACGGCCGAAGCCGGCAATTGAGACGGGAGGTCGGATTTGCCGGGAAGTCCGCCTTAAGCTTATAGGCTGAGTGATAGTTTGGCCCGCGAGGATTTCCAGAGGGAGGGAAAGCCTAGCAGACCCAGGCTCGAAAGTGGGGATGCAACGGGGATGCGCCCGGAGCAGTACACCGGAACAGGCTTTCCCGACTGCCGCGTGAGGGAGGGGATCGTCAACAGGCCCTCACGCCAGGGGCCGGGCACCTTGGGGAGTTACCACGTAAGTCTCTTCTAGTCCCACCGCCCCCTGGCCGGGAAATACGAATTTGGGCTCTATGGCGATCACCATGCCGGCGGCTAGAACGGTCCTGTCCCCGCGGGCCAAGACCGGCCACTCGTTGAGCTCCAGCCCTACGCCGTGGCCGATGTATGCCGCCTGTTTGCCCCAGCCCATGAAATGCTCGCCCAGACCGGCCTCGCGAGCCTTACGAACTGCCAGGTCGTAAAGCTCTCCTGCCGTGACGCCGGGCCTGGCCCGCTCCGCCACCAGGGCGGCTATTTCTTCTGCCACTTTCTGGGCCCGGAGAAGCTCCGCCGGTGTCGACCCGGCAAAATACACTTTGGTCTTGTCCACCAGGTAGTCGCCGTAGACCCCCGCGTAATCGATGAGCAGGGGCTCCCCGGCCTGCCATACGCGGGTACCGGCCCCCAGAGGATATAGGGCGGATAGGCCGCGCCCGGTGAGTGTCCAAGGATAGCCGGCGGCGTAGGCCGCGTGGGGGCCGGCGGCCACCAGGCCTATGGGGAGCCCCTGCTCGTACCCCCGGTACCGCACCCGGCCCTGGTGCCCGCGGCGCCGGGCGTAACCTTCCAGATCAGCCGCAATTTCCAGCTCGGTCATCCCCGGAACTATCTTTTCTTCGATGTACTGGAAAACCTCTTTATGTTGAGCGGCGGAATGCCGCAGGGCGGCCAGCTCCGGCTCGGATTTAACCATGCGTAAGGAGCGCAACTCCCCGCTGATGTCCTCCCACTGGACCTCCGGGAATACCTGCCGGTAGCGGGAAAAAAGCTTCCAGGATATTACATCCATCTCGGTACCCAGGCGTAGCAGGCGGCGGTACCCGAGATCCGCCAGGTGCAGGGGGATCTCCCGGAAGTTTGCCAGGGGTATGACCGTGTCCCACACTGTTTCTCTCCGGGCCCGAGCTTCGTCTTGGTATACCAGCAGACAGGGTTCGCCCGCCTGGGGGACGAAGAGATGGGCCTCCTGGGCCGTGCCGGTGAGGTAGAAGAGGTCTGCGGCCTGGAAGAGGAGGGCGCCGTCGAGGCCCCTGTCGCAGAGCCTCTCCTGGAATAGGGTCAGCCTCCGGCCGAATTCTTCGCGAAGCATCTTCGGGATTTCCATGGACCTTGCAGCAACTCCTTTGGGTGCATAATCTGGGTCGTAGAGGATAAAAGCTATAACTAGTATCCGCCTGAGGAAACTAACATAAGAAATGAAGGAGGGAACCCCAGTGGAGATCACACCCTGGCGGCCTTGGCGTCAGAGGTCACCCTGGCCTTTGCGGGAACTGGTGGCCTGGCCGGAGGAGGTAATGCGCAATTGGTTTGGTGGCTGGGCGGGTAATCTATGGGAAACCGGGCCTCGCCTGGACCTTTACCAGACCGACAAAGAAGTGGTAGTGACGGCGGAGCTGCCCGGCCTCGTATCCAAGGATGATGTAGAGATAACCGCTACCGAAAACAGCCTCTCCATCCGGGGCGAGGTACGCCGGACCCAAGAGGCAGCCGAACAGGACTACCACCGCTCAGAGCGTTTTTACGGCACCTTTGCACGTACTATCAGCCTGCCAGCCGAGGTGGATCCGGAAAGGGCGACTGCCTCCTACAGGAACGGAATCCTGGAGATCCGCATCCCCAAGGCCGCCCAGCAGCGCCAAAGGCGCATCCCCATCGACCTCCATTAACAGTGGTCCCCAGCAAGAACCCTCTTGCTGGGGACCCCGCTGCAGCCATCTAGTGGTAAACCACATTCAGGTGCTCCGGCCGGGGCAGGGGATCCCTGATGGGCGTACCTTCCGGTAGATATTCCCTTTTTTCTCCTTCGATCAACAGCTGGACCTTATGGATAGAAGGAAATTGGGTCAGGGTCCAGAGCAGGGAATCGACGAAGAGGGTTTCCATGGTGGTCCCCCCGCCGTAACCCACTGCCTCCTTGCTCAGGTCTACCACCGCTACCCCGTCCTGTACGGCTAAATGGAGCAGCTTGGTTCCCGGCCAGACCGTGGGCAGCAGACCGCTGTCTTTGGGGGGACCGGCCAAAAGGGCCTCCACCGCCGCCCTGGGCAAATCTTTTTCGCCGTTGCCGGGGGCGGCTACGGTGACCGGAACCAGATGAAGGGCCTGCTCATCGCTGAAATACACCTGGACGGAACCCTCCTGCCCTTCCCCTTGGACAAGGCTGTTAATAGCGGGTGGGCGTTTGATGGTTCCCTCCAGTTTAATCCCCGCCAACTCGGGGATATTCTGGCCTTCCACCATAACTTTGACCCCTTCGATACCCTGTACTTCCGTCAGGGTGAGCACCAGGGAACGCAGGGCCAATTCTGCTTCCCGGGCGTCTTTGATCTTTAACAGATCGCTGGTGAAATCCACATAGGCGGTCTTCTCACCTGTCAGGGCGTAAACCTCCCGCAGCTTGACGCCTTCGGGCATGGTGGGGTTCAAGCCGTCTTCCGGGGGACCAGCCAGGAGCTTTTCTACGGCCGTCTTGGCGACTTCCCGGGTGGGATTAATGCTTATGGTCACCGGCACCAGGTAGCGCCCATCGGAAGTAGCATAATAGACCAATACCTGGGCCAGCTCCTTGTCGTACAAGAGAGGCCGTGTCTGCTGCACAGGGCCAGGTGCCGGAGCGGCCTCTGTTGTGGCCTTACGCCCGCAACCCGGGCTCCACAGTAGGGCTAGGGCCAAAAACAGCACAGAGGCCACACGCCAACCTCGCGCCTTTTTCCTCCCGGTCCCGACTGACATATCTTCTTTCCACTCCTTTCCGGCCCTGGATGATAGATATCTTTCGACAGATAACCTGCGAATCCTGCCAGAAAGGGCCTCTTGCTTTAAATTTGGCGGCCAAGCTTGTTAAAGCACTGCCGGATCGCGCCGGCCACCAGCAGCAACAGGACGACATAACCGAAGAAGGGATAGAGGTAGGCTACGAGGCGGGCAAAGCCCAGGCCCGAAGCGGGCAGGGCCAGGCCGACGATTATCAAGCCCGCCCACGGCGCGGGAAGGCGGCCCCCCTGAGCCAAGCGCTCGGCCAGGCCAAAGGCTGAAGTTACGGCGCTGGTGGCCATGGCTATCCAGAGGTTAAAGACATAGAAGCCTTCCCACGACGGGGCCCGGCGCCGCACCAGGCTCAAGACGGGTATGGGACCCGCCGCCTCGGCCGGTTCCAGCCCGCCGAGGGCCATGACCAGGACCAGGGCGGTGAAACCCAGGATGAGCCCGCCGCAAAAGGCCCCCCATTTTCCTCCTTCGTGGGCGGGCAGGGAAGTAAACAAAACAATGACGCCCACCATATTATAAGCTACGTAAAGGAACCCGTTGAGGACCCAGTTGGCCGCCAGGAGGGGCGAACGCCCCGGCAGAGGGGCGGGGAAGGACCACTGGAGGTTCCCGAGGCCGAGGAGGAATAAATAGGCGACCAGGACGGGCACCAGCGCCCCGTTGATGACCAGCACGCCGCGGCTGCGGCCCGCCACCGCTGCCAGGGTTAGGGCTGCCGCTACGGCGCTTCCTAGCCAGGCCTGAACGCCCATGTACTCCTGGACTACGGCTCCAGCACCGGCCAGCATGATCACCAGGGTGCCGAAGAGGAAAGCGATGAGGATGGCATCGGCCATGCCCCCTGCCCTGCCCAGGAGGGGGTCCACTAAGTCACGGTAGGATTGGGTACGCAGCCGGCAGGCGGAACTGCGCAAGAAAAAGCCTCCGAGGGCAAAGAGGGCCGTAGTGAGGAGGAGGGCAGGAATGGCACGGGGACCGAGTATCAGGAAAAACTGAGCCAGCTCCTGTCCGGAGGCAAATCCTGCGCCTATCACCGCTCCTATATAGGCGCAGGCGACGGCCGCCTCTGCCCACCACCGCAAGGGATCGCCCCCCACCTGTCTTAACGTTAAGCTCCGGCTCCGGGCCCCCCGTACAGGGAAGGGGACGGCCCCGGAAGAGGTAGGGCCGGCTCCCCCTGTAGGCGCCCCTGGGGCTTTCCTCCCGGCCCCGCCCTTCACTACATTGTACGCTGCCGGGTGCCAAAAGAGTATAAAAAAGCCTCGGCTGGCATATACTCTAGGCACGAGATTATGGCAGGAGGTAGGGTATGGTTACTTTCCCTTTTCTCTCCCGCAATTCGTCCTTAGAGCCGAGTCCCTTGGCCAAGGTAAAATATCACTACCAGGACCCTCTAATCGTGGAAAAGCTGAGTAGGGCCCTACAAGAATACCTTGCCCGGCTCAATCCTCCCCCTGCCCGTCCGTTAGTAGTGGTGGGCATCGGCACGGACCGCTCTACGGGTGACAGCCTCGGTCCCCTGGTAGGAAGCAAACTGGCGGCCTACCCGGACCTGCCGGTGACGGTTTACGGCACCCTGGAGGACCCGGTCCACGCCAGCAATCTGAAGGAAAAGCTGGACCTCATCACCACCACCTTTGGCGATCCCTTTATTATGGCCATCGACGCCTGTCTGGGCCATTCGGAGAATGTGGGCAGCATTACCCTGGCTCCGGGGGCCCTCAAACCCGGGGCGGGAGTCAACAAAAATTTGCCGGCCGTGGGCGATCTCCACTTCACCGGCATCGTAAACGTGGGCGGCTATATGGAATACTTCGTGCTGCAGAACACCCGCCTGAGCCTAGTCATGCGCATGGCCGACCAGATCGCCCTGGCCATCTACCGGGGGGTCCGCCACCATTTCGGCCTGGAAGGGGACCTGCCGGCCGCCCAGGGCTTTCAGTAGGGCGCGGTGAGGATGGCCACGACTTCGCCGTCCTCCACCTGGGGAAACTGGCGGTAAAACTGGCCCACGGCATAAAAGGGGTCGGGGGTGGCCAGGCACACCACCCGGGTGACCAGGGGCCGCAGGCGGTCGACAGTATCCGCCGGGGCCACGGGTACGGCCAGGATCAGCTCCCGGGGCTCCTCCCGTTTCAGAGAAACCAAAGCGGCTTCTACTGTAAGGCCGGTGGCCAGACCATCGTCGATGATCACCACTGTGCGGTCCTTGATCCGGGGTGGGGCCTTCTTCCCCCGGTATGCGCCGACCCGGCGCCTGATCTCCTGTAGTTCGTCCGCAATGGCCTCCCTCAGATCCTGCCTTTTCAGCCCCAGGGCCCTTAGAACCCCTTCATTATAGATCACCGTACCGTCCGGCGCCACGGCGGCCACCGCCAGTTCGGGATTCCCCGGCGCCCCCACTTTGCGGGGGATAATTACGTCCAGTTCGGCCCCCAGGGCCGCGGCTACTGGCCGGGCCACCACCACTCCGCCGCGGGGCACGGCCAGCACCAACACGTCCCTGGCGGCGTATTCCTTTAAGGATGCGGCCAGCTTCTCCCCGGCTTCCTGCCGGTCACCGAAGAGCATAAGTCCGTCCCCCCTGCTTTATCCCGTACCATTGCAGGGCTTTCCCGGGGCGGGGTACCCATAAGTGCTCCCCCTTTTCATGTTTTCCCCGAAAGTTCCTTTTATCCCTCACTCAGTTACTAATCCGAGGGCAATTTCCAGGGCCTTCTCCTCCTCGTCGCTCAAGCGGTACAGGGCCTTAGCCCGCTTGACCGGCTTGAGGAATATCCGGGTTTCGTCCCGGGCATACAAGCTGGTCAGGATGAAGCCGTCTCCCCCCTTGGAAAGAACCGCCAGGGCAAAGCTCAGTTCGCTTCCGGTGTCGGGGAAGGCGTTAAAGCGAACCATGCCAACGCGGCACAGGGTTCCCTCCAGGTACTGGATAATGTCGGCCACTTTCTCTTCCATACGCTCTACCGTGTCCTTTACCTCTTTTATATCCCGGAAACGCTCCAGGGCCGCCGCGAGTTCCTGGCCGTCGCCCGTTCCGGCCAGGCGCTTGAGGCGAGAGTCCAGCCGCCGTACTTCCGCCCGCAGGGAAAGGGTAAGCAGCAGCAGGACGGCGGCGAAAAGGAGGCTGACGAGGACGGCGTACGGAAAATAAGGTGTCAATAATGCCACAATGCGATCCAAGGTTTTTCACCACCTGCTCCTCGTTCAAAATTAAGGGCTATCATGGTACCCCGGGGAACACCCGCCGTCCAGTTTAAATTCCACACCCGCGGGCCATTTCCTTTTTTGACTTTATTCGTCCTGACCGGAACGCCGCTCTGTCCGGTTACCCATTCTTCCATGACAGTCATTGGCTCCCGTCAGGTAGACCCCTCTATAAGGTGGCAATTGGGCCATGAGGCAACCCCGTGTGCCGGGTGGAAGACTAAACTTGAGCCAAGTTGGCGGGGGAGGCGGCACCGGAGTAGCCAGGTGCCTGCAGCCGGCTCCCGGGGTACGGAGGCCCAAGGAACCGGCGCAGTCCTGAAATTAATGGCGGCAGGGCCGGGAGTTCCATCATGGCCGGCCGAAGGGCGGAAATAGCCCACCGGACTACCACATTGACATTCTTCCCCTCCCTGGGATATGATCAGAGGCAAAAAGGAGAGAGAAATATGCTTCCGGTAGAATTGGCCGCGAAGCTCGAGCGATTGAAGGAGAACATCTCGTCCCTGGGAAGTGTCCTGGTGGCCTTCTCCGGCGGAGTGGACAGTACCCTCCTGCTCCGAGTAGCCTTGGAGGCTGCACCTCGGGTCCTGGCGGTCACCGCCGTTTCCCCCACCTACCCGCGAGAGGAGTTAGAGCAGGCCCGGGTATTGGCCCGGGACCTGGGAGCCGAGCATTTGCTCGTTGAGACCCGGGAAATGGAGAACCCATCTTTTATTTCCAACCCCGCCGACCGGTGCTATCACTGTAAAAGTGAGCTCTTCGGCCTTCTCAAAGATATCGCCGCCTCCCGGGGCCTACAGGCCGTTCTGGACGGCACCAATGCCAGCGATACCGGCGATTACCGGCCGGGCATGCGGGCTGCCCGGGCCCACGGAGTTAAAAGTCCCCTCTTGGAGGCGGGCCTCACTAAGGATGAGGTGCGGCAACTCTCCCGGTACTACGGGCTGCCTACATGGGACAAGCCTTCCATGGCCTGCCTTTCCTCGCGTATACCCTACGGGGAACCCATCACCAGGGAAAAGATAGCCCAAGTACAGGCCGGAGAGGCCTTCCTGCGCGGTTTAGGGCTCCGGGAAGTGCGCCTGCGGCACCACGGCTCCCTGGCCCGGGTGGAGGTTGACCCGGCGGCCCTTCCCTTCTTGGTCAGCCGGGGGGTGCGGGAGAAGGTGATTGCTGCCCTAAAAGGTCTCGGCTTCACCTATATCACCCTGGATATGGAGGGCTACCGTACCGGCAGCATGAACGAAGTCCTGGACGGCGCCGGCAGGAAGGGGGAGGTTTGAAGTGAAGATAGCCTATTTTGACTGTTTCTCCGGCATAAGCGGGGATATGTGCCTGGGCGCTATTCTTTCTTGCGGCCTGCCGCCGGGGGAGCTCAGCGCCGGGTTGAAGAGCCTGCCGTTGGAAGGCTGGGAGCTCGAGGTCCGCCCTTCCCAGCAACACGGGCTGGTAGGCACCGATGTCCTGGTCAGGGTGGAAGGCCCGCAGCCCCACCGCCACCTGGCGGAGGTGGTAGAAACTATTAATTCTTCCTCCTTACCCGCAGAGGTAAGGGAGAAGGCGGTCGCCGTTTTCCGGCGCTTGGCCGCGGCCGAAGCCCGGGTCCACGGCACCGACCCCGACCACGTTCATTTCCACGAGGTGGGCGCCGTGGACGCCATCGTGGACGTGGTGGGCACCTGTTGGGGCCTCCATGCCCTGGGGGTGGAGGAGGTCTACGCTTCCCCCCTTCCCCTGGGGTCGGGCTGGGTACGGTGCCACCACGGCCATCTGCCGGTGCCGGCTCCGGCTACCGTATACCTCCTGGAGGGTTATCCCGTGTACGGGTCCGACATCCAGGCGGAACTGGTAACGCCCACCGGCGCCGCCCTCATTACCACCCTCGCCCGCTCCTTCGGCCCGCCGCCGGCCATGCGGCTCGAGGCCTGCGGCTACGGAGCGGGCAAGACGCCCCTTCCGCGTCCTAACTTTCTACGCCTTCTCATCGGCGACCCTTCAAGGGACCGGGCGGTGGGGGAAGAGGTAATGGTGGTGGAGACCACCCTTGACGATATGAACCCCGAGTTTCTACCCTACCTGGTGGAACAGCTTCTGGCCGCCGGGGCCCTAGACGCCTTTTTTACTCCCGTGTACATGAAAAAGGGCCGGCCCGGTGTAGTGGTCACCGCCCTCTGCCCGGAGAGTTCCCTGGAAGGAATTACGGCAGTTTTTTTCCGTCATTCCACCACCCTGGGGGTCCGCATCCGTAGGGAGGACCGGGTGGTGGCCGCCAGGGAGATAGTGACCGTCCAGACGCCCTACGGCCCCATAGAAGTTAAATGGGCCGCCCCTCCCGCCGGCGCTCCAGGGGGCACGGTTTTCAATGTGGCGCCGGAATTTGAATCCTGCCGCCGGGCGGCCGAAGAACGGGGCGTGCCCCTTAAGGAGGTTTACCTGGCGGCCCTGGCGGCCGCCCGAGCCCAGGGTCCTCCCTCGGGCCTGTTTCAGGGAGAGTAGCTTTCCCATGGGTAGCTTCCCGTCTACCGTTAAAAGAGGCCGGAAGGACTTTCCTGAGACCCCAGGCCACTGCGAGCCGGCTTCTGCTCCCCTTTAAGTCGGGGTTTAGCCCACTGGTGGGCATCTTAATCTAGCCCCGCGGCCGGACCTCCCCGGAGGGGCTTACGTTCGGCCGGCATTTTGAGCCGACGCTGGCGCGCGGTACCCTGGGCACGCGGGCCATGGAGCTCGGAACAGCGGCCGGCTATATCAACTGGACTCTTCTTTTGCCCTTTGGCCGCCGTAGGAGCCCCCTCAATCATGGACGACAAAAAAGGGGATGCCTCCCTCTCCATTATTCCCGACGCAAGACCCCTTAGCCTGTGCCGTCAGCCGAAGGGCGGTCCCGGCCTTCCTTGCAGTCCCCCAACGTCAGCCGGCAGTGCCGGGACCGCCTCGGTTCCTTCCGGCCGGTTTTCCGCCCCGGGTCCCCCTTCCTAGTCGAAGAAATCCAGGTCGAAAATCTCTCCCAGCAGGCCACGCCGTTTTTTACCCTTGCGCATTTCCTTCCCACCCCTATATCCTTCCCGCCACCTGGGTTCCTCTTCCCACTCGTCTGCGTCCCGGTAAGGGGCTTCCACCGTAGCCAGGAGTTTCTCCAGCTCACCCCTGTCCAGCCAGATCCCCTTGCATTCGGGGCAGACATCGATCAGGACGCCGCGGCGCTCCACTTCCTTCATGGTTACGTCGCAGAGGGGGCAGCGCATGGTCATCACTCTCCTTGGGGTTCTAAAGTTGTTCCTTAACGCCGGCAGGACGGCGTTTGGGGGTCCCCTCCGGTCACAGGCCGGCCAACACGCCGACCACCAGGAGGGCCGGCAGAAGGTTGGCTATGCGGAACTCCCGGACCTTCAGCAGGTTCAAGGCGATGGCCACGATGAGGAGGCCGCCCGTCGCCGTAATTTCGTTTACCACCTCGGCCCGCAGATAGGGTGATACCCAGGCCGCGCCTGCTGTGAGGGTCCCCTGATAGGCCAATACACTCAGGGCCGACAGGCCTACGCCCACTCCCAGCCTTCCGGTGAGGATTAGGGCCAGGGTCCCGTCCAGGAGGGACTTGGTGTACAGGGTAGTGTAGTTATGCTGGAGGCCTGCTTCGAGGGAGCCGGTGATGGCCATGGCCCCGGTGCAGAAGATCATGGTGCCCGCAACAAAGCCTCTTCCCATCTGGCCGTCATCGCTGCCGGTCCGCTCTTCCAGGCGTTGCCCCAGGCGTTCCAGCCATCCCTCCAGGTTGAGGAGTTCGCCCAAGGCGCCGCCTACAATTAAGCCCAAAATAATGGTGAGCACCTTTTCGCCCTGGAGGGCCATGTTGGCCCCCGTCAGGAGCAGCCCCAGGCCCAGGGCCTGGAACACGGTTTCCAGCACTCTATCGGGCAGGCGGGTACCCAACACTTTGCCGGCCATGGTGCCCAGGAAGATGGCCAGGGCGTTGATAACGCTGGCGATCACTTGCTCCCATCCCCCGACTGTTTCACGTGAAACATATAGGTGTTCATCCCTGGCCTCTACCCTGGAGTTCTTCTACCAACCGGTTAAGTTCCTCCTCGCCGTAGTAGTAAATCTCGATACGGCCCCCGCGGGGGAGCTGCCGCACCTTTACCACGGTCCCCAGCCTTTCCTCTAACGCCTCTTCGATCTGGGTCAAAGACCAATCCTCATCGCGGCCCCGCGGGCTTCCCTCTGCCCGGCTGCCGGAGGCCCCCTTTCTTTTGGCACCCTTCCCCTGAAACCTTTTCACCAGTTCTTCCACCTGGCGCACGCTCAACCTATCTTGGGCTATCCGCGTGGCCAGCTCCACCTGGGAACCTTCATCCTCCAGGGCCAGGAGCCCCCGAGCGTGCCCGGCGGTAATTTCCCCCCGGCGGAGCATCTCCTGCACGGCCAGGGGCAACTGCAGGAGCCGCAGGGCATTGGCTATAACGGGCCGGCTCTTACCTACCCGTGCAGCTACCTCCTCCTGGGTGAGCCCGTGTTCCACAATGAGGGACTGGTAAGCCCGCGCCTCCTCCAGGGGGTTCAGGTCCTCCCGTTGGAGATTCTCGATGAGGGCCACCTCGGCCATTTCCCTCTCGCTAAGATCCCGTACCACAGCGGGGATCTCTTTAATTCCTGCCAAGCGGCACGCCCGCCAGCGCCGCTCCCCGGCCACCAGCTCGTAGAGCCCATCTCCGCGGGGTCGAACCACCACTGGCTGAATAACGCCGTGCTGGCGGATGGAAGCCGCCAACTCCTCCAGTTTCTCCTGGTCGAAGTCATCCCGCGGCTGATGGCGGCCGGCCACAATGGCATCCACGGACAGGTGCTGGATATCGCCACCGTCCGTGGCCCTTTCCGGCAGCAGAGCGCTCAATCCCCGGCCCAATCCCCGTTTAGCCATGAGCCATCACCTCCCGGGCCAACTCCCGATATGCCTCCGCTCCCCGTGAACGGGGATCGTAGGTGGTAATAGGCTTCCCGTGGCTGGGAGCCTCGGAAAGCCTTACATTGCGGGGAATAATACTGCGAAAGACTTTGTCGCCGAAGTAACCCTTGACCTCGTCAACCACCTGGAGGGACAAATTGGTCCGGGGATCAAACATGGTGAGGACTACCCCTTCCAGCTGGAGCCCGGGATTCAAATGGCGGGCCACAAGCTGAACGGTATTCATGAGCTGCCCCAAGCCCTCGAGGGCATAATATTCGCACTGGATAGGTATCAAGACGCGGTCGGCAGCCGTAAGGGCATTAAGGGTGAGGAGGCCAAGGGAAGGCGGGCAGTCGATTAATATGTAGTCGTAACCCTGCCGCACATTCTCCAGGGCCCTCCTCAGTTTCCCCTCCCGGGATACGGCCCCCACCAGCTCGACCTCCGCGCCCGCCAATTCAATGGTGGCCGGCGCCACTTCCAGACGCGGAATAGCGGTAGCCATAATAATCCCTTCCAGGGGCAGGCCCTCGATCAAAACGTCGTACATGCAGTGCTCCAGCTTAACTCGGTCGATTCCCAGGCCGCTGGTAGCATTGCCCTGGGGATCGATATCCACCAGGAGCACCCTTTTCCCCTCCTCGGCCAGGGAAGCCCCTAAGTTGACCGCCGTCGTAGTTTTGCCCACCCCCCCTTTTTGATTGGCCACAGCAATAACCCTACCCATGCCCCGTTCTCTCCCTTTAAGCAAGCATTCAAGAAACTTCCCGCACCGGCAAATCGCCCCATGGGCCAGTACCGCCCGCCCTAAGTTCCTCCCCCGTTGACGGCCCCAACTCAACCCCATCCTCGGCCGCTACCCATCACCGCTCTCCCTTGCCTAACAACCCTCCGGCACCTCAGGGAAAGGTTTGCCTATGTACGGGGACACCCGACGGTGGTCACCGCAACCTTGATGCAGGGCCAGGCACAGCCCTCGTCCCCGCTAACCCTACTATAGCAGAATTCAACACATTCCTAAAGCGGTCTTTTCTCCGGGATGCCGGGACGGCGCGGCCACCGGGGGTCCGTCCCGGCCCTCTTTACCACCACTACCAGCCGCCTCTCCTCGCCACCCCCCGGCAGCCGTCCCTGCCACACCCTCTCCACCTCGGCGCCGAGCATGGCCAGGGCCCGGGCGGCCCCCTCGATCTCCTCATCCGCCCGGGGACCCTTATAAGCCACCACCCTGCCCCCTACTCTAACCAGGGGTACGCAGTACTCCAGGACCACCGCCAGGTCAGCCACGGCGCGGGCGGTGGCCAGGTCGAACCTCTCCCGAAATTCTTCCTGCCGGCCTACCACCTCCGCCCGGGCCCATACACACCGGATACCCTCGAGGCCCAATTCCCTGATGGCTGCCGACAGAAACTCCGCCTTTTTCCTCGTGCCCTCGACCAGGGTAACCTCCAGGTCGGGCCGGTATATCTTTAACACCATCCCCGGCAGCCCGCCCCCGCTTCCTACATCTACCACCCGGGCACCGGGCGGGACCTCCAGGGCCACAAAAAGGAGCAGGGAATCTAAGAAGTGTTTGCGCCAGACTTCCTGCTCCTCCGTTACCGCCGTTAAATTTAGCTCCCGGTTCCTTTTCAGGAGCAGCCGGGCGTAGGCGGAGAGGAGCTGCAGCTGCCGGCCGCTTAACTTCCATCCCTGCTCCTCCAAAAATAAGCCCAGCCCCTTATCCTCCATCAGTAACCGGCCGCCCTCCCGTGTTGCCGCCGCCGCTGTTCCAAATACACCAGCAACACGTTAATGTCGGCGGGGGTAACGCCGGGAATCCTCATAGCTTGGCCGATGGATTCCGGCCGCACTTTGGAGAGCTGCTCCACACCTTCTTTGGAGAGACCCCGTACCTGCCCGTAATCCAGGTCCCCCGGGATCTTCCTGCCCTCCAGCCTGGCGATGCGTTCTACCTGGGCCCGCTCTTTGGCGATGTAGCCCTCGTACTTCAAGGAGATCTCAACTTGTTCCGCCACCAGGGGTTCCATTTCCGCCACCAGTCCCCTTTCCTGGAGGTCCGCCAGGGTTATGCCCGGCCGCTTCAGCAAATCGGAGAGCCTCACCGGGCCCTTGAGGGAGGTTTCCCCTCGCTCCTGCAAGAGCTCTTCTATCTCCTCGTCCTCCGGACCTACATATTTCTGCCGCAATTCCTCTATAGCCCTTCCGATGGCCTCCCTCTTCCGGCAGAACCGCGCAAACCGGGCTTCGTCCAGGAGTCCCACCCGGTAGCCCTTCTCTGCCAGCCGGAGGTCGGCATTGTCCTCCCGCAACAACAGACGGTGCTCGGCCCTTGAAGTCAAGAGCCGGTAGGGCTCTGTAACTCCCTTGGTGACCAGATCGTCGATGAGGACCCCGATATACGCCTCCGAGCGGCTGAGGACCAGGCCCTCCCGGTCCCGCGCCCGGCACGCGGCGTTGATCCCAGCCATTAATCCCTGGGCGGCCGCCTCCTCATACCCAGAGGTCCCATTGATCTGGCCCGCCAGAAAGAGGCCGGGAATCTCCTTACATTCCAGGGTCAGCTTGAGCTGGGTGGGGTCCACGTAGTCGTACTCGATGGCATATCCTGGCCGTACCATCTCCGCCCTCTCTAGACCGGGAATGGTGTGGAGGACTTCCAGTTGCACATCCTCGGGCAGGCTGGTAGACAGTCCCTGGACGTACATTTCCTCGGTCGTCAATCCCTCCGGCTCCAGGAATATTTGGTGGGCCGGCCGGTCAAAGCGCACCACCTTATCCTCAATAGAAGGGCAGTAGCGGGGACCCTGACCCTCAATGACGCCGCTGAACAGGGGCGCCCGGTGGAGATTATCCCTTATAATGGCATGGGTCCGCTCATTGGTATGGGTGAGCCAGCAGGAAACATTAGGCCGCCCGGGCGTCTCCTCCCAGAAGGAGAAGTAAAGGGGGCCCTCGTCGCCCGGCTGCTCTACCATCCGTCCAAAGTCCACCGAACGCCGGTTTACCCGCGGCGGCGTGCCCGTCTTAAACCGGCCCATCTTAAGCCCCAGTTCCCGCAGGCTCCGCGCCAGTTCGACCGCCGGGAACTGGCCGTTAGGCCCGCCCTCATAGGCTACGTCTCCCACGATGATCCGACCCCGGAGATAGGTGCCCGTGGTGACCACCAAACTCCGGCAGTCGAAATAAGCGCCGCTCCGGGTGAGGAGGCCCCGGATCCGGCCGCCCTCCGCAATTATCCGGGTAACTGTAGCCTGTTTAACCTCGAGGTTCTCCTGCCGCAAAAGAGTAGAGAGCATCAGCTGCTGGTAAAGCTTCTTGTCCGCCTGGGCCCGCAGGGCCCTAACGGCCGGTCCCTTGCCTACATTGAGCCGGCGGATCTGGATCCGGCTCCGGTCGGTGTTAAGGCCCATCTGCCCGCCCAGGGCATCTATCTCCCGCACCAGATGGCCCTTGGCCGGGCCGCCCACCGAAGGATTGCAGGCCATCATGGCCACTGCCTCCAGGCTCAAGGTCAAAAGAAGGGTGCGACAACCCATCCGGGCCGCCGCCAGGGCCGCCTCGCAACCCGCGTGGCCCGCACCCACCACGATGACCTCATATTCGCCGGCACGGTACATACCTCTCACCTCCATTCTTGCGAAAAAAAATAGATCCTATTTTCCCAAACAAAACTCGCTGAAAATCCGGTCCAGCAGATCCTCCCGGGCTGTCTCCCCGGTGATCTCGCCGAGGGCTTCCCAGGCTCCCTGGAGGTCTATGCTCACTAGCTCCAGGGGAAGACCTTTCTCCCAGGCGCGTAAGGATTCCTCCAGGCAGCCCAGGGCCCTCTCAAGGGCCTCCCGGTGGCGCTCCCGCAGTAGCAGGGGTTCGCCGGTATTCCTCAAAACCCGGCCGCCCAGCACCAGATCCCGCACGGCACGGCTCAAGGCGTCCAAACCCTGCCCCTCCTTGGCGGAAACCACCACCCACGGCCGCCCACCTGCAAGGCGACTCAGGTCCTCCTCATCCACCGAGGCTACGGCGTCGGCCTTATTGGCCACCACCACCAAAGGCTTATCCCCCAGTTCCTTCAGCAGTTCCTCATCCTCCCGGGTAACCCCCGTGGTCAGATCCACCACCAGCAGTACGAGGTCCGCGGCGGCCGCAGCCGCCCGGCTCCGGGCTATCCCCAGCCGCTCCAGGCCGTCCGCGGCCTCGCGCATCCCTGCGGTGTCTATTAACTGGCAGGGAAATCCTCCCAGCTGCATGGCCTCACTAATGGTATCCCGGGTAGTGCCGGGGATATCGCTTACAATGGCCCGGTCCTCCCGCAAGAGGGCATTGAGCAGGCTCGATTTCCCTACGTTGGGCCGTCCCACCAGGGCTATATTTATACCCTGGCTCACCAGCCTGCCCTCTTCCCACGTGGCCAGGAGGTCCTGGATACCCTCCCTTACCCTCACCAGGCGTTCCCTCTCCTCCGGCCCTACGTCCCCCACCTCCTCGGGAAAATCCAGGCTGGCCTCCACCGCGGCCAGAACACCCGTGATTTCATCCCTGAGGGCCTTCACCCTCCGGGAAAGCCCGCCCTGCAGCTGGGAAATAGCCGCCGCCAGTCCCGTCTGGCTTCGGGCCCGGATGATGCTTATGATAGCCTCGGCTTGGGCCAGGTCCAGCCTCCCGTTTAGAAAGGCCCGCCGGGTAAACTCACCGGGCTCCGCCAGGCGGGCACCTGCCCTTAAGGCGGCCTGCAGCACCCGGGCACAGGCCAGGGGACCTCCGTGGCAGTGGACCTCCACCACATCCTCAGCCGTATAGCTGTGGGGGCCCCTCATGGCTACGGCCAGAACCTCATCCAGAACCTCTCCGCTTTGGGGATCTACAGCCAAGCCCAGGCGCATGCGGTGGCTCTCCGCAGCCCCCAGTGGTGCTCCCTTCCGGGGGCGAAAAATCTCCCGGCCAATCCTCAGGGCTTCCGGCCCGCTAATCCGCACTATACCGATGCCCCCTTCTCCAGGGGGTGTAGCAATGGCAGCTATGGTATCCTCTATCAACTCCTCTTCCTCCCGCAACTGTGGTCCTTCTACCATGCCTGCGCCGGCCCTGTCGCGTTTCGGCCACTCCTGGGACCTACCGCGGCCTGGGCCCGGCCTCCGGCACCATCGGAGGAAAGTTTCTTAGCACTTCAGGCCCCTAATATATAAAACCCAGTAATACACATATGTATTACTGGGTATCCGCACTTCGCCCTTACTTTGTTACCCTCTCCGTCACCTGCGCAGGGATATGACTACCTTGCGGTTGGGCTCCTCTCCCTCGCTGAAGGTGACCACCTGGCTGTCGTTCTGCAGGGCGGTATGGATGACGCGCCGGTCCTGGGGGGTCATGGGCTCCAGCACTATCCGGTTACCGGTCCGCTTAACCCTCTCCGATAACCGCTTGGCCAGCCGGACCAGGGCCTGCTCCCTCCGCTTGCGGTAGCCCTCGGCATCGAGGACCACCTTAACCTTATCCCTAAGGGCCCGATTTACCGCCAGGTTCGTCAAATATTGCAAAGCATTCAGGGTCTCGCCCCGCCGCCCGATTAACACTCCCAGGTCCCGGCCGTGGAAACTAACCAGGAAGTACTCCTCCCGCCGCCTAATTTCTATCCCGGCCTGGACGGCCATGGCCTTAAGGACTCCTTCGAGGAATTCCTTTATCAATTTTTCCGGATTGTCGGGCAAAATCACCCGCACCCTGGCCTGCCGGCTCCCCAAAAAACCGAATAATCCCTTGCTACCCTCCTCGAGAACTTCGACCTGTACTTCCTCCCTACCAGCACCTAAAACCCTCAGGGCAGCCTCCACTGCCTCCTCCACGCTTTTCCCCGCCATCTCCACTTCCTTCATTTGGCGCTGACTTCCTCCTTCACCAGCCCCGGCTGTCTGCGCAAAAGCCAATGTTCCATAACTCCCATGAGGCTAAACACCACCCAATAGAGGGCCAGTCCGGCGGAAAACTGAGTGCTCATCCACCCGATGAGCAGGGGCATCACTATCAGCATGGTCCTCTGGGATTGATCCTGGGGATTAACCATACTAACCCGCTGCTGCAAGAAGGTCGCCGCCGCCACCAATACCGGCAGAAGGAAATAGGGATCCGGTCTGCCTAAGTTGGGTACCCACAGAAAATTAGCGTGCTCCATGTTTACCGCCGGGTTAGCCGCGGGATCAAAAAAGCTCCTCAAAGCACTAAAGAGGGCAAACAAAATAGGCATCTGTACCAGCAAGGGCAGACAGCCGCTAAAGGGATTTACCTTTTCCGTCTGGTATAGCTCCAAGATGGCCTTTTGTGCTTTCTCCGGATTGTTTTTGAACCTCTTTTGGATCTCTTGCACCTTGGGCTGCAGCTCCTGCATGCGACGCATGGATTTGAGCTGCTTGTACGTCAGAGGGTACAAGAGAATCTTGACCGCCACGGTAAACAAAATGATAGCCAGCCCGTAGTTGGGTACTCCTAAACTCTGGGTAATATTATAGAAAAATTGGATTGATTGCGACAGGAAATGAACTAATGCGCCCAACCCAGCCTGCCTGCCTTCGCGGTTGCCTTACGGCCCCGGGGGGTGCAGACAGGTCTTCACCTCCTCACCTAACTTTCACGGAACCGGATCGTACCCTCCGTTATGCCAAGGATGGCACCTTCCTAACCTTTTCAATGCTAGCCACCCGCCACGCCAGACACCGTGCTTGGCCACTGCCTGGGATGCATACTCCGAACAGCTGGGGTAAAACCGACAACGGGCACCCATAAAAGGAGAAATGCACCTCTGATAAAACCTCAAAAGGAGGATCACTAACCTCTGGCCGCGCGACAAGTTCCTCGCCTTCCTTTATTATCCATCCTCGGCGTCACACAATAGTTTAGCCCGCTTGCTAAGGCTTAATACTTCCTCCACTACCCGGGGATAGGACAACCCTTTCAATCCCTCGCGAGCTACGAACACCACGTCAAAACCCGGTCTGAACCGGCCCAAATGCCGGTGGCAGGCCTCCCGCAGAAGCCTCTTACTGCGGTTGCGCTCTACGGCCCGCCCCATTTTCTTCGAAACCGAAAAGCCAAAACGCGTGAGTCCCAACCGGTTGGGCCGCCAGTACAAAACTAAAGCCCGGCTACCTACCCGATTCCCCCGGCGATACACCTGCCGGAACTCACCCGACCGCCTGATCCTGCGGGCTGCCGGCAGCAAATTCCTAACCTCCACACAAGAGATGGTAAGCCTTGGCCTTGTCTTAAGCCGTCAAACGCTTTCTACCCTTCCGACGGCGCCGCTTGATTACCAGTTGACCGCCCCTGGTGCTCATCCGCTTTAAAAATCCGTGGACTCTTTTACGGCGCCTGCGCTTGGGCTGATAGGTCCTTTTCAATCCCGTCCCTCCCCACTCCTGAGTCACCACACTCCGATCTTACCCTTCGAAGCAAAAGGGCAGCAGCCGGCAATTTAGTTAAATTATAGCCCACTACTTCCGAGGCTGTCAAGAAAAAGGGCCCTTAGCCGGTTGCCACTTATCCACATCTTTGTTAATATAATTGTGCTCGTTATCCACAACTAAGGGGGGTTAATCTTTGCCGCCCATAAACTTGGAGGTCGCTTGGCAACAAGCTCTCCAACTTCTCGAACACCAATTACCGCCTACCGCCATAGACACCTGGTTTCGGGAGGCCCGGCCCCTGACCTTAAAACACCACACCCTAATCCTGGCCGTACCCAATGAATTTGCTCGGGACTACATTCAGAGCCGTTTCGCCTCCCTGCTCCAGACCACCCTACAGAAGGTTTTCCACCAGTACATCAGCGTACAGCTCATCGCCCTCCCGCCCGGCGAGGAGGACTTATCCTTTTTGCAGTCTTCGCAACCGCCTAGCAACGAGGAACTCTGCCACCTCAACCCCAAATATACCTTTGATACCTTTGTGGTGGGCAACAGCAACCGTTTTGCCCATGCGGCTTCCCTAGCCGTAGCAGAGGCTCCCGCCAAGGCCTACAACCCTCTGTTCATTTACGGAGGGGTCGGCCTGGGCAAGACGCACCTCATGCAAGCCATCGGCCATTATGTGCGGCAACACCTGCCCCACTACCGGGTTATGTACGTTTCCTCAGAAAAGTTCACTAACGAACTTATTAACGCCATCCACGATAACGATACAGTCAGTTTCCGCAATAAGTACCGCAACATCGATGTTTTATTAATCGACGACATTCAGTTCCTGGCGGGTAAGGAGCGGACCCAGGAGGAATTCTTCCATACTTTTAATGCCCTTTATGAAGCCAGCAAACAGATTATTATCTCCAGCGACCGTCCTCCCAAGGAGATACCTACCCTAGAGGACCGCCTGCGCTCGCGCTTCGAGTGGGGGCTGATTACCGACATCCAGCCGCCGGACCTGGAAACGAGAGTAGCCATTCTCCGCAAAAAGGCTTCCCTGGACAACCTCTACCTGCCCGACGACATTATGCTCTTTATCGCCCAGAAAGTGGACAGCAATATCCGGGAGCTGGAAGGAGCCTTTATCCGGGTAGCAGCCTATGCCGCCCTCACCGAACAGGAGCTAACACTGGAAACGGTGGAAAAGATACTGCAAGAGGCCTTAACCCTGGCCAAGCCCAAACCCATAACCATCTCCTTTATCCAGGAAAAAGTAGCCCTGTACTTTAACTTAAAACCCGAGGAATTCAAAAGCAAGAAACGGACCCGGAGCCTGGCCTACCCGCGCCAGATAGCCATGTATCTCGCCCGTGAGCTCACGGATGCTTCCCTCCCTAAGATAGGTGAAGAATTCGGAGGCCGCGACCACACCACGGTCCTTCACGCGTGGGAGAAAATCAGCCAAGATCTCCAAAAAGATCCCGAACTCCAGCAAACCATTACCGAACTTATACAACAAATAAAGAATCCGTAAACACCCCTGCCCACAGCGGACTCCTTTAACTTGCCGAGCTCCGGCGGGATTATCAACATCTCCACAGCGCCTACGATCACTACAACGGGACTCATCGAAAAAATAGATGATGGAGGAGGTATTTCCCGTGCGCATATCCTGTCCCCAACCCCAGCTGTTAAATGCGGTGCTTAAAGTACACCGTGCCATCGGGAGCACTAGCACCCTCCCGGCACTGACCGGAATATTGTTAACCGCAGGCGACGGCAAGGTTACCCTCCATGCTACGGACCTGGAAATGGGAATAATCGTATCCTTTGGTTGTGAGGTTGGGGAGGAAGGCCGTCTTCTACTACCTGCGCGGATCTTCACCGACCTGGTCCGTCACCTGCCCCCGGTGACGGTAAGCTTGGAAGGGAAGGCCGGGGGGGTGGTCACCATAGAGTACCATCAGGCGCGGGCCCAGCTCCACAGCATGGACCCCGACCAATTCCCTTCGTTACCCGAACCTTCCCAATCCTATTCCCTTAAATTCCCATCCAGGGATTTCAGGGAGATCGTCCGTAAGGTGGGTATTGCGGCAGGCAGTGAAGAGCTGCGCAGCATATACCACGGGCTCCTCTGGGAGATGGACTTTCTGGCCGGCAAATCGGTGATGGTGGCCACTGATACCCACCGCTTGGCCCTCTACGAGACCCCCATAAGCCCCGTCGGGGGAGAGGGCCAGACCGCGGCCATTATTCCCCATAAATCCCTGGTGGAGCTATCGCGCCTCTTCTCGGGGGAGGAAGACGAAGAGATAACCTTTATCATCGGCCCCAGCCAGATTTTTGCCACTACCGAGAACCTTACCTTTTACAGCCGCCTCCTCGGCGGCCAGTTCCCGCCCTACCGCCAAGTTTTGCCCAAGGATTTTCAAACCGTGGTGGTCGTACCCACCCATGAGATCACCACGGCCGTAGAGCGGGCCACCCTGCTGGGCCGCGAAGACAGCAGGCTACGATCTTCCATCATCCGCCTGGAGATAGGAGATACTCTACGGCTCCTCAGCCACACACCGGAAGTGGGCCAGCTAGAGGAAGAGCTTCCGGCGGAGATCACCGGCCCAGGCCTGGAAGTGGCCCTTAACGGCCGGTATCTCCTGGACGCCCTCAAAGTAATCGAAGAAGAGAAGGTGATCCTTAAATTCATCGAGCCCTTAAAGCCCTTAGTGGTACAGCCCCAGGGCGTTGATCACTACTTCTGCCTTATTTTACCCGTCAGGCTTGGGTAAAATAGATATGCAGGCGACCCTCTTGACCGAGCTGGCCCTTTACAACTTTCGCAACTACACGGAAAGGGTCTTTTATTTCCGTCCCGGGCTACACCTGTTAACAGGGCCCAACGGGGCCGGTAAGACCAATCTCCTGGAAGCCATAGCTTATCTTTCTACCGGACGCTCCTTTCGGTTTCACCAGGATCGGGATCTGGTGACCCTTGGACGGCCAGGCTTCCGCCTTCGCGCCTGCCTGAAGAAGGGTAACCAGGGGTCCGAGATAGATATTGTCTACGATGGCGGAAGGAAAAAGTTAACAATTAATAATTCCCCCCACCGCCTGGTAGACCTCTTGGGACTATTTCCCACCGTTACCTTTGGACCTGACGACCTGTATCTCGTTAAAGGGCCGCCGGTTATCCGGCGCCAGTTCTTGGACCGGGAGTTATGCCAGGTAGACCGCTCTTATTGCCTCCATCTTTTGACCTATCGCCGGGTTCTGCTCCAGCGGAACCTCCTCCTCAAGCAGATAAAAGGAGGACAGGCCCGGGCCGATCAGCTAGAACCGTGGGACCAGCAGCTCGTTTTCTGTGGCCTGCCCTTGGTGGAGAAGAGGCAGGAAGTCCTTCGGAGGTTAGAAGGGCTGGCCGACCAGTTTTACGCCGTGCTGGCCGGCGCTTCATCTTCCATAGCCCTGTGTTACCAACCCAGCTTGAGTCCCGCTGATGATTGGCTTAAGAGGCTGGCGGAAAAGCGTGATAAGGAGATTATCATGGGGGCTACGTTATTAGGCCCCCATCGGGACGACTTCACCTTTGAAGTAGGCGGCCGCAGTGGCCGCCACTACGCATCCCAGGGCGAGCAGCGGAGCCTCGTACTGGCCCTAAAGTTGGCAGAAACTGTGTACTTTACCCAGGTCTTGGGCTTCAGACCGGCCCTTCTCCTAGACGATGTTTTTTCGGAGCTGGACGGGAACCGGCGAAAGGCCCTTCTAGAGGTCGTAGCAGGAGAAGGACAGGCTTTTATCACTACCACCCAGGTGGAAGATATACCCCCTGAGGTTAGGGAAAAAGCCTTTATACTCGCCTGCGGCGGGACGGAAAAAGGGACTTCCCCGTAAATACCGGGTATTTTACCCGCGATGGACGGCCGGAACAGGCCAGACGGGTTAATTTGCCTTCTCGCCCTAAACCCGGCGGCCTCCTCCGCCGGGCAAAGTGGGGCCTCTAAAACAGTTCCCTTTAACCACGGGGAGGTGGGCAAGGAGTGTATTTGCATATCGGTGGGGACGTCCTTTTGCCTTTGAAGGATATTGTGGGAATCTTCGACTATGAGAAAATAGGGCGTTCGGCAGCCAACAAGGAGTTCTGGGCGGCCAACAAAAAAGGGCCTCGGCTAAAGGGCGAGCCGGTGAAGTCTTTTATCGTCACTACGGATAAGAAGATCTACTTTTCATCCATTTCTCCGGTGACCCTGGGCCGGCGGGCAGCAGCCCAGAAGAGAAAGAGCCCCGATGTATCCCCTGCTTTAAGAGAGTAATTTAGCTCGTAATCCAGGGATTGAGCCGAGGGGAAGATGAATCTTTCGCCAAATTGGCGATGGAGGCGGGGCCGAAGCAGCCTGAGGCCTGTGGCCGGCTCCTTAGTGCCGGAAGGCAAAAGAGCGGGGAACCCCGCCGGAGGCCGAAAAGGAAGCACCAGTATAGGTTCGCGAGGCTATTGATGCGAGGGGGAGCTAAATCACGTCTGGATAATAGGGTGGGGATGGCTCAGGAAGGCCTGCATTGTCGCCGAAAATTTATTGTGGTAATATTCTTCCTGGGTATTAAAGGATTACAGGAGGAAGCAAATGGAGGAAAGGGAAAAGGCTCCGGTCTATGATGCGAGCCAGATCCAGGTTCTGGAGGGTCTGGAGGCCGTAAGGCGGCGGCCCGGCATGTACATCGGCAATACCGGTTCGCGAGGCCTCCACCACCTGGTGTTCGAGCTGGTGGATAACAGTATTGACGAGGCCCTGGCCGGGTTCTGCACCCGCGTGGAAGTAGTACTCCACCGGGATGGGAGGGTGACGGTGGCCGATAACGGCCGGGGAATCCCGGTGGACATCCACGAACAGACAGGTCTGCCTGGGGTGGAGGTAGCCCTTACCATGCTTCATGCCGGGGGAAAATTCGGCGGCAACGGGTATAAGGTAGCCGGCGGCCTCCACGGCGTGGGGCTGTCGGTGGTCAACGCCCTGTCCAGCGAGCTTTTGGTGAAGGTTAAAAGAGACGGCAGGGTCTACGAGCAGCTTTACCGCCGGGGAAGCAAGGTGACCGAACTCAAGGCTACGGGGCGGGCCAAGGGGACGGGAACCATTATCACTTTCCGGCCCGACCCGGAAATCTTTGAGACTCTGGAATTTGACCCCGAGATCATTACGAAGCGCCTCCAGGAGCTGGCTTTCTTAAACCGGGGTCTAAAGATCCTTTTTCGCGATGAAGTGCGGGACCGGGAGGAAGTCTACCAACAGGATGGCGGCCTCATCGACTTTGTCCGCCACCTGAACAAAAATAAAAACGTATTGTACAGCCGGCCCTTCTATTTCAGCGCCACCAGGGATGAGGTCGAGGTTGAGGTTGCCCTGCAGTATAACGACGGTTACAACGAGTTAATCCTGTCTTATGCCAACAACATCCGTACCGTTGAGGGCGGGACCCATGAAGTAGGCTTAAAGGCAGCCTTAACGCGGGTCATCAACGATTACGGACGCCGCTTTAATATTTTAAAGGACAATGAGGCCAATCTTTCCGGGGAAGATGTACGCGAGGGTTTGGTGGCCGTAATCAGTGTCAAGGTGAAGGAGCCCCAGTTCGAGGGCCAGACCAAGACAAAGCTCGGCAATACGGAAGTAAGGGGCATCGTTGAGGGGCTGATAACGGACTACTTAAGCTCTTTCCTCGAGGAAAACCCCGGGGTAGCCCGGCGGATACTGGATAAAGCCATCACCGCGGCCAGGGCCAGGGAAGCCGCCCGCAAGGCCCGGGAGCTCACCCGGCGCAAGAGCGCCCTTGAAATTACCGCCCTTCCCGGGAAGCTGGCCGACTGCACCCACCGCGACCCGGCCGTGACGGAGCTCTTCCTGGTGGAGGGCGATTCGGCCGGGGGTTCGGCCAAACAGGGGAGGGACCGCCGGTTCCAGGCCATCCTGCCCCTTAGGGGCAAGATCCTAAACGTGGAGAAGGCGCGGATGGATAAGATTTTGAACAACGAAGAGATCCGAGCCATCATTACGGCTCTGGGAACCGGTATAGGGGAGGATTTTAACCTGGATAAACTGCGCTACCACCGGACTATCCTCATGGCCGACGCTGATGTCGACGGTTCCCACATCCGCACCCTGCTCCTTACTTTCTTCTATCGCTACATGCGGCCGCTGATAGAGAAGGGGCACGTATATATTGCCCAGCCTCCCCTGTATAAAGTCTCCCGGGGAAAAGAGGTCCATTACCTCTACAGCGATCAGGCCCTGGAGACCTTCCTTAACCCCCGCAACGGCGAGCGCTGGGAAATCCAGCGCTATAAGGGCCTGGGCGAAATGAATGCGGAACAGCTATGGGAAACAACCATGAATCCCGCCACGCGCACCCTCCTCCGGGTCACCTTGGAGGATGCCGAGGCGGCCGACGAGATCTTCAGCATCCTGATGGGCGACCGGGTAGAGCCTAGGCGGGCTTTTATCCAGGAACACGCCCATGAGGTGCGCAACTTGGATATCTAAAAGAGCTAAAGGGAGTGGCAGCCCTTGGCGGCTGAAAATACGGGAATCGGTACAGTCCTGCCGGTTAAAATCGAAGAAGAGATGAAGCGCTCCTACATCGACTATGCCATGAGCGTCATTGTGGGGCGCGCCCTACCCGACGTCCGCGACGGGTTAAAACCGGTCCACCGCCGCATTCTTTACGCCATGTATGAGGCCAATATGACCCCCGACAAGCCGTACAAAAAATCGTCCCGCGTCGTGGGCGATGTGCTGGCCCGTTATCACCCCCATGGGGATGCTGCCGTGTACGAAAGCATGGTGCGCATGGCCCAGGATTTCGCCAGCCGGTATCCCCTTATCGACGGCCATGGAAACTTCGGCTCCGTGGACGGAGATTCTCCGGCCGCCATGCGGTATACCGAAGCCAGGCTTTCCAGCCTGGCCCTGGCCATGCTGGCGGATATTGAAAAGGACACGGTAGACTTCATCCCGAATTATGACGGCACCCTAAAGGAACCGGTGGTGCTGCCGGCACGATTCCCTAATCTCCTGGTGAACGGTTCGTCGGGAATTGCCGTAGGCATGGCCACCAACATCCCTCCCCACAACCTGGGGGAGATCATCGATGCCTTGGTACTCCTCATCGAAAACCCCGAAGCCGGCCTCAAGGAGATTATGACGGTGGTCAAGGGGCCTGATTTTCCGACGGGCGGGGTCATCCTGGGAAGGGACGGCATACGCAATGCCTACCGGACGGGACGCGGTAACATTAGGGTACGGGCCAGGGCAGCCGTGGAAGCCCTGAGCGGGGGTCGGCACCAAATTGTTATCACTGAGCTGCCCTATCAAGTTAACAAAGCCCGCCTCATCGAAACCATTGCGGAGCTGGTGAGGGAAAAGAAGATCGAAGGTATAAGCGACCTGCGGGATGAATCGGACCGCACGGGCCTGCGGGTGGTGGTAGAACTCAAGCGAGATGCCCAGCCCAGGGTGATCCTCAACCAGCTTTACAAGCACACCCAGATGCAGGACAACTTCGGCGTCATCATGCTCGCTCTGGTGGACGGACGGCCCCAGGTACTCAATCTAAAGCAAATGCTGGAGCACTACCTCCTCCACCAGAAAAATATAGTCACCCGGCGGACCCGTTATCTGTTAAACCAGGCCGAGGCCCGGGCTCATATCCTTGAGGGTCTGCGTATAGCCCTGCAGTATCTGGATGCCGTTATCCGGACCATCCGGCGCTCCCGGGATGCGGACAGCGCCCGAAGGGCCCTCATGGAGAATTTCTCTTTGAGCGAAAAACAGGCCCAGGCCATCCTGGATATGAGGCTCCAGCGGTTGACGGCCCTGGAAAGGGAGAAACTGGAGGCAGAATACCGCGAGGTCCAGGAAAAGATAGCCTACTACCGGGAGGTCCTGGCCAGCGAGGCAAAAGTAATGGGTATCGTCCGGGAGGAGCTCCTGGAAATCAAGGCTAAACACGCCGATGCCAGGCGCACCCAGATTGTGGCCGAAGAAGAACCCCTGGAAGCCGAAGACCTGGTTCCGGAGGAAGACGTGGTTATCACCATCAGTCACCGGGGGTACATCAAAAGGCTGCCTGCTGACACGTACCGGAGCCAGCGAAGGGGAGGGCGGGGCATCCAGGCCCTGTCCACCCGGGAGGAGGATTTTGCCGAGCACCTTTTCGTTACTTCTACCCATTATTACCTCCTCTTCTTTACCAATAAAGGTAAGGTGTACCAGCTCCGGGCCCACGAGGTGCCTGAAGGAAGCCGCCAGGCCCGGGGCACGGCCCTGGTCAACCTCATTTATGTGTCTCCGGGTGAGCGCATCACGGCCGTCATCGCCGTCCGGGATTTTGAAGGAGATTCTTACCTTTTTATGGCCACGCGGCAGGGCGTGGTGAAAAAAACGCCCCTGAGAGAGTACCGCACTTCCCGGCGGGACGGGATTATAGCCCTGAACCTCGAGGAGGAGGACGAGCTTATAGGAGTAGAGCTAACGGGGGGCGGGGACGACATCCTCCTGGCGACCCGACAGGGCAAGGTCATCCGGTTCCGGGAAGAGGAGGTCCGCGGCATGGGCCGTGCGGCCCACGGTGTCCGGGGCATCAGGTTGGAGGATGGAGACGCCGTTGTGGGCATGGCCCGGGTCCAGCCCGCCCAGGACCTGGTGCTGGTTACGGAAAAGGGCTTCGGTAAGCGTACTCCCCTAGAAGAATATCCCCGGCAGGGGCGCGGGGGCAAGGGGCTGATCGGCATGAAGGTTACGGCCAAGACCGGTCCCCTCGTAGGCCTAGTCGTTGCCGGGGAGGAGGACGAGCTCATGCTCATTACCGCCGAAGGACTCCTCATCCGCCTCAATACGGCGGACATTTCCCGTCAGGGGCGATACACCCAGGGGGTCACCCTCATGCGCTTAGAGGAAAAGGACCGGGTCATGGCCGTGGCCCGGGTACCATGAAGAAAAATTTAACGGTATAGCTTTTCTATTAAACCAAGCTAAAATCCGGTTGCATCCGGCCGGATTTATATTATAAAATCACTTAGGGTTAATCTAACGAGACAGGGGGGAGTGGGTGTGGCTGCAGCGGAAAAAGGCACGTGGACGGTAAAGAAGGGCCTAGCCGAGATGCTCAAAGGCGGGGTAATTATGGACGTCACCACCCCCGAGCAGGCAAAGATCGCTGAGGAGGCAGGCGCCTGCGCCGTAATGGCGCTGGAGAGGGTGCCGGCGGATATACGGGCTGCCGGAGGGGTGGCCCGCATGGCCGATCCGACTGTTATCCTGCGCATAATGGACGCGGTGACCATTCCGGTCATGGCCAAGGTCCGCATAGGCCACTTTGTGGAAGCGCAAATACTGGAAGCTTTAGGGGTAGACTATATTGATGAAAGCGAAGTTCTGACCCCGGCCGACGAGGAATTTCACATCAATAAGCACGCCTTCAAGGTGCCCTTCGTGTGTGGCGCCCGCAACCTGGGGGAGGCCCTGCGCCGCATAGGCGAAGGGGCGGCCATGATCCGGACCAAGGGCGAACCCGGCACGGGCAATGTGGTGGAAGCCGTGCGCCATATGCGCATGGTAATGGCCGAGATACGCAGGCTGGTCAACCTGCCGGAGGAAGAATTGATGACTTATGCCAAGAACATCCAGGCGCCCTATGAACTGGTGCTGGAGACCAAAAAACTTGGGCGCCTGCCAGTGGTGAATTTTGCCGCAGGAGGCATTGCAACGCCGGCGGACGCAGCCCTTATGATGCAGCTGGGGGCCGATGGAATCTTTGTGGGTTCGGGAATTTTTAAATCAGCCGATCCCATGAAACGGGCCCGGGCCATTGTGGCTGCCACCACCCATTATAACGATCCCCACGTCCTGGCAGAGGTTTCCAAGGACCTGGGCGAAGCCATGCCGGGCATTGACATTGCGACCTTGAGCCAGGAACAGCGGATGCAAGAACGCGGATGGTAAGGAGAGGAAGATAGATTCCATGCTGGTAGGAGTACTGGCCCTGCAGGGAGCCTTCCGGGAGCACATGGAAAAATTAGAAGGGTGCGGCGCCCAGGGCCGCGAGATACGTAAACCCCATGAGCTAGAGGGAGTAGAGGCCCTGATCATTCCGGGAGGCGAGAGCACCACCATCGGCAGGTTGATGGTCGAATTTGACTTAATGGAACCCATACGCCGTCTAGGGGAAGAAGGTATGCCCATCTGGGGCACCTGCGCCGGCATGGTCCTGCTGGCTAAAGATATAATCGATAGCCAGCAGCCGCGCCTGGCCCTGATAGACATGAAGGTGCGGCGCAATGCCTTTGGGCGCCAGGTGGACAGCTTTGAGCTGGATCTGACCATCCCCCTGCTGGGCGAGAAGCCCTTTAGGGGGGTTTTCATCCGTGCTCCCTATGCGGAAGAAGTGCACCCTGGCGTCGAGGTACTGGCTACAGTGGACGGCAAGGTGGTGGCCGTCCGCCAGGGGAAACTTTTGGCTACGGCCTTCCATCCTGAGCTGACCGGCGATGTGCGCTTTCACCGGTATTTCTTGAACACCGTTGCCTCCTAGCCCGGCCCCCCATCCCGCAAAAGAGAAGCCTATACGTTTTTCCTGAGAACCCCCTGGGGCCGGGGAACAAAGTTCAAAGGGGTAACAGCCGGCAAGTGTTCCGGGTACCCCGGGGGAAGGGGCAGCAGGGGGCGGTAATGGGACAGGACATCCTGAGCCGGCAAGGCAGGCCCGGCAACCTTTAAGGCCAGGGCCTGTTTTGTCTTCGGGTTTTTACCGGGGAGGTAGTGCCGGCAGTGGACCGGCTTCTGGAGAAGAGCGTTGCCATCCTCAAAGAGTACCAGACGGACCAGGGTGCCTTCCCGGCGGCCCCGGAATTCCCTCCCTATAAGTACGTGTGGCTGCGGGACGGCACCTTCATTGCTTATGCCCTGGACCTGGTGGGAGAAAGGGAAGCGGCCGGGGCCTTTTATACCTTCATGGCTAAGACTATTATCAGGCACAGCTACAAAATCCACCGGGCCCGGAGGGCGGCGGAAGAGAAGCGGCCTTTGGAGGATGAAGAATGCCTCCACACCCGCTACACCCTCTCCGGTGAAGAAGGCCAGGAGCCGTGGGGAAATTTCCAGCTTGACGGGTATGGCACCTACTTGTGGGGCCTGGCCGCCCACCTCGCGCGGCAGGGCAGGATGGAAGGACTGTACCGGGACGTAATTTCCCTGGTGACCGCTTACCTCTGTGCCCTGTGGGACTGTCCCTGTCTGGACTGCTGGGAGGAATGGGGCGAGTACTGCCACCCTTCTACCTGGGCCGCCCTCTACGGGGGTTTAAAGGCGGTGTTGCCGTGGCTGGAGCCTCCCCTGGAGGGGCAGGCCCTGGCCGTCCTGGAGGTTTTGCCAGCTAAACTCAAGGAGGAATTCCGCCGGGAAGGACATTTTGTCAAGTTCGCCGGGCGGCCGGAGGTTGACGCTAATCTCCTGTGGCTGGGCGTGCCCTTCGGTATTTGCTCCTATGACGACCCCGTCTTTAAAACTACGGTGGAGAAAATAGAGAAGGAACTCCTGGGAGGAGGCCTTAAACGGTACCGGGCCGACACCTACTACGGCGGCGGGGAATGGGTGTTGCTGACGGCCTGGCTGGCCTGGTACTACCGCCTCCAGGACAGGGAACGGGAGGCCCGCGGGCTCCTGGAATGGGTAGCCGCTCAGGCCGATGAAGAAGGCCGGCTGCCGGAGCAGGTGCCCCATAACCTTAATTCACCGGAGCACTACACCTATTGGGTGCAGCGCTGGGGCCCTATAGCCCGACCCCTGCTGTGGTCCCACGCCATGTACATTATCGCGGCAACCCAGGGCCCCTCCGGTTGCTAATTCCGGCGCGAATATCGGGAAAAACCCGGGAGTCCCCGAAGACTGGTAATTGACAGGTCTTGCCGGCCAGGTTTATAATAAGTCCAAGTGTGCAAAGACGCGCAAAGGCGAGAAAAAGGAGGTCTTGTGGAGTGAGGAGCCTGCGGAAAATACTCTTCCTCGGAGTGTCCCTGTTGCTCTTGGCCCTTCTGACCGCCTGTGGACAGGCCCAGAAGAGCCAGGGGAGCGGCGACCAGACAGGGGAGCAGCAAGGCGAGACCATTAAAGTAGGTCTCAACCTGGAACTTTCCGGCCAGGTGGCTACTTACGGTACGAATATTAAAAACGGGATCCTGCTGGCCCTAGAAGAGATTAACGCGGCTGGCGGCGTCCTGGGGAAGAAACTGGAGCCCGTCATCCTCGACAACGCCAGCAAAGCCGAGGAAGCCATGAGCGTGGCCTCCAAACTGGTGGAGGAAGGGGTGGTGGCCATTCTAGGGCCGGCTACGACCGGGGCTACCAAGGCCTGCATACCCGTGGCCATGGATAACCAAATACCCCTTATCTCCCCGTCTGCTACGGCCCTGGACGTGACTTACGATCCTCAGGCCAAGAAGGTGCGCGACTTCATCTTCCGCACCTGCTTTACCGACCCGCCCCAGGCCATTGTAGGAGCCGAATTTGCCTTTAACGAGCTGGGGGCCAAAAAAGCTGCCATCCTTTACGATATCGGCAACGACTACAGCAAGGGCCTCTACCGGGTCTTTAAGGAAGAATTCACCAAGCTGGGCGGCGAAATCGTAGCCGAGGGTAGTTTCTCCGAAAACGACCAGGACTTCCGGCCCCTGTTGACCAGGGCTTCCCAGGCCGGGGCTGAGCTAATCTATGTGCCCGCCTATTACGGGCAGGTGGGTAAAATAATCGCCCAGGCCCGGGAACTGGGCATCCGGGTTCCCATGCTGGGGGCCGACGGCTGGGATTCCCCCGAGCTGGTTAACCTGGCCGGCGGGGCCGAGAATCTGAAAGACACCTACTTTACCAACCACTATTCACCCGCCGATCCCAGCGAAAAGGTCCAGGCCTTCGTGAAGGCGTATAAAGAGAAATACAACGCCGAACCCGATGCCTTTGCCGCCCTGGGATATGAAACGGCGCACATGCTAGCCGATGCCATTAAGCGGGCCGGCAAGGCCGATCCCGTGGCCATCAAAGATGCCCTGGCCGCGACCAAGGACTTTGAGGGGATAACGGGTCGCCTCAGCATGGATGCCAATCACAACCCGGTGAAGGAAGTATCCATTATTGCCATGGTAGACGGCAAGCAGACCCTGAAGACCAAGAAGATGGCACCTGAAGTTAAGGTAGATTAGTAAAAGCGACAACTGAAGGGGCCAATGAGGGGGTTAAGTTTACCCCCTCATTGGATTTCTCCCTCGGGCCGGCTACAAGGAGTGGCAGAGTTGGCAGAGTTAGTGCAGCAGCTGGTGAACGGGTTGACCTTGGGCAGCATCTACGCCTTGATAGCCCTGGGTTACACCATGGTCTACGGCATAATCCAATTGATCAACTTCGCCCACGGCGACATACTGATGGTGGGCGCCTATATTGCTTTTTTTGCCGTTACGGTTCTCAAGGTAGGTGTAGTAGCGGCCCTGCTCCTGGCCGTGGCCTTGTGCGCCCTGCTGGGGGTAGTCATTGAGAGGATAGCCTACAAACCCCTGCGGCAGGCGCCCCGCCTGGCGGCCTTGATTACGGCCATCGGGGTTTCCCTCTTTCTGGAGAACGGGGGCCTCTGGCTCCTGGGGACGGATTTCCGTTCCTTCCCGCCCGGGACCATAAGCAATCGTACCTTCGCCCTCCTGGGAGGCGCCGTGCGCTTTACCAGCATGCAGCTCCTGATCCTGGGCGTCACCGTTCTCATTATGATAATACTCCAGTATATCGTCCATTACACTAGAGTGGGAAAGGCCATGCGGGCCGTGGCCTACGACAAGGAAGCGGCGGCCTTAATGGGCATTAACGTGGACAGCGTAGTTTCCGTTACCTTTGCCCTGGGTTCGGCCTTTGCGGCGGTGGCCGGGGTGCTGTGGGGCCTGTATTATAACACCCTTCACCCCCTCATGGGCTTGATGCCCGGCCTCAAGGCCTTCGTGGCGGCCGTTATCGGCGGAATCGGGCTTATCCCCGGAGCCATGGCCGGCGGCTTCTTCTTAGGAATAGTGGAAGCGCTAGTAAGCGGCTACGGCAGCAGCGAGCTCCGGGATCCGGTGGTCTTTATCCTGTTGATCCTGGTCCTGCTATTCCGCCCCGCGGGGCTGCTGGGCAAGGATACGGTAGAAAAAGTTTAGGGCTTGAGACGAGGCGAAGGCCATGGGTTATTTTAGGAGTAAAAATATAGCTATTTTTCTGGTTATAATTGCCATATATTTGGCCGTAGACTGGCTCCTTAAGGAGGACGTCATCAGTAAGTTTCAGGAAGTAAACCTCATGCTCCTGGGCATTAACGTTATCCTGGCCACCAGCCTGAACCTCATTGTAGGGTTCACCGGCCAGCTGGCCCTGGGGCATGCGGGTTTTATGGCCATCGGGGCCTATGTGGCCACCATATTTACCGTTAAACTGGGGCAGCCCTTTGTCCTGGCCCTGGTGGCGGGCTCTACGGCTGCCGCCCTGGCTGGGGTGCTCATCGGCCTGCCGACCCTGCGCCTAAAGGGGGACTATCTGGCCATCGCCACCCTGGGGTTCGGGGAAATAATCCGGGGTCTGGCCGTAAACATCGAATATGTCGGCGGGGCCGCAGGCATTATGGGCATACCGCGGCTCACCAACTGGCCCTGGCTCTACGCCATGACCGTCTTGACCGTGGCGGCCATCAGGAATTTCCTCAATTCCACCCACGGCCGCGCATGCCTGGCGGTGCGGGAGAACGAGATCGCCGCTGAGGCCATGGGCATTAACACCACTTATTACAAGGTCCTGGCCTTTACCACAGGAGCCTTCTTCGGAGGACTGGCGGGGGGTCTGTACGCCCATTATTTCTATCTCATCCAGCCTGCTACCTTTTCCTTCCTGCGGTCCTTCGACATCCTGGTTATGGTCGTCTTAGGAGGAATGGGGAGCCTGACCGGCTCGGTAATCGCGGCCGCGGCCATTACCCTGGTTAATGCTCTGCTGCAAGACCTGGCCCTCCTGCGCATGGTGATCTATGCCGCCCTGCTGGTAGCTGTTATGATCTTCCGGCCCCAGGGGCTCATGGGTAACAGGGAGTTTACCCTTAACTGGCTGCGGCCAAGAGGAGGCGCCAACCGTGGTACTATTGGAGACTAAAGACCTTACCCTGGCCTTCGGAGGCCTGTCCGCCGTGTCCAGGGTCAACCTGACCATCAGGGAGGGGGAGCTGGTAGGCCTCATCGGCCCCAACGGGGCCGGCAAGACCACGGTCTTCAATCTCCTGACGGGGATCTATCGCCCCCAACACGGGGATATCCTGTGGCAGGGGCGTAGTCTGGTGGGCATGCGTCCCTTCCAGATAACCCAGCTGGGCGTGGCCCGTACCTTCCAGAACATCCGCCTCTTCGGGGAGCTGACCGTCCTGGATAACCTCACCATATCTTGCCACTGGCATAGCCGGTACCCCTTGCTGGGGGCCGTCCTGCGCCTTCCCTCCTACTACCGGCATGAAGGAGAGATGCGCCGCCGGGCCGAGGAACTCCTGGAACTCTTCGGCCTGAAGCAGTATGCCAGTGAAAAGGCTAAAAACCTGCCCTACGGCGAGCAGCGCAGGCTGGAGATCGCCCGGGCCCTGGCCGCCCGCCCGCGCCTGCTCCTCCTGGATGAACCGGCGGCGGGAATGAACCCCCAAGAGACCCAGGCCCTCATGGACTTCATCCGCTGGCTGCGGCAGGAATTCTCCTTGAGCATCCTCCTGATAGAGCATGACATGTCCCTGGTCATGAATCTCTGCGAAAGGATTTATGCCCTGGACTACGGCGAGGTAATCGCCGAGGGAACCCCGGGGGAGATCCGACGCCATCCGCGGGTCATAGAGGCCTACCTGGGTGAGGAGGTGGCTCCGGCCCTTGTTGGTGCTTAACGACGTCCATGTCTATTACGGTGCCATCCATGCCCTGAAGGGCGTAACTCTGGAGGTGAAGGAAGGGGAGATAGTCACCCTCCTGGGAGCCAACGGAGCAGGCAAGAGTACCACCCTAAAGGCCATTTCTGCCCTGATCCAGCCCCGGTCCGGAGAGATCCTTTTTGAGGGCCGTCCCCTGCACCGCCTATCCCCCCAAGAAGTGGTCAAGATGGGTATTTCCCACGTGCCGGAGGGGAGGCGGATCTTTGCCAACCTGACGGTGCTGGAGAATCTGGAGCTGGGCGCTTACCTTAGGCGGGAGCGGCGGGAGGTGGTCTCCGCTCTGGAGGAAGTGTGGCGCCACTTTCCCCGCCTGAAGGAGCGCCAGAAACAGCTGGCCGGGACTCTATCGGGCGGCGAGCAGCAAATGCTGGCCATCGGCCGCGCCCTGATGATGCGCCCCAGGCTCCTGCTGCTGGACGAACCCTCCATGGGACTGGCTCCCCTGCTGGTCAAGGAGATCTTTTCCATAATCCAGGAGATAAACCGCAGCGGAACCACTATCCTTTTGGTGGAGCAAAATGTCCATACGGCCCTCCAGGTGGCCCACCGCGGGTACGTCCTGGAAACCGGTCGCATTGTCCTCTCGGGTACTGCCGAAGAGCTGTCGGGGAGCGAAGAGGTGAAAAAGGCCTACCTCGGGGGGTAACTCCTCCCGGGCTAACCCCGGGCGGATAGGAGGACCTCTGGCAGGTCCCCACTTTTCGGTGCAGTGGCCTGCCCTGGGGCTTGCAAGCGAGCGAGCCTTCGCGGCTGCCAAACTTCATGAAGTCTAAAGCGGAGGCGGACCCGAGGTCGAAGGAGGCCTGCGGCCGGAAACAGAGACAGGATGGTTAAATTCTGCCGGGAGGCCCGCTTCAAGCTTTGAGGATGAGTGGTAGTTTGGCCGGCGAGGGTTTCAGGAGCGAGCGCAAGCCAAGCGGGCCTAGGCTCGAAAGGTGGCGATGGGCCGAGGAGGCCCTTCCTTGCCTAAAGTCGGCCGATGTGCTAAAATAGCGGTTGCATGGAGAGGGTCTTAGACGGGGGTGGATCGGGCCTGGTGGCCTGCCTGGACTTCAAATCCAGCCGGCGCGCGGGGTCGTCCCGGGCGCGGTGGGTTCGATTCCCACACACTCCCGCCAACCTTATACAATCCTACGGAGGTGAAAGCCTTGACCATTACCAAGGATATGAGCATTACTGAAGTGGTAAGCAAGTATCCCCAGACCGTGCCCGTGTTTATGGAGCACGGCATGGGTTGCCTGGGTTGTGCTGCAGCCCGGTTTGAAAATATCGAACAGGGGGCTATGGCCCACGGCATAGATGTGGATAAACTAATTGAAGACCTGAATAAGGCCGTACAAGGGAAATAAAAATAAAGATAGCGCGCAAAAGGGAACTATGGCGGAGAAAGCAGGAATCGCTCTTTATGTCGATAAAGGATCCGCATAAAGGGCGATTTTTTATTAGGGGTGCTTACGGGAGGTTTTTTCTCCATGGCGTGCACATATGACCGCCTCTTCTGCCAGTTAATAGGCGTACTAGCTACAGTGCTGGATATGGAGGACGATCATAAACTATACCATGCCTGGCGAGTGGCCCTCCTGGCCCGGGAACTGAGTCGGAACCTCCTGCCCGGGCGGGAGCGGGATGTCTTTTACGCCGGGCTGCTGCACGACCTGGGGGGTATCGGTCTACCGGATCACATTGTACACCGGGCTTTACAGCCCGGGGCCAAGGATGATCCGGAAATCCGCCTGCACCCCGAGCGCGGCGCAGCCATAGTGTCCCACCTTCCAGGCGTGGGCCTCAAACTCCGACCCCTGGTGGCCCAACACCACGAGCACTGGGACGGCTCGGGCTACCCCCGGGGTCTCAAGGAGGACCAGATCGACACGGGCGCTCTGATACTAAACCTCAGCGACGTCCTGGACCTCCAACTGCGCAGCTCCTCCAGCCGCGCCTGGGGGGACATCCGGCCGCGAATAGAGCAGCTGGCAGGCAAGGCCTATCCCGTTGAACTATGGCGGGAGGCGGACCGCATTCTCTCCGACGGATTCTGGGAGCGCGTGGCCGAGGATGAAGCCTTGGAACAGCAAATTGCCGCGGCCATGACGGAACTCCCTCCGGCCGGATGGGAGGAAGATCCTCCCCTCACGTCCACCATCTCCCTCTTTGCCCGGATTATCGATGCCAAGCATGCATACACGGGGGGCCACTCCCAGCGGGTAGCAGCCTACGCGGTGAAGCTGGCCGCCGCTCTGAAAATGGGGGAAGAGGATAGGCAAAAAGTGGAGATAGCAGGCCTCCTCCACGACTTCGGCAAGGTTGCCGTTCCCCGGGCGGTCCTGGATAAGGCGGGACCCTTAGATCCCAAAGAGTGGGAAATCGTCAAGAAGCACCCGGCACGCACTATAGACCTGCTAAGCCAGGTCGTCTACCTCAAAGAAATAGCCCCCCTGGCGGGCCTCCACCACGAGCGCTATGACGGCAGGGGCTATCCCTACGGGCTAAAGGGGCCCGACATCCCCCTGGGGGCCCGTCTCATTGCTGTGGCCGACGCCTTTGACGCCATGACTTCGCCCCGGCCCTATCAGCCCACCCGGTCCGCTGGTGAAGCCTTGGAAGCCCTGGAGCGTGGAGCGGGACGGCAGTTTGATCCGGGAGTCATAGCCGTGGCCCACGTCCTCCTGGACGGGCAAAATCCTAACTAACCGGGGAGTTGAGGGAATTGCACCGCCTGGCACGCCGGCTAACAGTCCGGGTCGCCGCCCTGGCCCTGGGGTATTCCTTCCTGGCCTTCCTGATCATCCGCTACAGCCTCTGGTACCAATGGATGGAAGGCATGCCCATACTGCCGCCAGGCACCGCCCCATATACCCTAAAGCTGCTGGAGAGCGGTTTCTTTAAGCTCGCCCTGGGAGGACTGATCCTCCTAACCTGCGGCACCTACCTGGTGGCCCGCAGCCTCCTGGGTCCCTTGGGGGACATGCTCCCCGCCACCCGGCGGATTGCTTCCGGTGATCTGGAGCAGCGCCTGGAGGTGCTGACCAATGATGAATTAGGCCTCCTGGCCCGCCATCTGAATGAAATGGTAGACCGGCTCCGCAGCAATATACGAGAAATTTCCAACGAACGTAATAAAGTGAGAGCCATCCTGGCCAGCCTTACTGATGCCGTGGTGGCCGTGGACCAGGTGGGGCGGGTGATGCTGTGCAACCCGGCGGCGGAGGCTCTCTTGGAGAAAAAGGAGCACGAGATGCAGCAAAAGTATCTCCTGGAGATCATCCGCAATCACGAACTGGACCGGCTGGCCAAGGAGATCCTGGATAAAGGTAAGCCGGCGGAGGCCGAAGTAAGGCTCTTTCCTACCAGCGCCGGCCTTTTCCGCGTCCACGGAGCCCCCATCCTGGGGGAGCGGGGCCGCATTGTGGGAGCCGTCCTTTCCCTGCGGGATATAACCGAGATCCGGCGTCTGGAGCAGATGCGCAGCGAATTCGTGGCCAATGTTTCCCATGAACTGCGCACGCCCCTCACTTCCATCCGGGGCTTTGTGGAAACCCTCCTGGAGGGGGCCCTGGCCGATGAGAAGACCAGCCGCCGCTTCCTGGGGATTATCAATAGCGAAGCCCAGCGCCTGCAGCGCCTCATCGAGGACCTCTTAACCCTTTCCCGGGTGGAACACCGCAGGCCGGAACCGGTGGGGATGGGGGCCTCGCTGCCCCAGGCCGTCGCAAGGGTAATGGAGGTGGTAAGGCCTTTAGCTGAAGAAAGGGGAGTGAGTCTCAAGACAGACCTTCCCCCCGACCTCCCCCTGCTGAGGCTTCCGGAACACTTCCTGGACCAAATCCTCCTCAATCTGTTGGATAATGCCATCAAGTACACTCCGGAGGGGGGTTCGGTAACGGTGACGGCCTCCCGGGAAGGTTCGCGGGCCCGGGTACAGGTGAGGGATACGGGGATAGGTATTCCCGCCGAGAGCCTGCCGCGGATCTTCGAACGATTCTACCGGGTAGACAAGGCGCGGTCCCGGGCCATGGGAGGGACGGGCCTGGGTCTGGCCATCGTGAAGCATATGGTGGAAGCCTACGGGGGCACGGTGGGGGTGGAAAGCCAGGTGGGGAAGGGCAGCACCTTTCATTTTGTAGTTCCCCTAATGAGGAGGATGGAAGGGGGATGAGTTAGATGCCCGCAAAAAATAAAGATGAACAAGAGCGGAGGAAGGTGTACCGGCGCGTAGTAGACGTCAAAGGGAGGGTTACCCTGCCGGCGGAAATGCGGCAACAACTGGGAATACGGACCGGAGAGGAAGTGGAGTTCGTCGTCCGGGAGGAGGGAGAGTGGTGCTTGCGCAAAAGCCAGCCCCAAAGGATCTGCGGCGTGTGTGGGTGCACGGTAAACCTCATCATCCTGGGGGGGGAGGCCTTGTGCCGGCGCTGTGCCCTCCAGTATGTCCAAACCCTGGCGCGGGAACTGGATCTGCAAGTGGTGGGAATAGGTGGGAATTCTCCCAGGGGGTAGGATTCGGGAGGGCGGTGTCGAATAAGTAAATATATGGTACAACAATAAATAATTTCGTCGAAAAAAGTGAGCTGCCTCAGGGTAAACCTGTCGAAAGGCAGGGGCACAAAGCCATGGGTCTAAGGCTCCCGCTGGGGGGCTATGATCGCCAGGCTGCCGGCTCGCAAGGAAGGAGTGCCTTGCCTGGGAGCAAGGTTTATTTTGTTTGAGCCGTTACCGGGGGCGCCTTTTTAGGAAGGAATGTCGTGGTAAGTGCTGGAAGACACCGTCGTTACTCTGCTACAGCGCCTGTATTACCACTCGCGGCTTACTTACCGCCACAGTGTCCACGTGGCGGCCATCAGCTATCAATTGGCGCAGGAGTTAGGACTTCCAAAAGCCCAGGTGCGTCAAACCTTTTGGGGAGCTCTGGTACATGACGTAGGCAAGCTTACCATTGACCGTAGCATCCTGCATAAGAAGGGGCCCCTGACCGAAGACGAATGGCAAAAGATGTATGAGCATCCCCGGGAAGGCTGCCGGCTGCTCCCCGAGGGAGACGACTGGCAAGCCATTAGGGAGATGGTCCTTTATCACCACGAAAAGTGGGATGGGAGCGGCTACAGCGGCCTCTGTAAGGGGGAAATACCCCTGGGAGCCAGGATTATAGCCCTGGCCGATGCGTTGGATGCCATGACGTCGAGCCGCCCTTACCAGAAGAAGCGCGAACTGGCGGCTGCCTTACAAGAAGTAAAGGAGTGCAGCGGCAGCCAGTTCGATCCCCAACTGGTCGAAGCCCTCTTCTCCTTAACAATGCATCTTTTAAAAGGACAGCGACGGCCTACGCCCTCCAAAATTAATGAAATCTTAAAGAGAACAACATGGACTTTTAACAGTAATGAATTATAATTTCAATTAAAGGATAAACCACTTACCCGCCAGCCCTTTAGTAAAGCGTCCTCTGACCTCCTTTTTATATATACTTACTTGCCCAGAGGTTATCTGGGCCATTTTTTTTAAGAAAAACAATAGAAGGCCGCCCTCAAAACTTAAATGGCGGCCTTCCTTCTAAAGAGCCCATAAGGACCTTCGCTCCGGCTACGACAAATCCTTACGTAGCCCGAGGCAGTCTTTCGACTACCCCAGACCATTACAGGACTCACCGTAGCCTTGACTCGATAATCAGGGATACCTTAGAAGCCGACCCGGATCTCTCGACCAGGCGCCGACCTCCAGCCCACTAACTAATGCCTAGAAGCCTGCGGCACCCCTGACTATCTTAGCTCGACCGGCGGTGATCCTTGCAGACCTGCCGGCAATCCTTGGACTGCCGGCAAGCCCTGACGGACCTACCGGCGATCTGCCCGCCGGCTGGTACCGAGCCCCCGGGACCCGGTACCAACCTTTGGCCGAAGGTTACCGAGCCTCACTCTGGAGACCCGGCAACCCTCTGGGCTCGGCCCTTACGGACCCTGACACTACTATTATGGCCCCGCGGCCTGCGAATTATTTATGAACGCGCGATCTATTTCGCTGATAAAGCCCGGTTTTTTTTAGAAGGATTTTGCAAAGACAAGGGGCCTATCTTGCGTTATACTTTATTTGGAGGGCGACGGGAAAGAACAGGAAGGGGTAGGTAGAGGTGTACTGCGAAGCGGATCTCCACACCCACACCGTGGCCAGCGGCCATGCGTACAGTACGGTCAAAGAGCTGGCCGAAGCGGCGGCTGATAAAGGTTTAAAGCTCATCGCCATCACTGACCACGGCCTCCGCATGCCGGGCGGTCCCCACGAGTATTATTTCCATAATATTACAGCACTGCCGCGCAAGCTGGGAGAAGTAGAAATTTTGAGGGGGGTAGAGGCTAATATCATCGATGAAGAGGGCCACTTGGATGTACCGGAAGGGATCCTCGAAAGGCTGGATATCGTCCTGGCCGGCTTCCATTCCGGGGTCGGTTTCGATGGACGCTCCCAGGAAGAATACACCCGGGCGGCCCTGGCGGCCCTCAGCCACCCCCTGGTCCATATCCTAGTTCATCCCGGCAATCCGGATTTCCCCATAGACCTGGAGGCAGTGGCCAAAGCTGCGGCTGCCAACAATAAGGCTTTGGAGTTCAACAATAATTCCTTTTTGGTCAGCCGTCCGGGCAGCCTGCCGCGCTGCCAGCAACTGGGCCGGCTGGCCAAACAGTACAGAGCCCCGGTGGTCATATCCAGCGATGCCCATATCCATACGGCCGTGGGGAATTTCGTCCGGGCCTGGCAGGTGGTTAGGGGGGCGGGTATCGGCGAGGACCAGATAATCAACCTGACGGCCGGCCGCGTCAAGGAGTACCTTGGCTGGCACCGCCGCCGCTCCCGGGCTGGGAGGTCCTAGCCCCTTAAGACGGGGGTGAGCCCCATGAAGACCAGGGTGCGCTTCGTTTGTCAGGCCTGTGGTTACGAGAGCGCGAGCTGGCTCGGACGCTGTCCGGTCTGCGGAGCCTGGGACTCCCTGACCAGGGAAGTAGAAGGGGCCGCAAGGCTTTCTTCTTCCCACGCCGGGGAGAACACCTCCCCGGTCCTGCTGGCGGACGCGCCGGAAATAGGGGCCGAGAGACTCCAGTCTGATGTAAGGGAGTGGGACCGCGTCCTGGGCGGGGGGCTGGTGCCGGGATCATTAATCCTGGTAGGGGGGGCTCCAGGCATTGGTAAGAGCACCCTTTTGCTTCAGCTGGCCCATTCTCTGGCCGAAAGGTATGGGGCGGTGCTGTACGTTTCCGGCGAAGAATCTCCAGGCCAGACCCGCCTCCGGGCCCAGCGCCTGGGCGCCCTGTCCCGGCGGATCTATTTGCTGGCCGAAACCAACGTGCAGACCATCCTGCAGCAGGTGGAAGCCCTGGAACCGGTGGTCGTCATCGTGGACTCCATCCAGACGGTTTTCTTGCCCGACCTCCCTGCTGCGGCCGGCAGCCTGTCCCAGGTGCGGGAGAGCGCGGCCGCCTTTCTGCGCGCGGCCAAGAAGGGTGGGCCGGCGGCCATCCTGGTAGGGCACATCACCAAGGACGGTTTTCTGGCCGGGCCCAAAGTGCTGGAACATCTGGTGGATTGCGTCCTCTACTTGGAAGGGGAAGGAATGCAGGCCTACCGGCTGCTGCGGGCGGCCAAGAACCGTTTCGGTTCCACCAACGAGGTGGGAGTATTTGCTATGACTTCCCAGGGGCTCAAGGAGGTGCCCAATCCGTCGGAGACTCTGCTGGCAGAGCGTCCCCACGGGGTGGCCGGTTCAGTGGTAACGGCTTGCCTGGAAGGGACGCGTCCCCTCCTCCTGGAAATCCAGGCCCTGGTCAGCCGCACCAGCTTCGGCCACCCCCGGAGACTGTCTACCGGTCTGGATTACAACCGGGCCCTGCTCCTCATGGCCGTGCTGGAGAAGAGGGGCCACCTGCCCCTCGGTACCCATGATGTCTACCTAAACGTCGCTGGCGGCATCAACATAACCGAGCCGGCCGCCGACCTGGCCGTCTGCCTGGCCATAGCCTCCAGCCTGCAAGATAAGCCCCTAGATCCCCACCTCCTCGTTGTGGGGGAGGTAGGCCTGGCGGGAGAGGTACGGGCCGTGGCCCAGGCCGAAAAGCGGGTAGAAGAAGCCCGGCGCTTGGGGTTTACCCGCTTTATACTGCCCGAAGGCAATAAGAAAACTTTCCCCTCCCGGCAGGAGGGCGAAGTGTATTTCGTGCGTACTATAACCGAAGGTCTAAAGTTGGCCTTGGGGAAAACTAGGTGAGGCTGAAATACCGCAGGGTGCAGAGTTTGTCCTGTTCCTTGTCCAGGACGTCGGTCAGGCTGATGTCCAGGGTGTTGCAAAGGGCAGTTAGGTAGAAGAATAGCTGGCCTAATTCCTCTTCTACGGTTTCCCGGCAGTCGGGGCAGAGTTCGCCTAAGAGATGGCTGGTCAGGTAGGAGGGAAGTTCGGCCATGCCTACACCAGCCGGGAGGTTCTGCTTGGCGGCCTGAACCTGGATACAGCCACAATTAGTTACCGCCTTGGCTACCGCCCGCTGGACCCGGGCCTGGGCTTCCTGAATCTTGGAGAGAATATCCAGGATACTCTTATGCCTAAGGGTGTATTGGGCCACGATTTGTTGAAAGCGATCGCATAAAAGATCGGACATCCCGCCACCCCTCCTTTGTGCTAAACTAATTATAAGCAGGGGGTTCAGAGGCTGTCAACGGTGGGGCGGTCGAGTTTGCCAGCATTGCAAATATCTGTTATAATGGAGACGCCGAACACCAACTTGGTATAATATGGGGGCAGGTGAGGAATAATCAGAAAAAGTGAGAAAGAAGCAGGTGATCGCATGTTCTATCGGTTGATACGAGCGGCTATTTCTTTGGTCATGGCCGCCGTAGGGTTTTCTGTGGGGCAGGCCGGTCTGTCCCTCTGGACTACGGGGCCTCCGGGGGCCAAGTGGCCTCTCTTGGGCCTGGTGACCCTGCTCTTTGCCCTGGCCGGTTATGCCCTGGCCCACCGCCTGGTGGATTGGGGGCTGCAGTTCGTCCGCTGGCTGGAGGCCCGCCTGCAACGCCTGTCGGCCCAGGAACTGGTGAGCGGAGCCCTGGGACTGGTTATTGGCCTTATAATTGCTAATCTTATCGGGGCGCCCTTTGTTCACCTGCCTTTTGTGGGCCCCTATATTCCCATGATCGGGAGCATATTCCTGGGGTATCTGGGCTGGAGCCTGGGGACCAAGAGAAGGGAAGAGATATGGAGCCTGTTCGCCTTTCTCCCCAGGCTGGGCAAAGATAGGTCCAAGGGGGAGGGCGCCCGGAGCGGGGCCAAGATCCTCGACACCAGTGTCATCATCGACGGCCGCATTGCCGATATCATTCAGACCGGCTTTCTGGAAGGGACGATGATCATACCGGGCTTTGTCCTGGAAGAGCTGCGCCATATCGCCGATTCTTCGGATGTACTGAAGCGGAATCGCGGGCGCCGGGGCCTGGATGTTCTAAACAAGATCCGCAAGGAGCTGGGCGTCACGGTAAAAATCCACGAAGAGAAATTCGATGACGTGGCCGAGGTGGACAGCAAGCTGGTCCGCCTGGCCCAGAAGCTTAAAGCGCCCATTGTTACCAATGATTATAATTTAAATAAAGTGGCCGAGCTCCAAGGTATAAGGGTCCTGAACATAAACGAGCTGGCCAATGCGGTGAAGCCCATTGTCCTCCCCGGCGAAGAAATGACCATCCAGGTGATTAAGGACGGCAAGGAGGCCGGGCAGGGCGTGGGCTACCTGGATGACGGCACCATGATCGTGGTCGAGAACGGCCGCCGTTACATCGGCCAGTCCATTGCCGTCCTCGTAACCAGCGTGCTGCAGACTTCTGCCGGACGGATGATATTCGCCCGTCCCAAAGGCCCTGAGAGGAAAAGCCACCACGCAGGCCAGCCCGCCCACCAGCCCCTCGAACGGGGAGAATACCAGTGCCTTTCTTGACCGCCCTGGTAGCGGCCGCCGGCCAGGGGAGAAGGATGGGAGCCGGCCGCAACAAAGTTCTGCTCAACTTAAGGGGCAGGCCGGTTTTAACCTACAGCCTGGACGTCCTGGAAAGTTCACCCCTGGTCCACGCCGTTATCGTCATCACCCGGCGGGAAGACATGGACCAGTGCCGGGAGATCCTGGGCAGCCGATATAGCAAGGTTGTGGGCCTGGTGGAAGGGGGCGAAGAGCGCCAGGATTCCGTTTATCGGGGACTGAAGGCCCTCCCGGAGGAAACAGAGCTGGTGGCGGTCCACGATGCCGCCCGCCCCCTGATGGACGAAGGGCTCCTGGCCAGGGTGGTGGCTGCGGCCCGGGAATGGGGCGGGGCGGTGGCCGCCGTGCCCGTGCGGGATACCATCAAGCGGGACGATGGTCAGGGGTTGGTCGGCGAAACCCTGGTACGGCAGAACCTTTGGGCCGCCCAGACGCCCCAGGTTTTCCGCCGGGCCTGGCTGGAGGAGGCCTACCGGCGGGGGAGGGCTGAAGGTTGGCGGGTAACCGACGACGCATCCCTGGTGGAGAAGTGCGGGTATCCCGTGAAGCTGGTCAAGGGAGACTACCGCAACCTTAAAATAACGACCCCCTATGACCTGCTCCTCGCCGCTGCCCTCCTGGAAATGAGAAGTTAAGGGCCCTCCGGGCGGGCAGGAGGAGAATCCCTTTTCTGACGGGGATATTCTGCGATAACACTCGAACCGCACCTCTAGGGGGCGCCGAACATATAATGCGCATAGGCCTTGGTTTTGACGTCCACCCTCTGGTAGAAGGCCGCAAGCTCATCCTGGGCGGGGTGGAGATACCCTATGAACGCGGCCTGGCCGGGCACTCCGATGCGGACGTCCTGCTCCACGCCCTGGCCGACGCCCTCCTAGGCGCTGCTGCTCTGGGAGATATCGGCCAGCACTTTCCGGACGACGACCCGCGCTTTGCGGGCATAGAGAGCACCCACCTGCTCCGCGAGGCCTGGCAGAAGGTTAGCCAATTGGGCTTTTCCCTGGCCAATGCCGACTGCGTGGTGGTGGCCCAGCGGCCACGCCTGGCTCCTTATATACCGGCCATGCGGGAAAAGATCGCCGACATCCTGGCCGTACCGGTAAAAAGGATCGGCATTAAAGCTACTACCACCGAGGGCCTGGGCTTTACCGGCCGGGGGGAGGGCATAGCCGCCCTGGCCACGGTATTGCTCTTGCCGCCCCTTTCTTGACAAGGACGCGGCCGCCAATTTATAATAGGCAGCAAAGAACGAAAGGCGAGGAATGGGGAGAGTAGGCACCATCCGCCGCCTCCAGAGAGGGATCGCCAGGGGCTGGAAGCGGTCCCAGGCCGGCCGGTGTCGAAGTGCACCCAGGAGCTGTACGGCCGAAGGTCAGTAGGTCGTAACGGTTGGCCCCGTTAACGGTCGGCGGTGCCCTCGGGCGCCGGTAGAGGGGGGAATTTTCTTCCCAAGCAGGGTGGAACCGCGGAGACCCTTCGTCCCTGGCGTGGCGAAGGGTTTTTTAATGGAGAATAGGGGGATACCGGGAACAGAAGGGAAAAGCCGTTGCCCGGCCACTTGATGCGCAGGCGGGTTTGGGGGACTGTACAACCAGGGGAGGTCGGGAGGTGAAAGCTTTATGGGGTGGAGGAGCATTAAACGGGACATTGAGGTTGTTTTCGAGCGGGACCCGGCAGCCCGCAGCGTACTGGAAGTCCTCCTGTGCTATCCGGGATTTCACGCCATCCTATTGCACCGCGTGGCCCACTTTTTCCATCGGAAAGGCTTTACCCTTCTGGCCCGCTTAATTTCCCAGGTGAACCGTTTCCTGACGGGCATTGAGATCCATCCGGGAGCCAAACTGGGCGAAGGGATCTTTATCGACCACGGAATGGGCGTAGTCATTGGCGAGACGGCAGAGGTGGGGAATAACGTCACCATCTACCAGGGGGTCACCCTGGGGGGTACGGGCAAGGAGAGGGGCAAGCGGCACCCTACCGTCGGCGACAACGTGGTCATCGGTACCGGTGCCAAGGTGCTGGGTAACATCACCATCGGGAACAACGTAAAAATCGGTGCCGGGTCCGTAGTGCTGCGGGATGTACCTCCTAACTGTACGGTGGTGGGAGTGCCGGGCAAAGTGGTGGTACGGGACGGGCGCAACATTGCCGACGCCCAAGTAAGCGAAATCGATCTGCACCACGAGGACCTGCCCGACCCGGTGGCCGAGATGCTCCTATGCCTGCAGCGGCAGATACAGCGCCTGGAAAAGCGCTTGGAAGAACTGGAGGGTAAAAACTTTGAGCCTCTATCTGTTCAATACCCTGACGGGTGGCAAGGAAAAGTTCGTTCCTGCTGAGCCGGGACTGGTTAGAATGTACGTCTGCGGCCCCACCACCTATAACTACATCCACCTGGGCAATGCCCGGCCCCTGGTGGTTTTCGATTCCCTGAGGCGTTATCTGGAATACCGGGGATACGCAGTCTTCTATGTGCAGAACTTTACCGACATTGATGACAAAATTATCCACAGGGCCCGGGAAGAGGGCGTGCCGGCTGAAGTCCTGGCCGCCAGGTATATCCGGGAATTCTTTGTGGATGCCGATGCCTTGAACGTAAGGCGGGCCAGCCTCTATCCCCGGGTGAGCCACCACATCGAGGATATTATTCGGGCCGTGGAGGACCTGATCCGGCGGGGTTACGCTTATGCCGCCAAGGGGGACGTCTATTTTGCTGTGGATAAGTTTCCCGCCTACGGCAGGCTATCCCGACGTCAGCCCGAGGAAATGATGGCCGGTGCCCGGGTGGAGATCGGCGAGGACAAAAGGAACCCCCTGGACTTTGCCCTCTGGAAGAAGGCCCGGCCCGGTGAGCCGGCCTGGGACAGCCCCTGGGGACTCGGCCGGCCCGGCTGGCATATTGAATGCTCCACCATGGCCCTGAAATACCTGGGCCCTTCCTTCGACATCCACGGCGGGGGAGCAGATCTCATCTTTCCCCACCATGAAAACGAAATCGCCCAGGCCGAGGCCCTGACGGGGAAGCCCTTTGCCCGGTTCTGGCTGCACAACGGTTTCATCACCGTCAATCAGGAGAAGATGTCCAAATCCAAGGGAAACTTCTTTCTCCTGCGGGAGATCCTGGGGCGGTTCAGGCCCCAGGCCGTACGCCTTTATCTCTTGGGCACCCATTACCGCAGCCCCCTGGACTTTGCCGATGAGTACCTGGAAGAGGCGGAGAGAGGCTATGACCGCCTGGTCAACGCCCGGGTGGTTCTGGCCGAGGCCCTGGCCGCCTCGGGTGGCGGGGACCGTGAAGGGGTCGGAGGCCCTGCGGGGGAAGGGGCAACTCCGGCCGCCCTCGAGCTGAGGGAACGGGTAAGGTCCCTGCGCTCTAAACTCGAGGCGGCCTTGGACGATGATTTTAATACCGCCCATGCCCTGGGCGTCCTGTACGAACTGGTGCGCGAGATTAACACCTTTGTTAACCGCGGCGAGAAGGGGCCGGGGACAGCAGAAGCCCTGGCGGAGGCCGCCTCCGTCCTAGACGATTTGGGAGAGGGTGTCCTGGGTCTTTTCGGCGGCGCCAGGCAGGAGGCGGACGGCGGGCTGGTGGCCGGGCTGGTGGAGCTTATCCTCTCCATCCGGCAGGATGCCCGCCAGCGCAAGGACTGGGCCACGGCCGACTATCTGCGGGACCGTCTCAAAGAGCTGGGGATTATCCTGGAGGACACCCCCCACGGTGTCCGCTGGAGGATTCGTCGCGGGTGAGGCCGAAGGAGGAATTGTTGCCGATACCGACCAGCCTGCCACCGGAGCAAGTGGAGGAGCTTTCCCCCCTGGTCCTGGCCTATGTAGGCGACGCCGTTTACGAACTTCTGGTACGGAGTTACTTGGTTCAAGGGAGGGCTACCAGGGTGGATGTCCTTCACCGGGAAGCAGTGGAGTTTGTGGCCGCCGTCAACCAGGCCCGGCTGGTGCCCCGCCTGGAGGGAAGGCTTACGTCGGAGGAAAAGGAAGTCCTCCGACGCGGACGCAATGCCAGGCCGGGACATCTGCCGCGGCATGCCACGCCCCTGGAGTACCGCTACAGCACGGCCCTGGAAACCCTTTTCGGCTACCTTTACCTGAAAGGGGACTGGCCCCGGTTGCGGCAGGTGTTTGCTGCTGTTTGTGAGCTGGTTGAGGGGGGACAAGGCCCATGATCATCGAGAGCCCCCGGGTTTTGGTGCCTCAGACCGCCCTGGACCCTCGTATCCTGGAAAAACTGGAGCGTTATGCCCGGGTATGCTACAAATCCGAGGGTAAAATCAAAGATCACACGGCCGCGCCCTTCCTGAGGAATATTTTGCAGCGGGGACATGAGTCCGTCATCGAACACGAAAAGATTACCGTCCTGATGGTGGTGGACCGGGGTATATCCCATGAGATCGTCAGGCACCGTCTGGGCTCCTACAGCCAGGAATCGACCAGGTACTGCAATTACGGCCGGGACCAATTCGGCCGGGAGATAACGGTCATCGAACCCTTTTTCCTGACCGGTAAAAAGGAGTATTATTACTGGAAGGAGGCCTGTTTGGCCGCCGAAAAGAGTTATATGGCTTTGCTGGAGACCTGTACCCCCCAGGAAGCGCGTTCGGTCTTGCCCACCTCCCTCAAGACCGAGCTGGTGGTTACCTATAACCTGAGGGAATGGCGGCATTTCTTCCGCCTGCGGTGCTCTCCGGCGGCCCACCCGCAAATGCGGCAGGTGGCCATTCCCCTGCTCTTGTTTTTTAAAGCAAAGCTGCCCGTGCTGTTCGAAGATATTCCCTATGATGTGCAGTTCCCGCCGGAACATTACGCCCGGGTAGTCATCACCGATGATTTTTTCAACCCCCTCCAGCCCTGGCAAGGTGAGGATTAGAAAGGAGGCCCGGGCGAAGGTATGGAAGAAATCCTGGCCGGGCGCCAGGCGGTCAGGGAGGCCTTGAAGGCCGGCCGCCCCCTGAACAAGATTCTGGTGGCCCACGGCGCCGAGGGACGCACAGTGTCTGAAATCGTGTACCTGGCCCGGGAGCAGGGCGTTCCCTTGCAGAAGGTGGACCGCCGGGCCTTGAACCGGGTGGCCGGTGAGGTACCCCACCAGGGGGTGGTAGCCCTGGCGGCGGCCAAAGGTTACGTCGAGGTGGAGGACCTTTTGGAAGCTTCCCGGCAGAGGCAGGAGGCTCCCTTTCTGCTGATGCTCGACGGCGTGGAGGACCCGCAGAACCTGGGAGCCGTCCTCCGCCTGGCCGACGCTTGCGGCGTCCACGGGGTTATTATCCCCCGCCGCCGCAGCGCCGGGCTTTCGCCGGCCGTGGCCCGCGTGGCGGCAGGGGCCGTGGAATACGTTCCGGTGGCTCGGGTGGCGAACCTTGGTACCACGCTGGAAGCCTTAAAGGAGCGCGGCCTTTGGGCCATCGGTGCCGAAGGAGACGGGGAAACCCTGGCCTTTGCAGCCGACTTCACCTTGCCCCTGGTCCTGGTGCTGGGAGGAGAAGGGAAGGGGCTTTCTTACCTGGTGAGGCGGAAGTGCGACCTGGTGGTCAGGCTGCCCATGCGGGGTCACATCAACTCCTTAAATGTAGCCGCTGCCGCTGCCGTTCTTCTCTATGAGGTAGTTCGCCAGCGGGAGTTCCCCGCTGCGGCCAGGGGAATGCACCATGACCGTACTGATTCTTGACGGGTACAATGTCATACACAGCTGGCCCGAACTTCTCCGGCTCAAAGAGTCAAATTTAGGCCACGCCAGGGATAAACTAATAGATGAGATGATAAATGTCCGGCCTCTCCTCGGTGTGGAGATCTTCATCGTTTTCGACGCCTACCGCCTCGGAGGCCGTGATACCGGGCAGGAGGAACAGGCCGGCGTCCGGGTGATCTATACCCGGCAGGGCGAAACGGCAGATACCTGTATTGAAAGGCTGGCGGGGGAGCTGGTTACCGCGGGGAAGGAAGTTGTAGTGGTGACGGGGGACTGGCTGGAACAGAGGGTAGTCTGGGGGAAGGGGGCCCTGCGCCTGTCACCTATGGGATTAAGAAAACTGGTGCTGGAAGTGCGCCGGAAGGTGGAGGGATATACTGAAGAGCGGGACTACAACCCCCTGGACGGATACCTGTCTCCCCATGAGCGGATGATTTTGGAAAAATGGCGAAGGGAATAGAGTAGGGGGCTGGGAAGCTGTAAGGGGAGGAAATTTTTCGAGTCTTGCTCTAGAGGCCGATTTCCGGTATAATTGATGGTGTCTTGGACAAGGATATATAGCCTCCCGAAACATAGAATTATATGGAGAAACCGGAGGCGGAGGCGGTGCCATGAGCGTCAATCTCCAGCGCGAGACCTTCCATAGCTACGAGGTCATGGGGGACGAGGAAATTGTTACTTTGGCTCAGGAGGGGGATGACGTAGCCCAGGAATATTTAATAAATAAATATCGCAATTTCGTACGGGCCAAGGCCCGGGCTTATTTCCTAGTGGGGGCCGACAGGGAAGATATCATCCAGGAAGGGATGATCGGCCTCTACAAAGCTATACGGGATTTCCGGGGCGACAAACTGTCGTCTTTTCGTGCCTTTGCGGAATTGTGTATTACGCGCCAGATCATTACGGCCATAAAGACGGCCACCCGCCAGAAGCATATCCCCCTCAATTCCTATGTGTCCCTGAACAAACCGGTTTACGACGAAGATTCCGATCGCACCCTTCTGGACATCATCTCCGGTTCCAGGATTGCCGACCCCGAGGAACTTATAATTAGCCGGGAGGAATTTTACAATATCGAGGAGAAGATGGGAGAGATCTTAAGCTCCCTGGAGCGAGAGGTTTTAATGTCCTACCTGGAGGGCAAGTCCTACCAGGAGATCGCCCTAGACCTCCAGCGCCACGTTAAGTCCATCGATAACGCCCTCCAAAGGGTAAAAAGGAAGCTGGAGCGCTATCTGGAAAGGCGGGACGCCTAAGGAGAAGCCCTTCAGGGCAAGAAATGGCAGGCCAAAGGCCTTGACGGCTGCTCCGGGAGTTGATATAATTACTTCTGCGTCTGGGAAAACTGAAGAGCGAAAAAGGGGAGGGGTACCCAAGCTGGCCAAAGGGGGCAGACTGTAAATCTGCTGGCGATGCCTTCGCTGGTTCGAATCCAGCCCCCTCCACCATAAATCTTCACTGCGGGGTGGAGCAGCTGGTAGCTCGTCGGGCTCATAACCCGAAGGTCGTTGGTTCAAATCCAACCCCCGCAACCATGCCCATATAGCTCAGTTGGTAGAGCGTCGCCTTGGTAAGGCGGAGGTCACCGGTTCAATCCCGGTTATGGGCTCCACGCTCTCGCCCTACCCGAAAATAGTCCGGTAAAAGCGGGTAGGGCGATGTTCTTTTATATTCGGCAGGGGTACCATATGTGCTCCTGCTCTTTTGTGCGCCCGGGCATGGGTGTTAACTTGATGGTTAATAAGTGGGTAAGCGTCAAATATAACCCACCTTGGCATTGTGCTCGAGTTTAAGGGATAATCTTCCTCGGAAAACTAACTGAGGAGGATTTCCCCTTATGACCAGAGCCGAATTACAAAAACTTTGGGAAGCTCGTATAGCCGAATACAGGGAAAGCGGGCAAAGCGTTAAAGAATGGTGCGCCTCCCATGAGGGCATTAGCCCCAGGCAGTTATGGTACTGGCTGCGGAAGTTTAAGAACCAGACCACAGCTCCCCCGGAAAGTTCCAACCGGTGGCTGCCAATAGAAATAAGCGAGCAAGGTTCCCCAGAACAGTCCCTACTGGTCAAAATAGGACCGGCCAGCATCGAGGTAAGACCCGGCTTTGACCCGGCCTTGCTCATCCAGGTAGTACGGGTGCTGGTAAGCTTATGCTAAACGAAGTTAGCATCGACCGGGTTTATCTCGCCTGCGGCGCCACGGATTTGCGCAAGTCTATCGACGGCCTGGCGGTGCTGGTCAAGGAAGGTTTCGAATTAGACCCTTTCTCTTCTTGCCTCTTTGTTTTCTGCAACCGTAAGAGGGACAAACTAAAGATCCTCCACTGGGAACACAACGGGTTCTGGCTTTATTACCGCCGGCTGGAGAAGGGCAAATTCATATGGCCTGTGGGAAATACTTCTTCCACCATCACCATAAGCCGCCGGGAGCTGCGCTGGCTGCTTGACGGCCTTCCCCTGAACCAGCCCAAAGCCCATCCCGAGGTAAAAGCACGCACCATCTTGTAATATAAAGCATCAGGAAGAAATATTTTCACCTTATGGTTTATTCTAGAGGAATTTGGGCTGATTCGTCGAATTATTAAAGCATGAACACTGCTAAGTCTATAGCTACCATGACCATAGAAGAACTGCGAGAGCACTGTGCTCAATACGTTTATTCCTGCCGCCGCTGCGAGAAAGAGGAAATAACCACCCCGGTTATCACGGCGCCCATGCCTGCCCCTGTACTTCCCGGAAGCCCGGTATCTCCCTCGCTTCTTAGCTACATCATGAGCCAGAAATATGGGGCGGGGCTGCCCCTCTACCGCCAGGAGCAGCAGTTTAAAGGTTTGGGGATAGACCTTTCCCGGCAGACCATGGCCAACTGGGTGCTCCATGGAGCTAACACCTACTTAACCCTTATTTACGACCGTCTCCATGAACACCTCCTCAAAAGAGACATCCTCCATGCCGACGAAACTACGTTACAGGTACTTCATGAACCGGGAAGGGAAGCTACCACCAAATCATTCCTTTGGCTTTACCGTACCGGGCGGGACGGCCCTCCCATAATTCTTTTACGAGTACCAGACCACCCGGGCCGGCAAACACCCCCGCCGGTTCCTAAAAGGTTTTAAGGGCTATTTACACGTTGACGGCTATGCCGGCTACCATGAGCTTGTGGATGTCACCCTGGTAGGCTGCTGGGCTCATGCCCGGCGCAAGTTCGACGAAGCCTTAAAAGCCCTGCCGCAAGATAAACGCAACAAAGCAGTGGCTGCCCGGGAGGGGCTTAAGTTCTGCAACCGGCTCTTTGCCATAGAGAGCGAGCTTAAAGACAAAACCCCGGAAGAACGGTATCAAATCCGCCAGGAGCGCAGCCGGCCCGTGCTGGACGAATTTTGGGCATGGCTTAAGAAGCAGAAATCCCACGTACTGCCCAAAAGCACCTTTGGGCAGGCGGTTTACTGTGGTCGGAAACTCTGCCCCCCGTTTGCCGGATGAATAATTAAGCTTGTTTTAGCCCCTACCCCTTAGATGATTTCGGTAGGGGTTCTTTTATGCTTACTACCGCAACCCAACAAGGTGGGTAGTATTTGACGCTTACAAAAAGGCAGCTCCTAGCGACGGGCTGCTGTTTGTGGCCAGCGCCACATACACTAAGGGGGTCACAAGACGAGGGGCGCAGCTCGAGGCTATGGCCGGCATGGATTACAACCACCTGGATATAGCGCGCGCAACTGCTGCAAAGGAATGGATCGAGCAAAAGCTCGCGGAATAGGATAGGGTTGCTAAGTAAAAATAATAAGCTGTAAGTCATGCTGTACATAGAATAAGGGGTAATCTCGCTGCCGATTTAACGATCGCTGGCCACGTAACGCACAACTTTATGGGGAATTGTTTTTCCTCCTGTGATGGATTACAATGTATCTAGAAATAGCTGGTAATGCCTTTTGAGGTGTATCATGTCTGCCGTAAAGGATAAAATAAGCTTACGCAGGAAACTTCTGCTGAAAGAAGCAGAACGTATAACCCAAAAGTTAGCTGGCCTGGGAGTGCAGAAGGTTATTCTTTTTGGTTCCTTAGGCAAGGGAAGAGTTCACAGCGGCAGCGACCTTGATCTGTTGGTCGTATGGGATACGGAGCTAAGATTTATGGATCGGCTTGATGTAATTTACCGCACGGTATCGCCGGCCGTAGCCCTGGATCTATTAGTTTATACGCCGGAGGAGTTTGCTGAATTAGTGAGGACCCGACCGTTTATCCGGCAAATAGTAAATGAGGGGAAGATACTCTATGAGGCCCGAGCACGTTCTGGAAGCTAAAAGATGGCTGAAGCAGGCCCGGCGGGACCTGGAGGACGCCCGGTACTGTCACGAAGGCGGACGCTATAACATAGCCTGTTTCCTGGCTCAACAGGCTGCCGAAAAGGCCCTTAAAGCTTACCTGTACAGTGAAGGAGAAGACCCCTGGGGACACTCAGTGGCCGAGCTGGTTGCAAGGTGTAAGGAAATTAACGAGGCTTTCAGTCGTTTAGCGTCCGAGGCTGCTACCCTTGATAAGTACTATATTCCTACACGCTATCCTAACGGGCTGCCTGGAGGGATTCCCGCGGAAGCCTTTGATATCCATGATGGAGAGCGGGCATTACAGGTGGCTGAGCAAGTGATTGAAAGAGTACAGCAACTGGGTCTGGCAAAAGGCTGGACAGTTTAAGCCGTCCGCGGTACATGACGGCGCCCTACAAAGGAGCCGGTGTCCCTTTAGTAACAAAAGGGATAGGGATGTCGCGGTGGGTTGCGGTGGAGGAATTTGAAGTATAGTAAGGAAGTTGGATGTCGAAACCTCCAGTAAGTAACAAACATTTTTGGCCTTTTAGCCTCCCGGGACCGGGAGGCCTTAGTTCTGCTGGTGGAGCTAAAGGAATTCGACCCCCCGAACTTTTAAAGATCATTCCGACTGCGGCCCTTTCATCGATGCTTGCCTGTCAAGAGAACCAGGAATCCCAACCTCTCCGTATTGCCCAGTGCAGCTACAGGATTTATTAACTCTATTGGTACCTCCCCCCATCATCGTAAAATTGGAGCCAGAGCCCACGGCCGGAAGCTAACGTAGCATGCCGCAGTAGGGAGCGCGGCCGCATTTCCGCTACCGGGTAGGCAGAAAGGACGGGATAGGGTAGGTGGCTCCCCTTACCCCTCTGGTCCGACGCAGTTGTCGTTAGGGCCCGTTGCCTTAGGAGGATGGTAGGTGTTCTGGTTTATATGGTGTCCTGTCCTTTGTACTACAGCACGCCTCCCAAAATGGCAAGGAGGGCTAAGGGCGGTCTTCAGGTTTTCTTTTACCGTACCGTTGGTCGCCGGATTGGCCGTAGCGGCGATCCTGTATTCCGTGATAGGCTGGTGGGGATTCCGGGTTGTTTTTCCCTGGATTGGGTATATTTGATGATGAAACTCCCCCGTAAGAAAAGGCCTGTAGGAAGGCGGGTTGCCCTTTTGATGGTTATGCCAGCGCTCTTGCTATTTGTCCCGAGCGCCAACAATGAGAACTTTCAATTTAGAAGGCGTGGTTTTGCTGGTGCTGGCTGGCTATTTTTCCAAGGGAATCAACCATTACATGGTTGTCAAGGTATTCGGGCCTTTGATCTGGGGGCGGGGATTTTGCGGTTGGGCCTGCTGGACAGCGGCCGTTCTGGACTGGCTGCCGATTAAAAAGGCGGGTCGTGTTCGACCAGAACTGAAAGAGATAAGATACCTGACCTTCGCCCTTTCAGTCTTATTACCGGTGGTCCTGGTAAGGTTTTTAAACTATGACGTGCGGAATGACTATCTGCACAAGAGCGAAATGCTGTGGATGTTTGCCGGCGATGCATTTTATTATCTGATCGCTGTGTCCCTGGCCTTTATCTATAAAGACCACCGGGCTTTCTGCAAGCTTGTCTGCCCTGTGCCCGTGATAATGAAACTGCCGGCCGCGGTGGCCCTGAACATGTTGCACCTTCCGGAAAACCGGAGGCGGCCTGCATTAAATGCGGTCAGTGCAACCGTGTATCCCCAATGGATGTTGACGTGATGTATTTTATTAACTAAGGAAAGAAAGTCCGGGACACTGAATGTGCTTGGTGCATGGAATGCCGGCTTGTCTGCCCCACCGGGGCTATTGCCCGAAGTGGCCCGGGCGTGGGAGAAGCTGGCTCCCCGTCCGCGGCTGTTAGGTGCACTTGTTAGCCTCTTCTTCGTAACGCGATTTTAAATTAATCTTAAGAGAGGCTTAAACTAAAGACAAAATAGCCTTAATGTTTCGGCATTATAATTGAACTAAGAGGTTTTACCCTATAACCAAGGAGGGTCAGGATTATGGCCGTCTTGATGGTGGACGATGAGGCCGCGATCCAGTAGCTTACGTTTTAATCTATATAGGGAGGGATGCAAGATTTTCAAGTTGGGCCAGGGGTTAGTGCTTCAAGGGTAATGGAGGAGGGATGCAATATAGGGAGAATTTGAAATTAAATTGATATTCCCCCGGTCTCATAAAGCACTTACCGTGGTAGTTGCCGCTTAGATAAAAAGACAAGGAGGGGAAATAGCAATTATGAAACTTAACCTCAAGAGCAAGATTGGGGTTATTCTGCTGATGGCCCTGGTAGTTGCTATACTTGTGTCCGGGTGCGGTTCCGGGCAGCCGAAGGAGCAAATTTCTCACCAAGAGAACCAACCTTCTGAACAAATTTCTTTGGTGACCCTTGCCGGTGCCGGCGCTTCTTTTCCTTATCCCCTTTATACCAAGTGGATCCAGGAATTTCAAAAGGTCAATTCCAATATAAATATAGATTACCAATCTATCGGTAGCAGCGGCGGTATTAATAACATCCTGAATGAGATGGTAGATTTTGCAGGCAGCGACGCTCCTATGAAAGATGAGCAGTTGGCTAAAGCTAGGGGGCCGATTTTGCACATTCCCACCGTAGCAGGCGCCGTGGCAGTTACCTATAATCTGGAGGGCCTGGATAAACCTTTGCAACTGGCGCCGGAGGTCCTCGTAGACATATTCCTTGGCAACATAAAAAAGTGGAATGACAGTAAGATTGCCACCCTTAACCCGAGTATTAAATTACCCAACCAAGATATTGTAGTTATTCATCGTTCGGATGGTAGCGGCACTACCGGTATTTTTACCGATTACCTGAGCAAAGTAAGTCCCGCCTGGAAGGAAAAGGTGGGCCAGGGCACTGCTGTGGAGTGGCCGGTGGGTATCGGCGCTAAGGGTAATGAGGGAGTAGCCGGCACGGTTAAACAGACTCCGGGCAGTATTGGCTATGTGGAATTAGCTTACGCCATACAAAACAAATTACCCTATGCTTTTATTAAGAACAAGGCGGGTAAGTTTGTAGAACCTAGTCTAGAAACTACTACAGCTGCAGCGGCAGGAGCAGCGGCCACTATGCCTGAGGATATGCGCGTTTCCATTACTGATCCCCCTGGGGAGAACGCCTACCCCATAGCGGGTTACACGTACATTCTTGTCTACAAGGACCAGAAGGACAAGGTCAAAGGGAAAGCCTTGGCAGAGTTTCTCTGGTGGGCCATCCATGATGGGCAAAAATACGCCAAGGACCTTTTATATGCCCCCCTGCCTCAGAATGTAGTTAAGAAAGCTGAGGAGAAAATTAAACAGATTAATTACCAGGGCACACCTTTTATTAAGTAGCACCTGTATAAGGTACGGGAAGACATGTATGGCTCGGCTAGCCTCCAACCTTTTCTTTGACGGCCCTGCCTGCGGGACAGAGCTTGACTGCCGGATATAGATATGCTATTGTTACCAACGACAAGAACCGAATATCCGCGTACGTTGTACGGCCCGGACAAGGTTCAAATGGCGGTATTCTTTTTGGAATGCCCAAATATGCCTCTCCGGGGGAACAAGGGGCACTAACCGAGTGCAATTAAGGGTAACCGGCAGTGTTCGCGTTAAATAGTAATAGGCCGGACGTGCCGCCCGTCGTGGAAGGGTGCTGGCATGTCAAAATGCTGCACCGGTTCAATCCCGGTTATGGGCTCCAGAGAGGCCCCGAAGGTTTCCTTCGGGGCTTTCGCCTTTGTAAGTATATCCCAGTTTACTGCGAATGAGGTGAAGGCCTTTGTCCCTGACTTGTGGCATTATCGGCCTGCCCCTGGTAGGTAAGACAACATTGTTTAACCTCCTTACCCGGTCGGAAGCCGAAACTTCGGCCTTTGGCGGCCGGACCAAGACCAATATCCGTACGGCTCCCATTCCCGATCCACGGCTGGATTTCCTGGCTTCCCTTTACCGCCCGCGCAAGATTACGCCGGCTACCCTCGAGGTCATCGATGTGCCCGGCTTTAACCCCGGGGCTGGAGCCTCCTTTTTGGCCGCCGTGAGGGAGGTGGACGCCCTGATCCACGTGGTGCGCGTTTTCCGGGACGAAGCCGTGCCCCACGTGGAGGGTAACCTCAATCCTGTGCGCGACCTGGATACCGTCCAGGCCGAACTCCTCCTGGCCGACCTCCAATTGGTAGAAACCAGGCTGGAGCGGATTGCGGCCAGCAAGAAGATTAAGGGGGAGATGCAGGCGGAGCAGGCGGCCCTACGGCGCTGCCGAGAGGTCCTGGAAGCCGAAAAGCCCCTGTCCGAAGCCGGCCTGACCGAGGAGGAATGGCAGGCCTTGCGGCATATGGAGTTTTTGACTACCAAGCCCCTCCTGGTGGTGATCAATATCGATGAAGACCAGCTTCACCAGGGTTCTTACCCCGGCCGGGATGAGGTTGAGGCCTATGCCCGGCATAGGGGTTTCCCCCTTCTGACCCTGTGTGCCAAGCTGGAGGTGGAGATAGCCCGGCTGGAGCCGGAGGACAGGGAAGTATTCCTAAAGGAGATGGGGATCCAGGAACCCGGCATCCACCGTGTGGCCAGGGCTGTCTATCGAAGGCTGGGCCTCATTTCCTTCCTCACCGCCGGGGAAGACGAGGTGCGGGCGTGGACCATCCGGGAGGGCACCCGGGCTAAGGAAGCGGCGGGCAAGGTTCACTCCGATATGGAGCGGGGTTTTATACGGGCGGAAGTGGTCCGATTTGACGATCTCCAGGCCCTGGGCAGCATGGCCAAGGTGAGGGAGAAGGGATTGGTGCGGCTGGAAGGCAAAGACTATGTGGTGGCCGACGGCGATATAATTAACTTTCGTTTTAACGTGTAGAAGATCCCCACACTCTGAGTTGTATCACCCGGTGGGTTTAGAACCCTTATGCGGTTTCCTACATAAACTGTCAATGACAGGGAAACCAGGGTGGCGCGCGAAGAGAAACAGCCGGGAGAAGATACGGATCCTGCAGGTAAGCCCCGGGGTCCCGGCAGGCCTGGCGAGGAAGGCTGACGGAGGGCCCTGGGGCTGCAGCCCGGCAAAAGGAGGGAATGCCGGACAGGCCGGCCCTTCCACGGGCGCAGGGCGCACTGCCCAGACTGCGAACGGTATCCGACCCGGGACTGCCGGGCAAATATAAAACTCGGATCGGGGGGATCCAGATGGATGAATTTAATCAAATCGAAATGCAGCCAACAACTACGGCGCCGGCGCGCGACCTGGTAGCCGACGGTGCCCTGGTGTTTCTCTTTCTCCTCTTGGTTATTTTCCTCTTTGCCTGGCTCTAACCCTTGGCAAACCTACCTTTCCGGTCATAACCACCCCTTTCTCCCGCACCAAAGCCGGTGCGGGCATTTTTTAACTGCGTCCCACCAGGATAATCCCCAGGAAGATCAGGGCCAGCCCTGCCAGGCGCAGGGGTGGTATGCTCTCACCGAGGAGGAGCCGGGCGGCCAAGGCGACGATAATATAGCTTAAACTTACGAAAGGGTAGGCATAGGCCAAATCGTAAAGGGCTAGCACCTTCAACCAGAGGAGAAAGCTCAGCCCGAAGGAGAAAATGCCGGAAAGGACGAAGGGGCTGGTGAGAAGGGAAAGGAAGGCCCCATAGGATGTCCCGGCACCCCCTAGGTTGACACCCAGTTTTAGCATGACTTGAGCCGCTGCTCCCAAGAGAACAGACAGGATAAGCAGAATGAAAGGTGGCATTAGTAGTCTCCTTCCTCGGTAAACATTATTGCCAGGGCAGGACAAAGTCAAGCACGGGGTTCCGGAATTTAGGGGCCGCGGGATGGCAATAATATGGGGAAGCGGGGAGGAAAAGCGGGACAAGCGTAGAAATAATCCATGGGAAAAGGACCACCCTACATAATAGGGAAAGCAAGGTGTGTCAGGGAGGGAAGGCAAAGGGATGGCGAAGCAGAAATTTGAGCGTAAGAAGCCGCATGTGAATGTAGGGACGATAGGGCACGTAGACCATGGGAAGACGACGTTGACGGCGGCGATAACGTTCTGTTTATCGAAGGTAGGCGGGGCGGTGCCCACGGCGTACGACCAGATCG